>JASEGQ010000002.1 GCA_030017875.1 Candidatus Aenigmatarchaeota archaeon
TCAAAAAATCTGGAGTGGTTGTTTTTTCGATAGAAAAAGGTTCCAAATGTGGAGAATTAAAAGAAGGGAATATAATAACACAAGTTTCCGGCTTTTCCGTTAAAAACAGTAAAGATTTTAAAAACGCGATTAAAGGAATTAAAGCTGGGGAATACGTTGCTATGGTCGTTAATGGAGGGCCAGGAGGATGTGTTGTTATTAAAGATGGTGATCTTGGCATAAGTGTTAGTGACACAGAAACTAAAGAGCTAATTTTCGGAACAGATCTAGCGGGCGGAACTATAACAACTCTAAAAACAGAAAAAACAGTCTCTTCAAAAGAACTGGAGGAAATAAAAAATATCATAGAAAAAAGAGCAAAAGCTTTAGCACTTCCTGAAATAAGAGTTTTAATCTCTAACAACTCGATAAGAATCTTCAGCTTAAAAGATGAGAACATAAACCTTTTAATAATGAATGGAAGGTTCGAGGCAAAAATTCTCGAAGAAATAAAATTCACAAACAACACAGGAAAAGTTCTGGTCGGAGACAGCAGTTATCCTATTGTACTAGAGGACAAAAAATTAAAGGTCAACGGTTCTTCCTACGAGATAGGCCATAACTTTTCACTAGAGAATATAAATTTTGAAATAGTTAACATCACCAACACATCCGCATTTTTAAAAGCCTTGTTCTTCTCCAACGAAGACGTGTTGAGAGTTTTAAAGGATTTCAGCTACGTTAAATACGAACCAAACACAAGAAGCTATGAGTTTGGCGTTATTTTTGAAGTTTCAAAACAAGCATCGCAGAAGTTTGCAAAAATCACGAGAAGGCTTTCTACAACAATTATAGGAGCTCAGGCTGTATCAGAAGGTTCTCTGGTTTATTCTCTTGACGGTGAGGAGATAAACAAACTAAACATTCCTTTCGAGATGGTCGGAAAGGAGATTAAGAACATAGCTGTAATAGGATTTAGAAAGACTGCTAAGGCAGCAACGGATGACAAATCAAAGATAGAAGCTGCTTTAGAAACAAAAGAATTGCCAACAGGGTTAGAAATAGCTGACATTGAGCTATTCGAACCAACCTATGGTAAGATTGTACATGCATTAGTAGTAATTGTAGCAGTTTTGATAATCCTCCCGATTGGTTTAACATATCTAATTTATAAAAAAATAAAGCCTGGTTTATATGCTATGGCTTTGCTAGCCTCAGAAATCATTTCTATTTTTGGGGTTATCGCTCTCTCTCAGTCTTATTTTGCTCGCGGATGGCTCGTCGACATGCCGACTATTATAGGCTTGATTTCAATCACATGCATAACTATGATAAAACTATTTATAACTTCTGAAAAAGTTATAAAGAAAAGGGAAATTAGTCTGCAGTACAAATACAAAAAAATCATTGGTCTTGACAGGCTTTTGAGCATATTGACAGCGGTGATTTCTTTTGTTACTCTGTTTACGACGTGGAAAGGGTTTGGTTTGTCCTTGATCAGTGGGCTGCTAATCAGCGCGATAATAATAAATCCGACATATCGAGAGATCTTAAAAGCTACTTAAAAAGTTAACAAACCTGCTTGTGATTTTTTCAGAAATTATTCTTGGTATGATTATTCCGAGGACAGCACCAGCAATAACATCTGAGGGATAATGCACGCCAGTACACATAGAAGCAAGGGGTATTAAAAAAAGCAAATACGCAGCAAATAAACATTTAAATCTAAATTTTTTTGGTAAAAAATAAAAGGACAAAAAAGCTATAAATGCATGCGAGGACGGAAACGCAGGGTCTGTTTTTTTAAAAATGACGTTTATTGTAGGATCGACATCGTATGGCCTGAGATTCCCAGGTCTTCCAAGGAGCAGACCTAAGTCTGTTCTCGCAAACAAAAATTTGAGAGAAACGACAAGAACATAGCCAAGAACAGACGTAAAAAAAAGATGAGATAATTTATTGCTCTTTTTTGTTTTGAAGAAAAAGTAGACTAAAAAAATGAGAAAACCGTAGACTGAATAAATTACAAAAATGAGCAAATAATTCAACGGGGCTAAGAATTGCTGATTCAAAAGTTTAACAACTGTCAAATCTATGTTAAGAAGCATGAAGCATATACCTCGATTTGATTCCGCTTGAATGGAAGAGTAGCTCTCCTCCGCAATCAACACATTTTCCAACTAAAGAAACTCTCCTGAAAATCTTATCGCACTTGCTGCAAATAATGCCATCTATAGACTCTAGCGGCTCTTCTCTTGTTTTTTCCAAGCCTTCCTTTATCGCCTCTGCTAGCAACAACTGCTTACCAACTCCTATAAGATCTGCTTTGCTTATGCCTAAAGCTTCGAAAACCCTTTCCAAAGGTGGCAAAATCTGGCTCTCTATATAATACCTAGAGTCTATCTTTAGGTTGTGCTGTTTAACGTACTCAGGATCTTCGGCTCTGTTAGACATCAACTGCATACCTTTAACGATTACATACCCAATTCTGTCCCCTATACTGGGAGCTCCAGCAGGCGACCTCTTTTTCAACTTCTTTACCAACTCAACATGTGGTTGAATTCCCTTATACTCTTTTAACGGCTTAGAAATACTCTTTGTTATGACTAAATCCTCGAGTGGAGTCTCACCTTTATTCAACTTGAATAAAACATCTTTAACATATTTAAGCGCTTTTTTTGGATCCTGCTCTTTCAAAATTATCTCTAGCACGTCATACAGAGTCTTCGAAACTAGCTCAGCCCAATCTCTTCTCACTGTCTCTATCCCTTTCATGATTATTTCTCCGTTCCATTCACCATTTGTCCTTTCAAAACTCCAGCCAGCGTATCTTTTCTTTGACAGAACAAGGAGAGTCTTAAACACGTTTTCAATTTTTATCTGAACCGTTCCTTGGAGCTCTCTGTTTATTCTGCTTGCGAGTTCTTCACCTAATTTAATTGCTTCATCCAAATCATTTGTCTGCAATCTAACCATTATAGAATCTGTGTCTCCATAGATGACTTTAAACATTCTATCTCTTTCAACAATATGCTTTGTTTTTTGAATCAACTCTCTTCCGCAACTTGTAATAGCATTAGCTATGTCCAAAACATAAAACCTTGCTCTTGGGTAGCCTGTATACCCATAGAAAGCATTCGTCATTATTTTCAAAGCATATTGTTTTGCATCTAAAAATTTTTTCTCTTTCCCACTAGCTGCTTTCATCTCATCTCTTACCTTATCTCTTTCTTCCATTAAACGCTTGACTATCTTAGGTATAATTCCTTCCCTAACCTTTGGAGAAACAAAGGCTGTACCAAAAGATGTGGTAATAGCTTTTATATCTTCTTTTTTTGAAACCAAGGTTGTTGGACAGATGTTGTATGCGATAAATATCGAAGGGTACATCGAACGAAAATCTAAGTAAACAACACAATTTTTGTGCAAGCCGATCTGCGGTTCTAAGACCAAAGCTCCTTTTAGGCCTTTTGCCTCCCTTTCTTCCATTCTCTTTAAGATTTCCTTTGAGTCTGGCTTTTCTGGAATCACAAAGCCTTGTTTATCAAATTCTTTCAGCAACAAATTTTCAACTCTTGCGGCTTCTCTGCTGTCCAAAACATCTTGCAGCAACAGCCCAGAGACTTTTGAAAGTTCTACGAATTTATCAAGCATTTCTCTTTCTAAAAGGAGTTTTAAAGCAAGTTCAGCGTCTTTTCTCGCATATTCTATCAACTTTTCGATCTGTTCTTCAGTGCCATTCCAATATTTGCTTATTTCTCCATGAGAAATGGCGATTTTTTCTTCACCGAGAAGTTCTTTTGCAACATCCCCCAAACCATATCTTTTAAGTCTTAACAAACCTTTTTCAACAGATTCTTTTATCAGCTCGTAGACATCAACCACTATTCTTCCAACAATAGAATTTCTTGATCTTGTACCGAGCTTTTTCGAAATTGCCTGTTTTTGCTGACACCTTCCTATAGCCCTTGAAACCTTGTTAACCCTTAACCTGTCGAGAATATACGGGAAATCGAAATTGTTTATATTATAACCAACGATTATATCTGCGTCGAAATTATTTATTATCCTAACAAACTCTTCAAGCATTTCTCTTTCATTTCTAAAAACTAGAACATCTTTTTCTTTTCTTTTTACCGGCTTAGAAACGAGGACTAACGTGTTACGGGCTTCGAATGCTGGAAAAAAAGAAAGACTAATCATCGCTATTGGATTTTTAAGCGAATTTGGAATGCCTTCTCTTCCTGGAACCACTTCGATATCAACGCCGAGATATTTAAAAGCAACGTTAAAATTTTCTTCTAAAGGCTCTATTGATTTTGCATTCATCGCTATATCTGTCTTGGTTGTTACTGTGTTTGCATTATCTCCAGTAACTCTGACCCACTTCATCCCACACAAATCAAAATCTGCCATGAAACGATATTTGAAAAGTATGTCTGCCTCGAAAATTTCTGAAACGAAATCCTGTTTTTTCATCTCTTCCCTTACTCTAGCAACTTGTGAAGGATCTTTAAGAATTATCTTAAGTAATTGTGTTTTTTCTTTTTGAAATCCTGTTGGTAAGAATTTTTGCTCTCTTACAACATCAACCAGCAATTGTTTAAAATTTTTTTCTAGGAATTCCATAACCGCATCCTCAGAATTTTTTCTGGGAAGAACATAAAAATAAGGGAGGAAACCGTCGTAAAATGCACAGACTGAATTGTTATCTTTTGTTTTTCCAAATAGTCTTACGACAGGCTTATTGTCAACCAAGACATAATCACAATCAAATAGCTGGAAAGATAGCTCCATATTCATATCTTATGTAAAGTTAAGCTTAATAATTTCACGCGTCCTCAAATTTATTAGCCAGAAAATTGGTTCTGATACGAAACTGCCAGTGGTAATTATTGTTGTTCCTTTGTAGTTCATTGCTGAAGGATAATGAAAGAAACCTGAAACAAAAATATCGGGAACTAAATCTAGGAGAAAGGGGTCTTTTTCATAAATTCTGTTACTAAAAACAGGGTTTATGTGTCTTTTTTTAAGCAAATTTAATAGTATATTTTCTGCTGTTTTATTTTTCCAAATTGTCTGATATGGATGAAAAAAATCACCGTGGCAAACCAAACAGATTACGTTCTCGATCTTCAGCATAGAAGGATCACGAAGGGTTAAATCACCAATTTGAATGTCAGGATCTACAGCTCCTTTTAAGAAAATTTTAAAACTATTATCAGGTAAACTACCAAAAAAATTCTTTATATCTTCTTCTTCCTTGGAGACGTCGCCCAAGACAAAGATGTAAAATTTTTCATAGTCAGTTTTCTTTACCCAACTTAAAAATTTTTCATAGCTATCTCTAAGGAAATCATCGCTATCCATATGCAAGTCAGAAACAAAAAGGCAGAAGACATCTTCTTTTGTCTTGTTTATCTCTCTTTTGAGTGGAATGTCCGGAAATAGCAAGTCTTTTACTTTTACTGTACCATTCTCTTTTTCGCAAACCAGACCAAGAACTTCGTCTAGAACTAAATCATCGTAAGAATCCTTAACCTTCTCATCGAAAAAAACTGTGAGCTCACCAGTTGTATCCTCGACTATAAGTGATTTCTCATCCTCATTTTTTTCTTTGACCATCGCGATTAGGGAAAACTTTCTTGTTTTTTGTGTGATCTTGTTGATTGAAATGGGGTTTATTAGGTCTAATCGGTTAACAAGAAAACGTTTCATGCTCTCGTATCTTCTTAGAAGAAAATCTATTAAATCCCCGACAGCAGCAACTCCTTTCCAGTTACTTACTTTTTTTATTACCTCAACGTCGTATTCTTTCTCTTTTATTTCTAACAGTTTTTTGACCAAATCAAAAGTAACCGTTGTTGGTTTTTCGGCTAATTTCTCGATCTTAGTTAAAAAATGATTGATTTTTCCCTGACTTTGATAAAAAAAATTTAAACTCTCTGAATCGAGCTGACATCCTTTTTCTAGAAATTTTCTTATAACTTCTGGCTTCTCCATAAAAACCATAGAATTAATTATTTTTTTAGCATATAAACAGCCCTTCTTTCCTTTTTTGTGAGGAATAGCTATTTTTTCAACTGATAGACAGTAAGACCGTTTTTGCCTTCGATTTTTGAGTGTGGTAGACGTAACGGCTGAACTTTCCCTATCTGTACTAGTTCATCTAAATATTTCCGGACAGTATTCCAGCTAACAGTTCTACCAACTTTTTGGGAAATCATCTTTGCTAAAGAAGATATGGTAAGAGGTATTTGTGTTGAGGAAAGAACTTCCAGAATACTAGTTTGGATCGCTCCCCTTTCACTCGGTCTCCCACGCTTCATGCATATTTTCTATGACTTTACAGATTTATTAATTTTTACAAACTTTCAAAATCATTTCAGTTTAGCTATAAATCTATCTTTTCACCCAACCTTCTAGATTTGATAAATCTATATCTTTTGGGATTACCACCATATAGTACTTCTTCGACCATCCCCACAGCCTTAAGCCTCGCTAACCTGTGATATGCTTTTGCCATCGAAATGTTTAATGTTTTTGCAATATCTGAAACTGTGAAGATTTTGCTCCTTAAAATTGATTCCAAATTAATTTCAGCCTCATTAATAAACATGCGTTTTTTTGTTGATTTCTTTGGTGTTTCTACTGGTGGGTTGTAGTAGTAGCTTTTTGGATCTGGTTTTTTAAGAATGTAAAGCTTTTTGCTACTAACAGTCATAAGACCTATGTCCGTAATTGTGTTCGTAGCCTTGAGAATCTTCCAGACTTTTTTAAGGAAACCAACTGGAGCTAGGAGGTAAACATGGGAATAAGTTCTCTTTGCGTTCAACAACTGACCTATGGTAGAGTATTCGTCTGATCTAGTTCCCTTTGCCTCAACAGCAAAACGTTTGCCACTGGAAAAAATTTCGTAATCTATTTTCCCATTCTCTACAGGAACTTCTTTAGCAAAATTTATCTTAAAATCTTTAGCATGTTTTTCAAAAATTTTCTTAACTATAAATTCGTTCACAAATATTTATTTGCTTAGCCTTTTATATTATTTATGATGTTTACATAATGTATAAAGTATAATGTATAAGTTAGAAGAATGCTACAAATTCGTTGGAATTTTCATATTTAATGTTAGAATCCGAGAAAACTTTCATAAAAAATTCATAAAAAATTAAAAATAACAAATAGTATCAACTTTAACTTTTATTCGACACTTTTCATTAATTCTCTAAGCTGGAAACTTCATAAAAATTTTGTTAACCCATTAATTAAAAAGAACCTTGTTATAACAGCTCTTACTACCTGCTCCAATCCTCTAACTGGGGTATAACTGGTTGGATTTGAATATTTAACTTTTTGAATTAACCCAACCCTTTCCAAATTCTTTAGCCTTTTTCTCATTGCTTCAATACCTATTTTCAAGTGGTGGCTCTCCTTCATCTCTTTGAATAGCAGTGGGAAGCAATATGGTTGAGTGTCGTTTGGGAATTCCTTCCCAGTCATATAAAACTTCCTCAATATCTGGATATCTATGAAATCTAATCTTTCAGCAAGCCCCAGAACAACAGATTCCAAATCCTCTTTCTGAACTTTTGTATCTTTTTCTACAGAAATATTTATAAGAGAATTTGCATTCATCATTTACCCTTTTCTTGTGCAGGCAAATTTTTTGTAAATATTGCGCGTTAAATAAAAAATAGTTTTTGGTACTACATAACTTATATCAAATTAATTATTTTTGTTTCAGTTCTATCCTTTTCGACTGTAACTAAGCCGCAATATCCTTCAGGGAATCTCCCAGAATTGATTATTTTAGTCTCTCCAATCTCATCCGTCCCCCTTGCTTCGTGTATGTGTGCACAAACAGCAACATTCGGCTGATATTTTTCAATAAATTTTCTTACAACTTCTGATCCAACGTGCGCTCCTGTGAATACAATGTCAAGTTTTGTATTTCTAGGAGGAATGTGGGTTACTTGGACTTTCGTCTTGCAATTCTTAACCTCCTCATAGCCTTTCAGCAAGCCGTTTTCTACTTCAGTTTCGCTCGGCTCAAAAGGTGTGTTAAAAGGTGTTTTCGCTCCTCCGAACCCATAAAAACCAACGTTTTTTATGATCTTGCCGTTTCCGTGGAGCAGTATATCTTCTTCTTCAAAAAAAGGTAAGAGTTCCTTGTCAAAATTTCCAGGTGTGGCTAGTATAGGTTTGTTAAGGCTGCTTAGCTCTTCGATAATAAGCCTTCCGATGTCAACTGCTGAAAAGCCTCTCTGGACATTATAATCCGTGAAGTCCCCAACAACTGTTATGACATCGAAATCAAGAAGAGCCACCTTATCAATATATTTCATCAAACTCTCAACATCGTTATGAAAATCACTTACAACTAAAATGTTCATTTCGTTCACTTCCTATTTTGTTTATATTTTAAATTCATTTTAAAATTAATTTGATGGTGCTAAGCAAAAAGAAAGGGTACAGAACAGAGAGGAAGATAAAACTTATGTTTGAAAGAGATGGTTGGAGAGTTGTGAGAGCCGGGGCCAGCTTAGGTGAAGCAGACCTCGTTTGTATAAAAAACAAAAAATGCATTTTGCTGCAAGTAAAATCTTCACGAGAAAAAACTTTTTATTATTATGGTTATATGAAAAAAAAGTTGGAAGGATTTCCCTTTTATCTTGTCGTAGACTTCGGTTATGGCAGAATAAGGATTCTCTATCCGAAACAAAAGATAAAAGTTAACGATGGCTCAGCTCTCAAAGAATTTTTGTTGAAGAATTAAATCTATATGCGAACAAAGTTATTATAGTGATGAAATGGTAGTGCTCGTGAAGGATATAATGACAAGGTCAGTCGTTACCGTAGACGAAAACAGAACGGTCAAGTACGCTGGAGAACTTATGAAAAAAACAAGAAAAGGCACTCTAATAGTCACGAGGAAAAACAGACCAGTCGGGATTGTTACAGACAGCGACATGATAAGGAAAGTAATATCAAAAAACGCCAAGCCTTCAGAGTTAAGAGTTAAGATGATAATGTCAAAACCTCTGGTTACGATCAAGCCTAGTGATGATATCGTCGAAGCAACGAGAAAGATGAAAAGGAGTAATATAAAGAGATTGCCTGTAGTCGAGGGAGGGAAAATCGTTGGCATCATTTCATTAACAGACATAGCAAGAACCTCTCCTGAAATGTTAGATTTGCTTGAGTATAGACTCAAGATGAGGGAGGCGCCCTTTGAAATAAAAGAAAAAGTCACTTCTGGTGTATGTGATAGCTGCGGGAATTATAGCCAAGATCTGCAGAATGTTCGCGATCAATGGTTGTGCGAAAGCTGTAGAGATGAACTCGAAGCCGAATATTAGTATCAAGTATGTTTACAGATCAATTAAGAGAAATTCAAAATGAGATAAAGAATTACGGAGCGATGCCTGTAATAGTCGAAGGAATAAAGGACAAGTCTGTTTTGCATGTTCTCGGCTTCGATAATGTGTTAGATATTTCTGGCAAGCCACTAGAAAAAGTTGTGGATAAGATAAAAGAACAAGCAATAATTCTTACTGATTTTGACAAAGAAGGCAACGATGCTGCTCATAGGCTAGCTAAATTACTCTCTTCACGCGGTATCAAGGTTTATTCATCACTAAGAAAAAAAATCAAAAATTTGTTTAGAGTTTGTAAAATTGAGGAACTCAATTCATTAACAAAATTGTTGGAGGATGATTACTATGGCAAAACTTGCTCAATCTACGATAAAATATTTAATAGAAGCAGAGTTCTCAACAGACGGGGTTGTAGAAAAGCCTGATGTAATCGGCGCGATATTCGGTCAAACAGAAGGTTTGTTAGGTCAGGATCTTGATCTGAGGGAATTGCAGAGAACAGGGAGGATTGGGAGAATAGACGTCGAGCTAAGTAACACAGAAGAAGGAAGAACAATCGGGAAATTTTATGTCCCATCTAGCTTAGACAGTTCTGAGACCGCTCTCATCGCTGCTTCCTTCGAAACCATAGAGAGAATTGGACCCCACAACTCTCAGATTAAGATTCTATCAGTAAGGGATGTTAGGAATATGAAAAGGGAGTATGTGTTGGACAGGGCAAAAAACATTTTGCAAAAATTGCTAGATGAGGAAATCCCCTCCACTTCTGCCATGACAGAAAAAATAAGGGAAACAGCAAGAGCCGCACAAATAACAGAATACGAAGGCCTGCCAGCCGGACCGGATGTTCAAAATTCAGACGAAATTATAATAGTAGAGGGGAGGGCAGATGTTTTAAACTTGCTTAAGAACGGAATAAAAAATGTCATCGCTATAGGAGGGGCAACTGTGCCTGAGGCGATAGTTGATCTTATGAAAGAAAAAATTACGACCCTATTTGTTGATGGTGACAGAGGGGGAGATTTGATAGTTAAAGAAATGGTACAACTTGGCGAGGTAGATTATATCGCGAGAGCACCCTCAGAGAAAGAAGTTGAAGAACTTACAAAAAAAGAGATATTCAAGTCACTGAGGGAGAGGATACCCATAGAGGAGTTCAAACCAGAGACATACCAAAAGAAAGAGTTTATTCCTTGAATTTGCTTTCATGAATAACTGAGTAAAGAGGACCAGCTCTTCTCAACTCACTTTTTATCAGCTGTACTGCCATTATTTTTAGAATTCCGATTTTCCTCTTTTTTAGTTCTTCTATTTTTTCGGCAACAACCTCTTTGTTATTTATTCCTTTTACTCTACACAAAGTTAAGTGAGGAGGTTTGGTGTCTCCCCCGATTCTGTTCCTTATCTCTTCAATCAGATTTTTCAGATTTTCATTTTTTTCTATAACATCGAGAGCTAATACTCTGATATAGTTCACACTCGGAATTGCTTTGATCCCGTCGATGAAAACTTCAAAACTCTTGAAATTACTACAAATAGAATCAAGAGTTTTTATTATATGCTCTATTCTTTTTTCTTCAACCTCTCCAAGAAATGAAAAACATACGTGAAGGTTTTCCCTTTCCACAAATTTGCATTTTATTGGTAACTTACTCAACTCGTCTTTTATAGCTTCAACATCCTTTTTAATTTCTTCTGGGATCAAAAACCCTATAAAACACCTTACCATAATTTATCTATTTTGTAAATAGTTAAAAATAAAAACGACCATATTTTTATAAGGTGGTGTTTAATGGCTGAAGCGAGAGTAAGGGCTGCAGACATAGTTGGAAAGCCGATCGTGAGCGAGGAAACAGGGAGAAAGTTTGGTATAGTTAGTAACATCGATTTCATAACAGAGAGTGGAGAACTTTTGAACCTGATAGTTGAGCAACCGACAAAGCATCTAACAGACCTGAATCTGAAATCTGACGAGAAAGGGAGAGTTTTGATTCCGTTTAGTGCAGTAAAGAGCATAGGAGATTTTGTTATAGTAAGCGAAAGCGAACTGATCTAAATCCAAGTAATTTTGACTTCATCTATTCTCCATCTAGGATTAATTTTATCTTTAAAATCAGGTTTCCATCCAGATTTATGAGCTAAAATTCCTGTCCAGGCTATCATAACTCCATTATCGCCCGAATACTCAAGTGGCACGAAAAAGGCTTTAGCATCCCTCTCTTCACACATTACTGTAATCATTTCTCTTAGCCTACGATTCGCTGCAACACCCCCTGTGACTAAGCACTCCTCTTTTTTTATGTGTGCGATAGCGCGTTCAGCAACTTCTGCTAACATGGCAAAACAAGTTTCTTGCAGAGAGTAAGCGATATCTTCCCTTGGAACACCTTTTTTCAGTAAGTTTAGAGCTGCAGTTTGTATGCCACTAAATGATAAATCCATTCCTTTTATCGATATTGGCAGATTTACATATTTTCCGTTTTTTGCCAGTCTTTCGAGTTCTGGACCTCCAGGCATAGGAAGTCCCATTTCTCTAGCAACTACGTCTATAAGGTTCCCACAGGTGATGTCTAGTGCTTCACCGAAGACTCTGTAATAGCCCTCTACATAAGCTAGGATCATGTTATGCCCCCCAGAGAGAAAAAGGATTACTGGATCTTTTGCTTTTGTTAACAAGCGTGATATCTCGACGTGCCCGATCCCATGGTGCACCTTTATGAGAGGGGCTTCATATTTTTCTGAAAGCTGGATAGCAAAATTTGCAGTAGTAATCAATGCAGGTGGTAAGCCAGGTCCGCAAGAATAAGCAATTGCATCAATATCTTCAAAAGTTAACCTCGATTTTTTTAACGCATTCTGGAGAACACCTTCAGCAATTTTTTCATGATGCAATCTAGCCTCGTGCGGAACGATGCCTTTACCCAATGCTGGCTTATACACACTTCTTTCATCAGCCACAATTTTACCTTTTTCTGTAACTATTCCAACTCCGAAGGTATTTCTGCAGCTAAACTAGAGCAGTACCCTCGATGCCAAGGCATATTAAACTCATAATAACTTGTCTAAATTAGATAGTTTTATTTTTGCAACTCGTTACAATGCTAAATCTTATATATTAGACATGTGTCTAGTGATAAATATGGCTAGAGGGCTATGGGTTAGAGAAATCGCAGAAAAACAGAATTAGACAAATCCACAGTTTAATTTATTTAGTTAAGTATATGAAAGACGAGGTTAAAGATGCTTTTCCGGATGTAAGTAATCAAAGTTGTTAAGCTAAGAAAGTGAATAGAATGGAAGAAATTGAACTGATAAAAAAGCTTCTGGAAATTTCTAATTTTGAAGAACTAAATCCTGTCCAGAAAGAGGCCTTAAAGAAAGGTTTGCTTAAGGGAAAAAATCTAGTTATTTTTGCTCCAACAGCTTCTGGGAAAACTTTTTGTTGTGAGTTAGCTGCTGTTAACACAATTCTGAACAAAAAAGGAAAGGCTGTTTATATGGTTCCTCTTGTTGCCTTAGCTTCAGAAAAATACGAAGAGTTTAAAGAGAAATATGGAAGACTTGGGATAAAAGTCGCCTTATCAGTAGGTGATTTAGATTCTAGTGATCCTTGGCTCAAGAATTATGATTGGGTCGTTTGCAGTAATGAAAAAATGGACTCGCTAATAAGACATGGCGCAGAATGGATTAGAGATGTAGGATTAATAGTTTGCGATGAGGCGCATTTGCTAAACGATCCTTCTCGTGGCCCAACTCTTGAAATAACTCTAACACTTTTGAGAAAACTCGTTCCCAATGCTCAGACCCTGGTTTTATCGGCTACAATTAAAAACGCAAAAGATTTGGCAAAATGGTTAAATGCAAATTTAGTTATTTCTGAGTGGAGACCTGTCAAACTCTACCAAGGAGTTTCGTATGATGCGAAGATTAGATTTTTAGAAAAAACTGGCTACGAGCTCAACCCTGATTTCCCTCAAGAAGCTTCAATCGTTGAAAACACACTGCAGCTTAGAAAACAAGTTTTATTTTTTGTTTCTACAAGAAAAAGTGCAGAGAGTTTGGCTGAAAAACTTGGAAAAGTTGTTTCTCAACATTTGTCAAAAAACGAAAAGGAGGCTTTAGAAAGGCTAGCGAATGAGGTTGAAAATGTTTTAGAAGTCCCTACACATCAATGCAAAAAAGTTGCTAATTGCATAAAGACAGGCTCTTCTTTTCACCACTCTGGTTTGCTTTTCGAGCAGAGAAAGTTGATAGAAGACAATTTCAGAAAAGGCTTAATTAGAGTAATAGTTGCTACACCAAGCTTGGCATACGGAGTTAACTTGCCTTCTTTCAGAGTCATAATGCGAGATTTGAAAAGATATCAGCCTGGAATAGGTGCAGTTTTCATTCCGGTACTGGAAGTTCAACAGATGCTTGGACGATGTGGGCGCCCACAATATGACCATTTTGGTGAAGGTATCATTCTAGCAAGGGATGAGGAAGATGCTGAGGAGATAATTGACCACTATATTCACGGTGAGCCAGAAGATATCAAATCAAAATTAGCTTTAGAGCCTGTGTTGAGAATGCACACTCTAGCTTTAATCGCAAGTGAGTTTTGCAAATCTGAGAATGCTCTCCTTGACTTTTTTTCTAAAACTTTTTACGCATTCCAACATGGAGACATTTCTGTAGTTAAGGAAAAAATTCTCGATGTTTTAGATTGTTTGAGTAAATGGAAATTTATTACTAAAAGAAAAGGAAAGTTAGATGCAACAAGAATAGGGAGAAGAGTTTCTGAGCTCTATATAGACCCTTTGACTGCAAATTATTTTGTGGAGTGCTTAGCAAAAGTAGTTAAAAAGAAATTTTTGCCGTTTAGTCTTCTTCATGCTATTTCGAACACAATAGAGATGCAGCCTCTTCTTAGCATAAGAATAGGAGATTTTTCGGCGCTGAACGAAATAATAGGAAAAAGGGAAAATCAATTCTTGCAAAAAATCCCTAAAGAATGGGATTTAGAGTTTGATGATTTTTTAAGAAGTGTTAAGACTGCTTTGATGTTTGAGTATTGGATTAACGAGGCAACAGAAGATAAGATATTAGCAGAGTTTGGAGTTACTCCAGGTGAACTTAGGTCAAGATTAAAAATTGGTGATTGGCTTATTTATTCCATTCAAGAGCTAGCTTTGTTGCTTGGTTACAAGGAAATTTTAAAAGATATAAGAAAACTTAGGGTCAGATTTAATTATGGAGTGAAAGAAGAGCTAATTCCTCTAGTTAGGCTGAAACAGATAGGAAGAATCAGAGCACGCAAGTTGTATAATGCTGGATTAACTACTCTTAATAAATTGAGAAAAATACCTTTAGAGAGTTTGTCTCTTATAGTTGGAGCAAAAATTGCATATTCTATAAAAGAGCAACTAGGTCAAATTCCTAAGCCCAAAGAAGAGAGACAGAAGACGCTTGAAAGAACCGAAAGGTTTTAATAATTTATTCACATCTTCAACATTATGTCTATTGAAGATAAAGATGTGGCTGTTAAAAGGATTGGCCGAGCAATTAGAAGGTATTATTTTGAAGTTTTGGATAAAAACACTTTAAAACTTAAGGATGGATCTGCTACTTATCGTTGGGATAAGAATCAAGAGGATTTTCCAAATCTTACTCTTTTTGAAGCTGTTAAAAAATTAACTGAAGGAATTTCGAGATATGTAGTGGAGCGGACAAGTTCTATGGACTGGAAGCGTGCTGAGAAGTTATTTTCTGGCTATAATTTTCCTTATGAGCCAGGGATAGGGCGACTAGCAGCAGCTTTTCCTGAAGGACTTGTTCAAATTATTGGAAGGATTGCTGTTCCCACACATGATATAATATCCTTCCTTAAGAGATTTTATCTTAATCCTTCCATTGACCGCGGAGAAAGGCTGTATTATCTTAACCTTATTAAAAAGATTGAAGAAAGTAAAATTGACCACTTATATTAAAAATTATCTTTCCAAAAAAAACTCAAAATTCCTAAATGAGTAGAGCAATTGAGTTAGATTCTAGGAATATGTTGGTAGGAGAAACAAAAAAAAGAAATTATTCTTCTGTCAAGATAAGATTTGACTTGGGCGAGTTACTTGCTTATGAACATTTTCAAGAGCGTCAATTTTGTGGTTTCGACGAAAGAAGTAACGACAAGTGCAAAGTAGATGCGCATTGATGAAACGTGAAGAAAGTTCTGGGGTATTTGCAAAAAATTTATCCTGATTTCATGGAAGTAGAAAAAGAAAAATAATAACTCTATGGGGTTGCTGGGATTTGAACCCAGGTTTTCGGGACCCGAACCCGAAGTACTAGGCCATTATAGGATAATCTAGCTATACTACAACCCCGTTAAAAGCTTTATCACGGCTTTATCTCTAAAGTTATTTTTATCTCTGTTTTTGCGTCTTTTAATTTTTCAACCAAATCTTGTTTTATCTCGTTTGCAGCTTTATCTGCCAGAATTGCTAGAGTTCTGTTGTCGATAAAATCTGACTTTCTAACAACAATGTCTTCAGGGTGAGTTAGTTTTAGAGCAGGAGAACCATAGGCAGTGATCTTGTCCTTTATTCCTCCTGCTTCAATTGTTATTTCAACTTTCCTCCCCTCTTTTAATGCATCTTTCATTTCTTTACTCAAATCTCTACAAGCTTTGTTCGCTTTTACAGCAATTATACAATCAGCATCCTTTTTTATTTCCTCAGCTCTTGTTATTTCAAAGGTTGTTGTATGTGTAGCTACAATGTTAGAGTGACCATAAGCTATTATCTCTTCTTTCGCTGGCTTAATTTCCATCAGGAGTTTCCATCCCTTTTCTGTTGGTACATAGGCAACACCTTCCGCATAGTGTACCATGCCTTTCGCCTCTAAAGCCTTTAATGCAGTTTGAACCATCTGTGGAGTTATCTCTGGCATTCCCTCTGGTTCAATTTCTCTTTCCTCTTTAATCTTTTCTTTTTCCATTAACCCACCTTTCTGGCAAATGTCAAAAAACCTGTGTGCATCAATCCAACAGTTTTAGGTCTAGTGTGTTTCTCAACCTGCCACTCCCTTACTATATTTTCAACAGTTTTTATGTCAAAAAAGTTTTTCTTCTCCACTTCCTTTGTGACAGAGATGACTTGTTCTATATATGGGGAATAAACTACCAAATAGCCCCCAGGCTTTAGAGCATTGTAAGCGTGCTTAACAACTTTTTCAGCATCTTTCATGTCTAAAGTAACCACGTCAACATTTTTTTCATCTATTCCTTTTGTTATATCTTTTTTCTTTAATTTAATGAATTTTGACAGTCCAGAAGCCCTAATATTTTCTTTTGCAACTTTTAAAAATCTTTTATCTTTTTCATATGTCACAACTCTTCCAGGCTTAATACTGTTTGCTAAAAAAATAGCGAGAAAACCTGAGCCAGTGCCAGCATCAACTACTAGACTACCAGGACCAATTCCAGTGTAAGATATGATAAGCCCTATATCTTTTGGAGTAATAACTTGTGGCAATCTTTTTACTCTTTTTTCTAATATGTCAGTAATATTCGGTTTGGCGATCGTGAATTTTTTATTTAAATGAGTTTTGATCTCATCTCCAAAATTTTTATTTAAAAGTTCGCCAAGGTTAAAAATACCGTCTTGCGTATGCATTTTTTCATTTCTTACGTTTGTTAGATAAGAATTCTCTCTTGAGATCAATAGAACAAGCTCCCCCTTCTTCAAAAAATCAACCTCTTACCAAGCAGCAAGAAAATTACAAGTAGAGCTATCGAGGCTATGAGTAAAACATAAAATATTTCTTTGCTTGTTGCTCCTCCAAGAACTGGAAAAGGCCCTATGAAAAAGATAAATCCACCTTCAGTTCTTGTTTTTCCTTTAAATGCAGTTAAAGCAATTCCAATTATGAGTAAAACAAATCCTATGAGAATTACTAAAATACCGATCGGTATTAGTTGTTCTTCCATGCTATCAGCTTATTTTAAGCTTAATACAAATAAAAAACTATGCGGGCTTATATATTTACAACTTTCATAGGCTGCTTTGGAGTTGATGAAAAGAACAAAATAATTTCATTCAAACCTTTTCCTAAAGATCCAGAAAAAATTGCAGAAAAACTGAGGCTCTCTGAGTTTGAGGTAATAGAAGAAGAGAAACAGATTCAAGACGAGCTCTGGAAAAAAGGTTATAAGGAGTTTGTCTTTTCTGTTAGGAAACATGGAGTAAAGGCAGAGCCAGGGAGTAAGGGAGAGCAGTTTATCAAAGAGAATTTAAGAAAATTAGCAATCGAAAAGAAGTTTGTAAAAGACCAGGTTGAGTTTAACCAACTATTAACAAAAGTTAACCTAGAGTTAACAAAGGTAAAAATTAAAAAGGCAATAGAAAGAGACAGTCTAGTTATTCAAGTCAACAGAGCAATAGAAGAAATAGACAAGTCAGTTAACATTCTGGTCGAAAGGTTGCGTGAGTTCTATTCACTTCATTTTCCTGAGATGGACAAAATTATTAAAGACTATGAGAAGTATGCAAAAATAGTTGAAAAATTTGGTGCAAGGCAAAAAATAGAAGATCCAGAGTTAAGGCAATTTGTAGAAAAGAGCATGGGTATTGATTTGACAGATGAAGACATAAAAGCAGTCCAGTCAATAGCTACGCAAATCCTTTCTTTGTATAAATTGAGAGAATATCTATCAAAATATCTAGAAAAAATCTTGAGAGAGGTTGCTCCTAATCTTACTGAGATAGCAGGACCAATGCTTGCCGCAAAGTTAATTGCTAAAGCTGGAAGAATGGAAAAGTTGGCAAAAATGCCTTCTTCAACCCTTCAGATCATTGGCGCTGAAAAAGCTCTATTCAGATTTTTGCGCGGCAAAGGTAAAGGTCCAAGGTTTGGTTTGTTGTTTAGCCACCCGATGGTTCAAAATGCACCGGAGAAACTTAAAGGCCGAGTAGCCCGTGCAATTGCTGCCAAGTTAAGCATTGCTGCCAAAATAGATTATTACTCAAAGGAGTACAAAGGAGAAAGACTAAAGCAAGAGCTACAAGAAAGAGTTAAAGAGATTTTAAAAGGCGAATGAAATGACAATTCTCGAACATTAGCACGTAATTAAAGATAAGATCTTGTTGCTCAAAAGAAGAAAAGGGTTGTGTAGGAAACGAATGCACCTGGAGGAAAATTGGGAAAAAATGAAACTCCTGAAAAAGGAGTGAAGTTTTTGAGGAGATTGGTCTTAAAGTGTCAGGTTTAAACTATCATGGAATTTCGAGTTTCTTTTTTTTGGGTAAAGATCTAAACCAAATTGGATCGTTCGTCTTTTTTAACAGACTCTTTTGAAGACGAGATAAAAGAAACTATTGCGGTATTTAGGAAAAAAATTCCAGCGTTGGTTTTACTATGATAAGAATATAGAAGAACTCTTTGACTGTATGATAAGACTTGGAGGTTAAACCTTATAAAAATTTTAATGGGGTGTCATTAACTTAGGTTTTTAATGTTTTTATATGTAAACTATTTCTATGGAAAAGAAAACCTCAGCCTATTCGGGGTTTCATAAGCTTTTAATAAAGGAGCGATTAAAAGTACTCTCAGATTTTTGTGATTTGTCTTATGAGACAATTCAAATTTTTGAAGATTTGGCTACCCTGGCTCCTGAAAGATTGGTAGCTATTGGTGAAAACCCTATTTCTAATTATGAGTTGCCTTTACGTTTAGTGAACTATTTTCAAATTAATAAAAAATGGCTTTATGTTCCAATAGCAGTTGAAGAAGCTTCAGTAGTTGCCGGAGCTTGCTACGCGTCAAAAGTGTGTGGAGAAGTTAGTGCAAAAGTTGATAAATCTAAATCTTATGTGGTGGGGCAAGTTCAACTAATTGAAGTTACAGATCCTGAGAAAGCAAAAAATACCATCTTGGAAAATAAACGATATCTGTTAGATAAAGCTAACGAAAAACACAATTTTTCCAGAGCTTATGATCTAGAGGTCAAAGAATTTAATCTCCCTTTAGGAAAAACATTGGTAGTAAATTTATTTATAGATCCTGGCGATGCTATGGGAACAGCAGTTGCAAGTGAAATGGGAGAGGTTATTGCTCCGGAATTAACAAAACTCACAGGATATCTTTACAATGCAAGAATAATTTCTAATTATTCCGGGAGACTAACATGGGCTGAAGTTAGAATTCCTCTTGATAGATTAGCAAGGGAAACTAAAACTGATGACAACAAAACAATGAGATGGAGTGGAGAAGAGGTAAGGGATAGAATTCTATGGTTGTATCAATGGGCAGAAGAAGATCCTGATAGAGCAGTTACTCATAACAAAGGAATAATGAATGGTGTTGATGGTGTTGCTTTGGCAACAGGCAATGATTGGAGAGCTGTAGAGATAGCAAACGCAAGATATGCCCAAAGAACAGGTCAATATAAACCTCTAAGTAAGTGGTATAGCGAAGGAGATTTTCTTGTTGGAGAATTGGAAATGTTGATTCCATGTGGAATTGTTGGAGGGGAGATCAAAAGATTTCCCAAAGCAGAGAAAATAATAAAAGAGGTTTTAAAAGTAAGAAGTGCAGATGAATTAGCAGAAATTATGGCTGGTATTGGTTTAGTGCAAAACTATGCAGCTCTAAGTATGCTAGCTACGATAGGAATAAGTAAAGGACACAGACCCTTTAGATAATTTTCGCAAAAAATTACTTTAATTTAATTACTTTAAATAACTCTTTTTTACCAACTATTATTTCTTCTATGTTATTGGCTAGACGCTTGTTTAAAAGATAACTTACAGTAATTTTTGTTAATTTTGTTTCTCTTGCAATTTGAGAAGCATCGTTTCTTCCAAATGATTTTTTGATCTGTAGCATACAATCGTATTAAGCTTTACTAAAAGTTTTAAGCTGAGATAGTTATATATAAACTGTATAAAATTTTTAGTGAGGTAACATGCCTTTAAGTATATTGGAAAGAATAGAAGGCTTCTTGTTCAGCCCTTCCAAGACTTTCGATGCCTCTAAAAAAGACACAATTGGTGATGCCTTTAACTACTATGTTGTTATTCTAGTGATCACAGCGGTTCTTGCAATCGTGGCTGCAGTGCCGTTTTTGCTGCCGGCATGGATGGCTGCTTTACCAAAAGCGCCACCCCTAGCAGCAATGGTGTGGTTAGTACCGGTAGCTATCCTTGTTGTTGCACTCGTTGGTGGCATAGTCTGCGCTTTCATTCTCGGGCTCTGGCTCCACCTCTGGGTATACCTTGTAGGCGGTAGAAAAGGTCTAGATCAAACGTTAAAAGCAGTAATGTATGGAGCAACACCGAACCTCCTTCTCTTAGGAGTGGCTCCAATATGGGCAATTATAGTAGTAATAATCGGTGTGAAGCAACTTCATGCACTGCCTGCCGGGAGAGCAGCTCTCGCAGTGATTTTGGCGCTGATATGTGCAACAATCATCGTAGCAATAACTAGTGGGTTATTTTTACTCCACTTTTTGATAGCTCGCTTTGGTCGGCCAATTTAAAGATATTGAGCACCCGAGTAAGAGCTCAATCACTGTAATGCAAATTCAAATGCGATCTAGAGTTAAAACTGATAGGATGATAAGACATTGCTTCTACTTTGCACTTGCGGAAAGTTATGTATGGAATAGAGATTCGAAACTAGCAGTTTTATCCTTAAAACCAAAAAAGCGAAAGGATACAAAAATATTAAAAGTTTAAGCTCTCCGAATAGGTTAAATCAGGAGTCAACGCTAACAATATATTCCAGGTGTTGAGAATGACGAAAGCGAAGCATTATAAATTTGATGGAGTTTATAAGATGAACAGCAAATTTGCTACTATTAATTTGATTCCAGGTTATAAGAGTGCAAATGAAAAATTGGTAACCATCGATAATGTTGAATACAGAATATGGGATCCATGGACATCTAAACCATGTGCAGCTTTTGAGAAGGGCTTGAAAAAATTCCCGTTAAAAAAGGGTTTTAAAATGCTGTATTTGGGATTTGCTTCTGGAAAGACTGGGAGTTTTTTCAGTGATATAATAGGCAAAGAAGGTGTTATTTATGCTGTTGAGATAAGCGAACGTGTTTTGAGAGAAGCAATTCCCATGGCTGAACGCCGCGGCAACATAGTTTGCTTACTTAATGATGCAAGGAGGCCTGAGTTATATGAAAACATAATCTTGGAGAGGATCGATTGCTTGTACGTTGATGTTGCTTCGCCCGATCAAGTAGCTATAACGATAGAAAATGCTCAGAAATTTCTTAAGCCAGGAGGTTTTGTGATGATAGCAATTAAAAGCCAATCTATAGATGCGACAAAAAAACCAAGGCAAGTTTACAAAGAATGCTTAGTAGAATTAGAAAAACATTTCGAGATTTTGGATAAAGTAGAACTAGACCCGTATGAAAAATTTCATTTATTCGTGGTTATGAAAAAGAAATAAAAAAAGAAATTCCATAAAAATGTTTAGCAGTTTTACAATGGCTTAATAAACCCGATAATTTTGTTTTTGGAAATGAGATTAATCTTTAGTTTCTTTAACCCTCTATCGTTAATTAAACTCATTTCCATTCTTGCTATCTCTATAATTCTTCTCACCTTAGTGGAAAATGCTTATAGTATGTAGGATGAAATTCGAGTAGGTTTGTCTGATTTTTAAATCTAAAAACACTGTTTTCCAAAAAACTTCTCCCACAAACTTTACAAAATACTCTCTTCTCTCCAAAACCATCTATAAATTTCAATATCCTTCTTGAGTTGCAGAGCATACATCTCATTTTTCTCACAAAAGAAATAGCTTAAAATGCATACTAAGACTTTTCGGGGGTGCACTTCCGATCAAAATTAAAGGAAGATAAAATAGGCCGTATTTTTTAATTTAGAAGAAAATTTTGCTTCTTTTTAATCTTTTTCGATTTGCCTTTCTATTATTTTTTTCAAAGCCTCTTCGTCAAATAAAACGAGCTGCACAGGCTGAGAAGGCTTAACCTTTGCTCCGTACAAATGAAACTCTACTAAAGATAGTAGCGTGTCACAGTAATGGAATATCAAAGCTTCAAAATTCCTAGGCGGAGTGGGCCCAGCTTCGCCGAAGTGGCTTGCAATTATGTGAATCACTTCTTCTGGAAAGCCTCGGTGATAAAACTCTGCAACAGCAAGCATGGAATGGTCTAAAAGAATGCCAGTGTGTTCTAGTCCTTCCTTCTCTTTTTTGTACTCGAATATCTTCATCAGGTCATGCAGAATAGAAGCAGCAATCAAGTTATCCTTATTTATCTGGATTTTATAGTTTTTTTCTATAGTCTCTGCAGTTTTTAGACAGAGGTCGGCTAAAGCGATAGAGTGATTTAGCACATCTCTTTCTACAGTTGCCATGCCAGAAGGAGAACTGACTGAGAACAAAGATTTTGCCTCTTCGATCTTCATGCTTGGATATTTTTTGAAATCCTTGTGAGATAGCTTCGGTTCTCTAATAAATTCCACTACCTTTTTTCTCAATTCCCCGTCTTTAATTTTGTTTGCAAGCTCAATCAGTTGTTTCATCTAAAACACTTTCTATTTCGTTTCACTGCTAAACAAGTTTAAGATAACTCATCAGCCAAAGAGAGCAGAGATTCGGTATTAACTTCCAAACAGTAAAGTTAACTGACCCGCTGCTGCTTCTTCCGGCTTCTTTTCTTCTTCAACTTTTTTCTCTTCTTTCTTTTCTTCAACAGGAGCAGCAACTATTGTTGCCTGTTTTATTAGTTCTTCTATGTCCTGTCCTTCTAAACTTGCAACTAATGCCTTTAATCTTCCTTCCTCTGGAGTTATTCCTACTGCTTGAAGTACCTTTGTCAGATTTTCAACTGTTATTGGTTGCTTAGCTTCATGTAATAACAAGCTAGCGTAGATTTCATGCATCTATCTTACACCTCCAATTCTTTCTAAGCTTTTAGCAGTATTAAATGCTTTGGCCAATAAATACTTAATATTTTCTCTTATGAATTAACATGTTAAATAGACTAAAATTGTGGTAAAAAATTATCCGAAAACTAAATCCAGAAGTTTATTTTCTAATTCTCTTATTCTTCTTTCAATTTCCTCTTTAACTTTCCTAGCTTTCTCAATTTCCGCCTCTAAATTCTCTTTAGGAGCAGTGACTTCGAAATAATAATACTCCTCTAGGGGTTCGCTCATGTCTTCAGGGGTATAAGAATAGTAGTTAAGCTTTAAACCATGAATTTCAAGGATTTTTTTAACTATTCTAGAGCCCCATCTATCGGAGCAACCCCCAAAAGGTAATAATATATGTACTTTAATTTTTTCTTCTTCCTTAAACCAATGATAACGAATATTATACTTACCTAATATCGCTTCTATCTCTTCATATTCCTCTATTCTTGTTGCGCATTCTTTCCAAAATTCCCTACATTCACTTAGCACTTTGTTGAGCTCTTCAGTTAGAGTTTTATCACCCGTTTTCTTCGCTAAATTTAACCATTCATAACGCTTTTTATAAAGTTCCGCAAAATCGTCCTCATAAACTTCCTGAGCGCGTAGAGACTTTTCGCCACAACTCTTCACTTCACTTAATTTGCTAATGTATTCTGACACACAAACTCTTGCCCCCTCTCTCTCAGCTTCTTCTATCTGAGGAAGGTAATTAAGGAGTCCGAACTTTTCTACAGCTTCACGAGTATTACGATTCCAAGAAATCGATCCGCTCCTCATTCTTTTTATGTTAGTTTCAATTCCTTTTTTTACATATTCAAGTAAAGTTTCTCTGTCTATTTCTCCTGATTCACACCAATAAGAGAATGAGTGATCTTTGCTCCAAATGAGGCCCAATCTACCATCGGCAATTTCTTCCAAATATTCCTTTAAAATCTTTTCCACGATTTTTGAAAATGTTTCTCTAAGTTAAATTATTTAGCTCACCACTTGTAGTGTATTAGATATGAAAAGAATTGAATTTGAGAGAATGTTGGAAGAAGTAGGGTTAACGAAAAGCGAATCAAAAGTTTATTTAGCTTTGCTTGAGCTTGGAATGTCGACAAAAACGCCTATACTGAGAAAATCTATGGTCTCCTCTTCAATAATCTATGAGATTCTCGAAAAATTGGTCAGAAAAGGCTTAGCTTCCTCGATAGTAATAGATAAAACAAAATATTTCCAAGCAAACGAGCCCTCCATGCTTCTGGAATTTTTGGAAAGGGATAAGAGAAAGATCGATGAAAGAATAAAAATTGTTAAAAAATTTATCCCTTTGCTTAGGTTGAAAAAAGAAATCAAAGAAGAAATGCTTTTTGCAAGCATCTACAAAGGTTTAAACGGGCTCAAAGCAATGCTTGAGGAAGTTGTGGAAGAAGAGTTTAAGAAGAATAAGACAAAACAATGGCTTGCGATGGGAGTTACAGCTTACAAGAAAGAATCTTTTAACAGATTTTGGATAAATTGGCATGGCAAGATAAGACCTAAGTATAAAGTTAAAGCACAGTTTATCTTTTGCGAAAGAGGTACGAAATATTTCCATGAATTGAGAAAAACACCTTTAACCGAAGTTAGATATGTCCTATCTTCAACCCCAGTTTGTGTTACGGTTGTGGGGAGTAGAACACTTATAATGAAATACACAGACATACCATCTTTTCTTCTCATAAGAAGCGAAGATGTTGCAAATTCATTTACACAATTTTTTAATGTTATATGGAAAAGTGCGAAAATGTGAGACAATTACTTTATTTTTTAAGGAAAATGTTATTTAACCAAATTTCTCAAAGCCTTAGCACTATTAAATGCTTTGACCAACAAAAATTTAATGTTTTCCTTTGTTGGGTAGGAAATATTAACAGAAAGGTTTAAGGCTCGATTAAAAGCTTCTCCTATTTTTTCTGGATAAACATTAACCAAGTTTAAAACATCTTTATCATAAACACTTCCATTCTCATAAATAGCAACAACATTCAAGCTGACTTCCATCGGTTCTATCCCAAGTTTTCTCAAAACAGAAGCCAGCTCTTTTTTAATTTTCTCACCTTTTTTCGCAACAACAACATCCTTTTTTACTGCAACTTTTCCTTCTTCGACTCCGGCAGGGATGCCCGCTTTTGATAATTCGCTTATAACTGGACCTGGTAAAAGACTTGTTGGTCCAGCAGAAACGAGTATGTCACTTATAGCAATATCACCCTCTTTTGCAGGAGATGGAGATTTGAGTTGACTTATCATTTTATAAAATTTAAAGGGCTCAAGCGTGGTAAAAACCAATGCAGGTTGCTGTGGAATTAGCTCTTCTAGTTTGCTTATGTTCTCTTTCTTTGCATTTTTAATTGCAAGTTTTATCATCGATTTTTTACTCATTTTTATCATAGTTTTGCCACTGATCTTTTTCTTTATCTCCTGAAGTTGTTTGCTCGGAAGTTTAAACATGTCTATAACTCCGATTACAGGATATTTTTCAATTAGCTTCTTTAGCTCCTCAACCTCTCTGATTTTTTCATCTCTAACCATTTTTATGCCTCAATCCTTACAGGCTTGCTCATCGTGAGTTTGAGCAAAATCTTTCCTATGTTATGTTTGCCTTTTGGTAGTCTTCCTTCCAAAAATTTTATCACAGCTTCAATATTTTCAGCAATTTTTTCGTCTTCCATTTTTTCATTCCCTACTGAGCATTGGATCACTGGCGAGTCTTTGACTCTTATTCTTACTGATTTTTTATAACTTTCAACTAGAGTCCTCACATCACCAGTTATTAGTTTTGGCATCTTCCCCCTTGGTGCTAAGAACTGGCCTAAAGTCTTACCAACTAACGGCATTAGCTTAGGTTCGGCCAAGAAAAAATCCGTATTTTTGATAAGCTTTTTAGTCTCTCTTTTGTTTTTTGCTAATTTTTCTATTCCAGAGCTAGTCAAAATTTCGCAACCAACATCTTTTACGCTATCAGAAAATAGTACTACCCTTGCTTCATCTCCTCTACCGTTAGGGAGGATCAAATCTTCAGTAAATTTGTTCTCAGGTTTTTTTGTGTCAAATTCACTTAGGCTAACAATTAGATCAAAGTTTTGAGAGAAATTCCTCTTCTTTGCCTTTTCTCTCAATTCTTTTATTGCAGCTAATATTTTTTCGGTCATGCAGACCTCCTGCCGAAGCAGTAAATTTCTTTTATGTTTCAAACTTTAAAAAGGTTTTTTAAATACTTATCTAACTCACTCATACAATAGTCTGTTGCTATATGTGTTAATGCAGATATCGTACCCTTCTTACCTCCTGTCAAGTATCCAACTATTACAGCTGATATAGGATCATGAAAAAGTATTCTGTGCTTCCTACCAAGAAATTTATATGGAAGGTCGATCAGATAATGTACTCTTTCGCAAGAGTCGTTAACAATAGCTCTGCTTATTTTCTTATGGATGTTTCTGTTCGGCATAGAAAGATTAAGCATAAATCCAATATATAGAGTTTTCTTACTACTCACTGTGGTAAAAATCTTGTTATTTCAAAATATCGTTCCATTTGTCTCTGTCAATTCCTTTTATCATATCTTTAATTAGCCCTCTTCCGATAGTTTACAACTAATTTAGCATATAACAGATAAGATCAAAAATTATTTGAACAAATGATCCCATTTACCTTCATTTACCTCGCTTATTATTTCTTTAGCTTTCTTACCTTCTACGGTAATAGGCATACTTGCAGCAGTTCCAAGTACTAATTTTACAGCAGATTTTAAATCTTTGGCTAAGAAATTTTCCATCTTTAGTTTAGCTATCTTCAAAATTTTTTCCATTTTCAAGTCACCAACTGAAGTTTTGCCAGCTGTTTTTTCTTCCTCTGTGATCTTAGCAACCTCTATTCCCAATTCTTTTTTAATCAGGCTAGATACTGGAGGGGTGCCGACCTTTATCTCATATTCCTTTGTTCTTTTGTCGACAACAATTTTAACTGGGACTTTCATTCCAGAATATTCTTTTGTCCTTTCATTTATCTGTTTGAAAATTTCTCCGATGTTCAATTTATAAGCTGACAACTTAGAAGCAGTAGTAGGCCCTGGTGAAGCTTTATCTCCTTCTATTAGCAGTTCAATAGTTTCTTTCTCTGTCATTTTCAACCTTATGGTTTCTTAACTTTTTCTAAAATTTTTATGAACTCGACTGAAATCGTGATCGGTATTGGCACGGTTACGTCAAGCAACTCTATAACTGATTCACGTTTTGTTTTGTCGTATCTCACAACCTTTCCCTTCTCCCCTTTGAAAGGCCCACCTATTATTTCCACAGTATCACCAACATCTAGCTCGATTTCAACAGCTGTCGGCTCCAAAAACCTTTGAATTTCTTTTAGCTCAACAGGAGTTTTTATTATACCACGAACATGGGGAACCATTTGCACAGCTTTCTCTATGTCTTTTATTTCGCCCTCAACAAATACGTATCCCTTTATCTCTTCTGGATGAACCAAAGCTCGAATGTCAAGAGCTTGAGATTTTGCTTTAGATGCAATTGCATCTAAAACTATGTTTTCCCTTCCAGCAACAGTTTTGACCGTGTATATCATGCGATCACAGACCAATTAAAATCGCTATCATGTAAATCAAAAAACCGATTATTCCGATTATTCCAATCCCTATCAAACATATTCTCGCCGTAGAAAAAAATTCTTCCCTGTCAGGCTTTTTACTTATCGATAGCACTCTTTTATAATTTTGTAGAGTTTCTTTTATCCTCAAGTTCATTTTTTCACTGGATAAGAATTAACTTAAGAATTCCACGCCCAAAATCTTTTCTATATCCTTCTTCTCTTCAGCAGTCCAAGGCTTTTCAGGTCCGAATATCTGGGGAGATTTTACTCCTGTTACTATCAGCAACGCTCTTACCGCATCTCCCAACTCTTTTGCTATCTGTGCCCCCCAAATAATTTTTGCATTCGGAGCTAGCTTCGTTGACACAGCTTCGCATATCTGTTGAGCCTCTTTTATTGTCACGTCTGGCCCTCCCATCACGTTTATTAGCGCTCCCTTCGCACCATTTATGTCAACTGTTATCAGAGGATTATTTATTGCCTTTTCCACAGCTTCAAGAGCTCTGTTCTCTGTATCGCTCTCACCCATTCCTATCATCGCTAGCCCACCTTCTGACATCACCGCTCTCACGTCAGCAAAGTCTAGATTTACCAGGCCTGGCTTAGTTACAAGCTCTGCTATTCCCTTTACTGCATTAACCAAGATTTCATCTGCAACCTTGAAGGCTGTTACCAAGCTCACATCAGGAACTATTTCCAAAAGCTTGTCGTTTGGTATAACTATCAGAGTATCAGTAACAGTTTCTAAATTTGATAGTCCTTCGCGAGCGTTTTGCATCCTCTGTTTTCCCTCCATGCTAAAAGGCAAAGTCACTATGGCAACTGTTAAGGCTCCCATCTTCTTTGTGATATCAGCTATTATCGGTAAGCTTCCTGTTCCTGTATTATGTACAAGGAAACCTTCGGAAACAAAATTGTGGCTATCTTTTACAGTTATGTCAAATACTTCTTCTTCTCCAACCTCCTTTACTGATTCAATTCTAGCAAAGCCAAAATTCTTAAAGAATTCAGAATAAGGCCCGTAATATCCACACAAAAATTCCTTATCCCTTTCTCTCGTCTTCTCTAATTTTTCGTTTAATTGATGAGGCTTGTAAATCCTTATGTTCCAGAATGTAGCTTTTATTTTTTGTTTAGAGTTAAGAAGTTTTAATTCTCTTGTTCTTTTTGCAATGTTACTCGTTCTTAATTCAATATAATCACATAAAACTTTTAATTGCCTAATAAGCCTTTCGCTCTTCATTTCAAATCTAAGCTCTTTTCCTTTTTCATTTTTCTTCCTTTGCCTGTAGCAAGAGTCAGCTAGCCCGAGTATTAGTTCTTTTTTGAGTGAATTTGGCAATTCAAATACCCATGGAGGAATTTCTTTTTCTCCAGCTTGTTTTTTAAATCCTAGCTTTTCTAGAAGTTCGTATACTTGCTTAGAGTTAACATAATACAAGCTGTCACTCTTTCTCATTTTAAGGCCAAATACTTTTTTCATTAGGTTGATGTATTTTAGGTTGATTTCCTCGTATTCTGATGGATAGAAACAAATTTTCCAACTATCTTTACTTTTTGTTATCCAACTATCACCGAGTAAAAATCCAAATAATCTACAAAAATCTTCAGTTGGGTAAAATTCTAAATTTGACGAAAGTTCTTTATTTTCTGGTATTTTTCTTAAAACGACAACTAAATCACCGCGCTTTAAAGATTCTGCAGGTACCCATTGAAGTGCATATCTAGAGAATCTTCCACGTTTATCCAGGCTTTTTGGTATTACTTTGAGGAATGGATGGTCGTAGGAAGCAACTAACGTATGGCTTTTTGTTTTCACTTCAAATACTTTTTTAATTCCAGTTTTCATTGCAGCAACAACAGGCTTCTTAACAATTCTTCCGTTGTCTAGGGAATACACAAAACTGCCTGGCCTAATTGAGTCTATCCTGACAGGTCCATCCGGATTTGTATATATTAACGAGCTGGCTCGAAGACACCCACCACCTAAACCACAAGTCAAAAATACCATGTCTGCCCCTCTCAACGCTTTTTTTATATCTTCTTTGCTCTCTTTTGCAGCCTCCATTCCGATTTTTGGGTCAGCTCCTGCTCCCAAGCCACCAGTGAGCTCTTTTCCTATCAAAACCTTTACGTCAGCGTCTGTGTAGAGCAAGTCTTGAGCGTCTGTGTTAACTGCTATTGTCTCTGCCCCAACAATACCAACCTGCATGAGTCTTGTGATAGTGTTATTTCCTGCCCCACCAGCTCCAACAACTTTTATCTGTGTCTTTCTTCTCTCGAGTATTGATCTGAGCTCTTCGTCCATTTCAGTAGTTTTTGTAGTAGCCGAGGGTTTTTCAACTAGTTGTCTTATTCCCATAATCATCACTGATATTAATTCCGAGATACAAAAATAAATGCTTATTCAAAGATATCAACAAATTTAATCTTTTCTATCCCAGAAATCCATTTTTTTATAGTTCTTGCTATTAAGCTCTTTACCTCTGTAGTTAGGTTGTATTTGATCTTAAATTCTATTTCAACTTCTTTTTCGTTTAACTTAACGTCTATGCTCTCTTTTTCTATCGAAGTAAAATAAAACACGATCGCTTCTATTTTCTCCTTTTTATCTTCTATCTTTTTTACAATTTCCAGTTCATACTCCAAAGTCTTTCCAGCCAAAGGATGATTGAAATCAACCCTTACTCTTCCGCCAGAAATGCTAATTACTCTTCCCTTTATTCCGTTAATTACAATTATCGATCCAACCTCTGGTTTTATGTTCTGCTCTTTGAATTTTGCTTCTGGTATTAGCTTTACCAACTCAGGATTTCTTTCACCAAATGCCTTTTCTGGTTTTATCTCTACTTTCCTCTTTTCTTTAACTTTCATTTCTTTGAGTGCTTCGTTCAAGCCTGGCAAGATAAAATCTGCATCGACAATTATAGGAACAGGCTTGTACTTGAAATTTTGATTAAAAACATTTTCTTTTTTTGCTACATCTTCTCTTGTTAGGTCAAAAATTTCCCCAGAATCTTTTATTCTTCCAACATAATTTATGTAGACAAAATCCCCGGAATTCATTTATTTCACTCTTTTAATTCCACAAATTTTACAAGTACCTGTTTTAGGGTCTATACAAATGGAGCAGCACCTGCTACGGCAAGCTTTGCATGTGTAGAGACCAGGTGAAAACTTACCACAAGCAGCACAATTGCCTCCTACTGCAAAATCAATCACCTCTAAAATATTTACAAAAAAGATAATTAAAGATTTAAAATAGTGCGGGAGGTGGGATTTGAACCCACGAACTCACTAAGAGACAGGATCTCCTATGTCTGGCCTTAAGTTTCGTATCTTACGAACCTGCGCCTTTAACCAGACTTGGCTTTGGGGTAAAAATACCCCCGCATTCCCCCCGCTTGGTAATATCAAACATTTTAATATATAAAAATTGTGAGAAGAATTACTTTAATTTTCTTAAGTTCTTGTTGAATTCGTTTAGCTTTTCCTCTAAAACTTCTGAGGCCTGCAAAACAACTTCTTCTGGACTCAAACCGCTAGCTTTCTCGACGTTGAAGATAAAGCAGTCTTCCACATCTTCAACTTTTATCGCCTCTTCAGGACAAATATCTACGCATTGCATACATAAGCTGCATTCTGTAGGATCTTTTATAACGATTCTCCCCTTTTCAATTTTCAAAACCTTTTTTACACATCTCTCAACACATTGCTTGCATGTTTCGCCTTTACATTTTTTAGAGTTAATGATAATATTCGGAAGGTTCTTATATCCAACAACCACAGCCTGCCATTTTGCATGAGTTCTTCCAATCCCGAGTTGGGCTATAGCTTCAAGTTCTAATTCTTGCTCTTCGAAAAGGTCAACTATGGGAATCTTATCAAAAACAGGCATTACATCTCTATCCCTAGATCTCAGATCTCCTGAATAGACCCTGCAAGGTCCTTTCTTTTTTAGCACTAGCTCAGTTTGGCATCTTTTGCATCCCTTGCCTCCACACTTGCACTCCTCTGGAAGGTTGTAAGCTCGTTTATCAAAAGTTAAAGGTATCTGTCCGAGTCTGTTTGCAAGCACCTCATCGGTTAAGGCAGAATCATTTTTCTTAAAATCAACCCATTCTATTGCCATTGTAGGTATTTCAGACATCATTATTCTTCGTAAAGCGTTGGCAAATTCAGCATTTATTCCTTCCACCAAAAAGCTTATCTCAGAATCTGTCTTGCTAAGGATTTGAATCTTCATTCAATCACTAACTGTAGATTTCGTTATTGAAATATTTTAAGCTTTTTTTACTGGTTTAATAGGAGTTCAAACGTTCCATCACGAGCTTGACAGTATTTCAAGCCTTGCTCAGCTGTCAACAGGATATCGGTAAGCCTGCCAACAGAGCCAGCGTCTTTTTCGTCTTTTGGCTTTCCGGGAATAATAACTGTAGGTCTTCCCATCGTGCTTCTACTCCTCGCTACCAACTATGCCAGTGTGAAAAAAAGTTTGTGAATGTCTTGCATTTTTCACTTTTTCTTGGATACCTTGAACATATCACCATGACCAGGGATTATGAAATCAGCCATTTTGACAATTTTTGCTCTGCTTTTCATTAGCAACTTTTTCTTAAAGATAAAAGGCGGTAGATTTTTTTCATCAGACCAGAAGAGATCTCCAGCAATGGCTATTGTGCCCTTATCTGTTTTAACTATAACGCTACAATCGTCATTAGAGTAATGACCTGGCGTACGAATAACTGTTACATTCTTTGTTATAGTATACTTCTCCTCAAAGAAGTGAAATTTATTTTCCACAAAAGTTTCAACACCATCTACAAACGTTGCATTTTCAAATAAGCTGTTATTTCCGATGTGATCTGGATGATAATGTGTAATTATAACATAGTCTATGTCACTCGGACTCAATCCATTTTTCTTCAAAGCCTTTTTAATCTCTTTACCTTCACCAACATTACCTGTATCTACAATTATTTTTTTACCCGCGTCTGTAATCAAACTTATCGTGCAAGTTGCCTCGCATCCTTCCTCGTTAACCATTTTAAAATACCCAGGTCGAAGAATCTTTACTGATGCCATAACCTAAACCTCTTTTATTTTTTAATTTCCACATTTTTTAAGTTTAAATTAATTCTGTTTGATCGTGTTTAGATTCGTCTTCTTTCGCAGAGATTTTAAAAATAGCAAGAACTGTAGTAGCTTAGAAGGCTTAAACACGCCTCCCTCTTCTTCCACCCTTAGGCCGCATCTTCCCATGATCACTTAGACTTAGTCTAATGTATGATGGGAGTCACGTCTTCAATCATTCCTTTCCGAGATTAATCAATTCGGAGTCCTGCGCGAGCCAAAGCCCTTTACGAAAAATTTTATCGCGGGCTGTGCACCTGGCCCAGGTGACTTTGACTTTACTCCTCCTGCGGCTCTAACTTTAACATGAACTCCTGTCAAGCCTTTTGCTAAAGCCTCTTCTGCAGCCTTTTTCGCAGCTATCATGATTAGCTTAACATGGCTGGAAAAGGCATTCCCTCTTCTCTGTCCTTGTCTGTCATCATCCCTCCAGAATATCTCGCTATGGTCTCTGCTCCGGTGATGTCTGTTATGTGTACAATAGTGTTATTTGTTGTACTGTAGATGTGAGCTATTCCCCATACCTCCTTCCGTTTTTCTCCCATTATTCACCCCCTTTTTGGACAGTTATTTTGTTTTCTTCCTCTTTAGCAACCAAGTAGCTCGGGTATGATATTTTTTTGTTGTTAATTTTAACATGACCATGAACTATGAATTGTCTGGCTTGTTTTGGTGTGTTGGCCAAGCCCTTCCTAGTCAAAATCGTTTGTAGCCTTCTTTCCAAAATATTTTCTACAGTTAGACTCAAGACATCGCTCAAGCTAGCGTTCTCATTTAACAACCCAAGCTTAGCCAGTTTTTTTATCAATAATTTCTCCTTTTCTTTATCTCTTTTCGCAGCCAGTTCTCTAGCCATTCTCCTGTATTTCCTTAGCAAAGCCTCTGCTCTCCATATCTCCTTCTTTCTTCTTAGTCCAAAATCTTTTAGCAATTTTCTCTCTCTTTCTATCCTAGCTTTGTCCCATTTTTTTAATGGTCTCTCGTATTTTTTTCTCTGTTTCTTCATTCGATCACTTCTTTTTCTCTTCCTTCTTTGTCATAGCAATTCTCACAGCCTTTCTTACAACACCAACAACTCTCCCTTTTCTAAAAGAGCTTCTTGTTCTCTGGCCACGAACAGGCAAACCAAGCATGTGTCTTACTCCTTTGTAAGTTTTTAAATCGATCATCCTTTGCACATCAAACTTTTTTGTAATTTCCAAGTCAGGGCCAGTTACATGCATATCCTTTCCGGTCTCTATATCTCTCCTTCTGTTCACCAAATAAGTAGGAACACCAAATTTGACAGGGTCTTTAATTACTTCTTCAATTTTTTTGATTTCACTTTCGCTTAAAGATCCGAGCTTCGTCTTCGGATCAAAGCCAGAAGCGATACAAATGGCCTTACTCATTGTATGGCCTATTCCCTTAATCCTCTTCAGAGCTCTTATCAAGGGCTTTTCTCCATCAAGATCTGTACCAGCAACTCTTACTATTGTTTTTATCTCAACTTTAGGTCTTTCGATTTTTATAGGTTTGACTACTTTTTTCTCCTTTTCCTTTTCTTCCGGAACTTTTACCTTTGTTACTCCCATATTATCACATTTGGTTGTTATTTAATTTGAAGTATTTTAAACTTTGAAAAATGGACCGGCAGGGATTTGAACCCTGAGCCTCTTCATTGCAGCTCAATGCTCATGCCTTTTCCGTTTTCTAAGGAAGCGATTTTGGCATCATTCTACCATTGATCTACCGGCCCAAAAATGGATTTAATAAATTAATATCATTAATACTTTCTTTAAATATTTAGATGTGGTTTGATTTCTATCCAGATTTCCAAGGGATGTTTGCTGTAACCAGCTTGTTGCCGACGAAATTGTTGGCTTGCGTTCTGCGAACCATAATCATGGAAAGCTCCAACATTAGTTATAGGTTGCTAGAGTTATTTGCGTGTCCATTTAAGTTTCTTGGGCTCTCTCTTCATAAAATAATTCTTCTCACATTTCGACGAATCGAAAAAAATTATAGTGCCGTCTGATTTTACAAACATCTTTCCCACATTTCTTTTGATTATCCTGCCACAGAAAGTACACTTTATATTAACCACCATTATAACTTTTTAAACAAATGCTATTACATTATTACTTTCTTTTCCGTTTCTTAACATCAGATGTGTATTTTACCTTTCAACCATCTTCGCAGCAGTTTCCATTTCTGTTTCTCGAAGCATCAAAATATCTCCAATTCTTATCGGCCCTAAAACATTCCTTGTCAATACCTTACCTTTATCAGGGCCTTCCAAAACTTTACATCTAACTTGCATCACTCCTCTCACGCCAGTTCTGCCAAGCAATTGCAGTACCTCTGCAGGATATGCTTCTTTTTCCATCTTATCACTTCTTTAACTCAGAAATCCTTTTAATTATTTCTTCTAAGGCTTCTTTTGCGTCCCCAGGCTCAACAACACAAACCGAGGCAGAGGCAACATCTATACCAGCAGCTCTTCCAAGTTCTTGCTTGCTTGGGACATATAAGTAAGGAACTTTCTTCTCTTCACACAAAGCCGGTAAGTGCATCACAATCTCTTCTGGTTCAACATCCTCAGCTATAACAACAAGCCGAGCTATACCTTTTTCTATAGCTTTTGTAGTCTCGTTCGTTCCCTTCTTGACTTTTCCAGTATTTTTTGCTACCTCAACGGCTTGTAACACCTTTTCACTCAGGTCTTTTGGCACGCTAAATTTCACATAAGCCCTCGGCATCATTTTACCTCATTCAGTCTTATAATTCTATTTATGGGCAAAATATAAAACTATATCCTTATCTGCCTTGTCTACTCTTGCAAACCCAATCCTCTGTAGCTGGATTAAGTCATTTGCTTTTACTTTTTTGATATCAGGCTCGGCTATTGCAGTTTTTTCTCTTCCATCAGGCATTATTACCTTGATTTTAACATTTGGCTCTGATACCCACTGGATTTTTTGAGCTTCTTTTTTTATTTTCCTGCTTATAAATTCAGCTTCTTTTTTTAATTTCACAGTGAACAGACTTATTAGTCCAATTTCTTGGTTTTTAAATTTTTTAAAGTCTTCTTTCTCGACATAAATTTTCTTTGTGTTAACTGGAATTTTTCTATAGCCTCTTGGAAAATCAGGGTGCAAATGAGCTTTTACTTCATCTATTCTAGGTGCTTTTCTAACAGAAATGCTTACAGGATCAAAAACAGCAAAATAACGGTTAGCTTTAGGATCAATAATTTTTCTATTCTCTGCATAAAGGATCTCAGCTGGAACAGTTACATCAGCCAAACTCAGTCCCATGTTCAAAATGAACTTCCTTACAGCTTCTGGCTGTATTCCTCTTTTTCTCAAAGATTGCAAGCTCCAAGTTCTTGGGTCATCCCAGCCAGAGTATTCCCTCCTTTCTATTGCCTTTCTAGCCTCTGTTTTGCTCAATTTAAATTCTTCGATGTTTAACAAACCATAATGAATGAATTCAGGTTTCTTTAAACCAAGTTTATCCCAAATAAACTCTTCCATCATGTCTTCCATTATCAGATCCTTTCCGCGTAAGATGTGCGTGATTCCAAGCAACTGGTCATCGAATGCCCAGCTTGCTTCTAATAGTGGCCAAGCTTTGAATTTTCTTCCAACTCTTGGGTGTTCCCTTTCTACAATCCTGAATAAAACTCTATCCCTAAAAGCAGGGTTTGGATGTTTCATATCAGTTTTCAGTCTTAAGACAGCCTCCCCCTCTCTATATTTTCCGGCTATCATGTCTTTCCATTTCTTTAGATTTTCTTCTCTGCTGAGATTTCTGTGCACGCATTCAATTCCTTCGGCTCTATTTTTTCTTAGAGTTTCAACATCACACTCGCAAACATAAGCTAAACCTTTTTTTATCAGTTCTTCAACACCATCGTAAAAAAAATTCAATCTATCTGATTTGTATATAAGTTTATCCCATTTTACTCCCAGCCATTTTAAACCATCGGTTATCATGTCATAAGCTTCGGGAATAACAAATTTTTCCTCTGAACCTATCGTGTCGTCTATTACTAGCAAAAGTTTTCCTTTATATTTTTTAGCATATTCGTCGTTTAAGATAACCATCCTTGCATTGCCGATGTGCAAAGGACCTGAAGGAAAAGGGGCTAGACGCATCACAACCTTTTTGTATCTTTCTGCATTTGGCAAAGGGGGCAATTCTTTCTTTTCTTCAATTTTCTTTTCCTCAAATTTTATCCCTAAATTTTTAAGTTGTACTTCTTGTTTTTTGACTGACCAAGAGTTAACTTCTTCAACGGTTTTTTTAACCTCAGGAATAATTTCTTTTATCTTTGTTTTTAACTCTGGTTTTTCAGCTATGATCTTGCCAAGAACTGCCTGTACATCAGCTCTCCCTTCGTGCTGGATTGCGTTAATCAAAGCATGTTTCAATATAAAATCCTTCATAATCTTATCTTATCTTTAAGATAAAAAGAAAAAAGTTTAGCTAATTCTGCTATTAGCACCTTCCATAGCTAAGTCATTATAATAGAAGCATAACCTACAACTGAAGCAAAATCTTGAGTTACATCACCAGAACTAGCATATTTTAATAGCTCAGCTTTTTTTGATCCCAGCTCTTTTGCTGCAATCATTGCGATGGCAATTGGCCCGAAACCGCACAAGCTTGCGCTCTTTTCATTTATTTTCTGGAAGAATTCCTTTTCGTCCAATTTCAGTATTGATCTGATCATCGTTTTATCCGTTTTTTCTGCAATCTCTTGAGGAACATAGTGTGAAAAATCAGAGCTAGCTAAAACAACCCATTTTTCTTTCTGCTTTTTGATTACACTTGCTATACCCTTTCCTATTAGTCTGCAACTTTCTAATAAAGTGTCGTCAGCAAACTCATTCAGCACACAAATAGGAACAAACTTAAAATCATCTCCAAATTTGAATTGCAGGAAAGGCAACTGAACCTCTATGCTATGCTCGTATTGATGAGCAAGAACGTCATATTCTAATATCTTGCACTCTTTTGCTAATTTTTCTGCCACGTCCTCGTTGATCACAACTTCTCCGAGAGGAGTTTTCCATAGTCCTGACTTCATCAAAGCAAATCTAGCTCCCATTCCAGAGTGATTCGGACCAAGAATTATAAAGTTTGCTTTATCTAGTTTTGAATAGGTCCATGCAGCGATCGGGCCAGAATAAACATAACCAGCGTGAGGCACAACAGCAGCAATAACCTTTTGCTTTTTCATGCTTTTTGGCCCGAGCTTGTGACTGAAACAGTAATTTATCTGTTTTTTTAGTGATTCTGCATCTAAGTTGTAGAAAGTTCCAGCTACTGTCGGTTCTCTTAGTACTATCATTCTCCCATTTCCACTTAGTTCATTCTACCTATTTAATCTTAGTCGAGTTCAAATTAATTGTTTTCCTTCCTAAACAGCCAAAATTTTTTTTAAAAGCTATTTTTACTTCTTGCATTTCCAACATATGTTTCTAAATAACTATATCATCAAGTATAAATAGACCTTTTGGTGAATATTTAATTAGAGTGTGAGAAAATTTGCCAAAAGAAAAAATTGCTTCAAGACTTTTTCTTCGAATAAAACCAGTGAAGTTACTCGCGAGCTTGAAATCTGGACCGAAGTATGCGACGATTTTGTCGAAAGAGGTTGATTGTACCTATTCTCACACCGTGAAGCTGCTTGATCAGTTCAAAAAATTTGGTTTGGTCAATTTTGAAAAGAAGGGAAGAATTAAAATGGTAAAACTCACAGACGATGGAGAGAATTTAGCTCATTCTATTGAGAGCTGTTTGGTCAAGCTTTCTAAGATTAAAGAGAAATCTAGCGAAAAGAGTTAATCTTCAAACCAGAAATGAAGAAGGGAAGATAATTTCTTTATTTTTTCAAAGAATAAATTTTTATAAAACATTGTTCAAAAGATTATTATGAAGTATAAAATCATTGGAGACAACCTTCAGGTAGTTAACGTAGAGCTGTCAGAAGGAGAGTCCGTGTATTCTGAGGCTGGGAGGCTTGTTTACAAATCTGAAAACGTTGAGATGGAGGCCGAGGTAAAAGGAGGTTTTACAGAAGCTATCAAAAGGGTTTTGACAAGGGAATCTTTTTTTGTTACAAAGTTTACATGTAAAAAAGGTACAGGTCTGGTTGGATTTGCCGGAGATTTGCCTGGAAAAATTAAAGTGATTAGTTTACCCGCGAATGAAAGTTTCATAACAGAGAGAGGAGCTTTCTTGTGCGCTGAGATGAGCGTCACTATAGATTTTGAGTTTGCAAAGATTGGTGCCGCGTTCTTTGGTGGAGAGGGATTTATACTGCAAAAACTAAATGGCCCAGGAAATGTTTTTATACACGCAGTTGGTGATCTGATTGAGTATGATTTGAAGGCTAATGAATCGATACAGGTAGCAACAAGTCACATAGTCGGTTTTGATTCAACAGTGGATTATGATGTTCAAAGAGCTGGAGATATAAAGACGGTTTTGTTTGGTGGGCAGGGAATACTTTTGGCTAGACTCACAGGACCAGGGAGAGTTGTTCTCCAGAGCATGACAAAAGAAAAGATGTCTGCTGAACTAGGGATACCACCAAAAGCAGCCCTGGCAGCTGGTATCGGAGCAGGAATAGGCGCAAAAGTGGGCGGAGAAATAATCAAAGGGATGTTGAAGAGGTAATGGGGTCGAAGGTCAAAACTTATTTTAGAGGGTTGGCATTAATCCTTGCTGTAATCTTAGTCGGTTTAGTCAGTTTCATTGCTTTGGGTATTTTATTGATTAGTATATTCATTGGTATTGCTATCATTTTTCTAGGCGTTGCAATTGTTGCTTTGTTTCTTTTGCCTTATTACTATGCAAAAAAGTACGAGATTAAATCAACAAGATTTAAACTCAAGAAAATCAAAAAGAAAGAGAAAATATAATTAATTAGATGAAACTCAAGATTGACATGGGAAAATTAACAGATTAGAAAAGATATACCATTACTGTTTATTCATGGCTCTTTCGAAATGCTTGGAAGCATGTTCTTCGGTTTGGTTGGGTTAAGTTTATTCGAGAAAAAGATAATAAAAATCCGTTTGAGTTTGAAAACTGGAGAAATATTTTGGTTTGGGATAATTTTGTTGTTTGTAGGAGCAGTGATAGAATATTCTTTATGGTTGTTGATGAGATAAACTACTTAAGCAAAAGGTATTATACGAACTTTCACATATTCTAGTTATGGAGCAACTAAAAAGACTTGAGACAGAACTGAAACTAAGGGGTTTTTCCAACAGAACTATTGAAAGCTACTTGTTTTGGAACAAAAAGTTTTTAGAACATGTTAAGAAAAAACCGGATCAAGTAGCAGAAGAGGATATAAAAAACTACATTGCTGAAAAAATGTCACAAAATATTTCTCCGAAGTCCGTGGTTTTGATTAAGGCTGCTCTCAAGTTTCTCTACGACGAAATTTTGAAAAAGAACATTGTGAATTTAAAGTCGCCAAGAGTTTCAAGAAAGCTTCCCATAGTTTTGACAAGAGAGGAGACAAAAAGGCTGATTGACGCTATAGAAAATAAAAAACATCAATTAATTGTCAAATTGCTCTATTCCTCAGGGCTGAGGTTGAGCGAACTAACCAATCTGAGAGTTGGAGATTTGGAGCTGAATGAAAACATAGGCTGGGTTAGACTTGGTAAAGGCAGAAAGGATAGAATGTTCATCATTTCAAAAAAGCTTACCGGCGAGCTTAAAGGTTTTATAAAAGGGAAGAAAGAAAACGATTATCTGTTCGCTGGAAGAAAAGGAAAAATGTCCGAGAGGAATGTGCAAAAAATTGTTTCTGCAGCAGCTTCAAAAGCCGGAATAGAAAAGCCAGTTCACGTCCATACGCTTAGGCATTCATTCGCAACACATTTGCTAGAATCAGGCGAGAGTATAAGGAAAATACAAATGTTACTTGGTCATTCTCAACTCAGCACTACACAACTATATTTAGATGTTTCTACCGAAGAACTTAAAAAAGTTAAAAGCCCACTAGACGAATTATAATTGTTCTTTTCTTTTAAAATAGGTTTTTCTCCCTTTTTTATTTTTCTCTAAATAACCCATTATAACTAGTTGATTCAAATAAGCAGACTCAACAGCTCTAGCTCTTTTTGTTCTCAAAGAAACATCATCTGCTGCGGCTTCACCAAGCATAACTGCTATAGAATATGTTTTTCTTAAATGATCAGGTAGATTTAAGGCAGTATAAAAACTAGGACCTGTTAAAAGTTCTTTTATGTTTTGCAAATCTTTTTTAACTTGTTCTAAATCTCTTTCAATAGCCTCTACTCTTTTACTTAAATTTTCGTAGCTCACAGTAATACTGTAAAACACTTAAGTATTAATACTAATATCAAAGGAACAACTGTTGGTATTTTTATTTGATCGATAATTACAATTTTTTATTTAATCAATACTTATAATTATTATGGACCTTAAAGGAAAAGTAGCCATTGTTACCGGAGCCAGAAGAGGAATGGGAAGAGCTCATGCTTTAACTTTGGCTAAAGCTGGGGCAAAAGTGGTGATCGTTGATATTTCTCAGGAAGATTGCCAAAAAGTAGTTGATGAAATTGAAAGAGAAGGTGGGGAAGCTTTAGCTGTAAAATGTGATGTGTCAAAAAAAGAGGAAGTAGAGGAAATGGTTAGAAAGACTGTTGAGAGATTTGGCAAGATAGACATCTTAGTTAATAACGCTGGAATTTGTCAATTTGTTCCTTTCTTGGAAATGACTGAAGAAGATTGGGATAGAACTTTAGATATCAATCTGAAGGGTTATTTCCTTTGCGCTCAGGCAGTAGCTAAGGAAATGGTAAAGCAAAAATCTGGAGTAATTATAAACATTGCCTCAATAGCTATGGGCCAACAGGGAATTGGTTTTCCTAATATTGTTCATTACTGTGCTTCTAAAGGTGGGATAGTTGCTATGACAGAAGCTCTGGCTGTGGAGTTAGCTCCTTATAACATCAGAGTCAATGCCATTTCTCCTGGAATGATTGAGACGCCAATGATTGATCCAATAAAAAAAGATCCAAAGATGGAAGAAGCAATACTAGCGAGAATTCCAATGCGTCGGGCAGGAAGACCAGAAGAGGTTTCCAACTTAGTTTTATTTTTAGCTTCTGATGAGTCTTCTTACATGACTGGTTCAACCGTGGTGATTGACGGAGGATGGCTGACAAAATAGAGGCTAAAAGCAGGCTCTAAACTAGAAATTGAAAACCATAAGGAATTGCCTGATAGAGAATTTTTCCATAGAAAGCTAGCAAGGTGTTATAGCAAGGAAGAATGGTTGTAGTTTAAGCTATAACTTAAGTGTGAAAAATCAATTTTGAGCAAAAGAGATCAAAAATGTCTGAAGAGGAATTTAAAATCGTTTCAACAGTTTATTTAATCTTAATTAGAAATAACGAAATCCTTCTTTTACGAAGATACAATACCGGTTTTCATGATGGCGAATACAGTTTGCCAGCAGGACATCTTAATGGAAACAGTATAGAGTTAGATCCAACTGCTCTAAAATAGTCCACGTGATGCATAGAAAAGATCCAAACGGAGAAAGAGTTAATTTCTTTTTTACTGCAGAAAAATGGAAAGGTGAGCCTAGGATTATGGAACCAAATAAATGTGATGACTTAAGATGGTTTGGTTGGATAATCTTCCCGAGAATGTAATTCCTTATGTTAGGCAAGCAATTAATTCTTATTTAAAAAATGAGTTTTACAGCGAATATGGATGGAATTTAATTGAAAATATGTAAAAGGAAAAAATTAAACCTACAAAATTTTGGTGAGAAGAGATTTTGATTTTGCTGTTAAGCTATTTGGCGTTGACAGAGAGGAGTTAACAAATACTTTGGAATATGTATAAAATGCTTATAGGTCTGATTTCTGCTCTGTGTTAGAAATGTTTAGGAATAAGAAACTAATTAGTTAAAAGATTATGCTTTTTTGCATTAATATTATATATAACATGAAAAAGAAATATAAGTCCAAAACTAAAATCCTAGTTATTGCTTTGGTCATTGGGCTTATCCTCGCTACTCTTGTTACTCTAAAAATAGCTAAAAAAGCTCAAGTAGAAGGAGTTCAAGTAGAATTCCCGATTGATAACAAG
>JASEGQ010000030.1 GCA_030017875.1 Candidatus Aenigmatarchaeota archaeon
ATTAAAATTTAAATCAACAACCAGCGAGCCAATTAAGAGGCCACGGGAGCATGTCACAGATTAGTTTTTTTAATCCTTTAACAGCAGCATCCATGAACTCTCCGACTACAGGAACAAGCTTAGAGAAGAAAATGAACAGAACTATTACGGCTACTATCGCTAGTATCAACCATCCAACAGTCGATACTACCAGGCCTTTCATGGCACACCAGCTATTATCCTCTTAATTAGATTTGTCCCGACAACCAGATATAAAACTATCAGCAAGAATAGTAAAATCAGTAAAATAATCACGTACAGTATCCTCTCGCTCGTCCCTTTCATGGCACGATCACCTTCAGCATGGAAGGCGTCATGTAATCGAACGCCAAATAAATCAAAACTGTGAAAGCAAAATAGACTATGCTCGCGATGAGTAAAGTTTTTGCGATGGAGTACCTTTTGAGCAGATCCTCTTCACCGTTATTTATAACGCTTATAAAGATCGCCAGCATGCTAACTATTTCTGTTAGATAAATCCCGACTATCATCTGAAACCAGTGAACAGGAATCATCTTATTTATGTTTATGAGAGAAGAGAAAAGAACGTTTCCAGTCATGCCAGCAGGTCCAGATCCTAGGAGTAGCTTTTGAATTTTTTCAACAGACTCAGCAAAAGAAACCATTAGTCTCATCATAGCAGCTGTCATCGACACAACTATAGCAGAAGTTAGTGGCGCGAGCAAAAGAGCCTGAACTCGCATGTCTGAGGTCGATTCTGAGAGAACGTCTTTCAACTCCTCTTCAACACTCTTCACGTCTTTTAAATAACTAGAAATAGAGATCATAGCTTTTGAAACAACTGCCATGCCGCGCCTAGAGATGCTTGTTATAGCTTTCATCACAGCTTCTATCATTCTAGATGGATAGAAATTTATTGCTCCGTATTCTTTGTCGAATATCGCTTGCTCTAGGGTCATCCCAAAAGTCTCTATGTTGTACAAAATCTTTGCAAAAAATCTTGAGATCCTTAAGTCTCTTATCTTAGCGGTAACCTCTCTCAGGCTCTTTTCTACAGGAACCCCCCTCGATAGGTAGGTTCCGAGCTGGAACAAAGCTTCTGGAAATTCTGATTCGATTGTCGAGACCTCTTCCCTCAGCCTGAGCTTTTTGATCACAGAAAGAACGCAATAAAAAACGATAGCAAAAATTCCGCTGCACAGAATGAGAAGAGAGTAGATCAAATTGTTAAAGCTGAAGATCTGGCCAGAGGTGCTGATCATATAAGCCGAAAAAGAAACTGGCAGTATAGGGATAAGGGCAGAGATAAGAGTTATTTTGTTGAAAGTTTTTTCATGTGCAAACTCAGGGTGCTTCGAGATGTCTGGCTGATGAAAGGAGTAAGGCCTTCTCTCTAAAGAGTTTTTCATCATCCAAAAAACTGTTATTGGCAGAATAATGTTATAACCAATTCCAAGAAATACAGGCTTTACTAAATCAGGCATGAAGATCGCGATTATAGGAAAAAATACCAAGCCGATGATAGGAAGCACTATTCCCATCGTGTTTATAACAGTGACAGGGCTCCTGAGTTCGTGAGCATAGTGTTTCATCCTTTCCCTTGTCCCGTTTATCATAACAGAAACAGCTTCATCCAGACTTTTTTCTCTTAGAGCAGCGCTCTCTGTCAGAGAAGTCTCGATGAGGTCTATTGCTTCAACGAATTCTTCATTCTCCCTCTTCCATCTTTTACAAAAATCGCCTAAGGCTTCAGAGATCGACAAGTATTTTCCTGTGTACAGATCCCATATAATCTTTTTAAAATCATAGCCCAACAGCCCTGTTAAATTCGAGGCAGCAAATTTTACTGCGTTCTCCAGGTTCGGGTTTACTCGCATAGCTATGCTCATATAAATCACTGCTAAAACCATCTCAGAACTTGCGTTTATTCTGAACATCGTAGCCAGATGAAAAGGATAGTTGTAGAGATAGTAAAATATCAGGAGGTCAAAAACAACGATCAAAACAACAACAGAATCTGACAGAACTCCTAGTGAAAAAGACAGAAGCAAGGAAAAAAAAGAAAAGAGTAAGCTCGCGAGGAATGAAAAAGAAAAAGCACCTCTTGCAGTTATTCTTAGATGAGCAAACTCTATTGCCTCATCATATCTTTTCTCTAAATCTTTCGTTGGTTTTATCGGTAGCACTCTTTCAGAGATTCTACATACACTTTCATAGGTAGAAAATTTTGGCCTCACTTCTTCTAAAAATTTTTTATATTCTATTGATATTACCACTTACTCAGCCTCGACTTTAACCACTCGAGCCATCTATCATATATAATCTTCGAGTCTAAAGCACCAACCTCTTCTTTCACTTTTTCTGAGATCAGATGAAAGATGTCATTGCTCTCACAAACAAACTCTGCTTCCAAAATCTCTGGGCTATACTTAGCATATTCAACCAAAGTTTGCTTTACCTTTCCTCTCAAAAGGATGTTATCCCAAACAGCGTCCCAATTTCCATGCCACTCTCTCACCCGCTTAGCAATCTCGTTCAAGACTTGCGATTCGCCGTCTATCAAAGTATCCGTAGGTTTTAGCCTGTCTTCTTTAGCAGAGTATTCCATGAGAGTGACAAAGCCGCCTTCATCTGCAGGATCAACCTTCCAATGTTTTCTAACCTCTGTTAGTTCTGTCACTCTTCTAAAGCGGTGAAGACCGTCTGGAGAGCGAAGCATGTTGCAGATCGTTATCAAATCAATAGCCTTGAAGCTTGTTGGTGCAACACCTAAATCATGCACTACTCTATCGTAAACACCGTAAGGACTTTCGCCATGAATAGTTCCTGCAACAACATTAGCCAAAGCACCTATGCGCATTGCTTCAAATAGAGCAGTGCTCTCTACTGATCTAACTTCTCCGACTATAAGGCAAGAATCTCCTAATCGAAGGGCAGTTCTTAGTGCTTCGTCTGCTGGGAGCTCTGTCTCTACTCTTGTTATTACAGAGCGAGATTTTAATCTCTCGACGTTATAACCAAGCTGCATCATTTTTGAAATTGGGAGTTCTAAAGTGTCCTCCTGAACTATAATTCTAAACTTTCTCATTATTTCAAGCATCATCGCACTCAACAAGCTAGTTTTGCCACTACTTCGACCCCCTGCAATTAATATAGCTCTTCCTCCGTCTACGATAAAGCTCATCAACCCTGCGTACAAAGGATCAAGCATTTTTACCTGCAAGAACAAGGGAAATGTCCATGGCTTCTCCCTATGCCTTCTAAGAGCAAAAGCCAAACCTTCCGGAGACAAAGTTCTTGTAATAGCCGCGACCCTTGCCCTTCCTCCTGGCACTGTGAGCTCTGTATCCAAAACAGGGTTTGCTTCATCTAGCGGGCGGCCAGAATAAAGCCTAAATCTAGTAGCCCATGCTTCTGCGTCCTCTTTTGTTGGTATAAGATTTGTCTCGCATTCCTCGAAGTCAGAGTGATAAATAAAAATGGGAGTTAGTCCTATTGGCGAATTGATATAAATGTCTTGAATTTTTTCATCAGCCAGTAAAAGCTCAAGAACTCCGAATCCTGCAGTATATCTTGCTAGCAACACAGCTAATTCTTCTATTTCACTAGCGCTTAATTCAACCCCCATGCTTTTTGCCAACTCTTTTACAAGATCTCTTCCGATGTTGAAGAACAACTCTCTCGCTTTCTCCGGCTCAGTTATCTCTGTTTCTGTCGGCTTGTGAGCAGATAGATATCGCCTAGCATTATCCAGGATCAGATATTTTTCTTCGCTCAAAGTAAACTCTGGAGGAGTTATATGGTAGAAAAGCTTAACTTTTCCAGGAACTCTGAAAATTTCAACTTTAACGTTTTTTAAGATGTAATACTTTTCTAAAGCTCTTCCTTCTTTTGGAGGAGCGATCATGAATCTTGTCAGCATAAAGTTCGGTTTAACTGTGGGATGAAATATTTCTCTGTAAATGCTCCTGTCACCAGTTCTATAGTTTTCCAGCCTTGGTTTTGCCATTTGGATCAGAGCGCAAGAAGAGAGAATTCTTTCTATGGGCAGCAGAGCGTTTTGAAGATAGTGCGTAAAGCATTTTTTCAAATTCTCAGGAGCCTTTTGCTCGTTTATTCTCGCAGCAGTTATCAGCTTGTTAAGCTTAACAAAAGCTCCTACAGGATCTTTTCTAAATACTTCAAGAATTAGAAACTGAAGGTCTGCCAACCTTTTCGGGAAATATTTTTCGCACTCCTTCGGACCGAGGTTGCTTATGCTTATTATTTTGTCCTCATTCAAAATTTTGTTGAACGCGTTTGCGATTTCTGCCAAAAGCTTTACTTGCTCAAAGTCATATTCATTCTCTCTGGTTTCAGCAAGAATTATCCTCTCTGCATTTTTCACTTCTAGAAGTTTGTCGATAGTTTTTGCCATGCAGGCCTCAAAATCTTCTATGCTAGCTCCGAAAACACAGCCTAGGCAATTAACTCTTACAGTATTGTCAACAACTTCAAAATCACAAACCATCTTATCTTATTAGATTTATCTTTTCTCTTAACAAATTCTTTATTAATGGCAGTGCAAAAGCCAGTTGACATAAGGGCTGTGACAAATGAAATTGTGAGAAGACTAAACGAAGATGTGAGAAGGATAAGGAACATCGAAACGAGAATGGACAGAATAGACTCTTCAATCTCAACTCTAGAAGATACTATTTTGGGTCAGCTGAACGATTTGAAAATTGATTTGGAGAAACTGGGGAATAAAATCAACTCACTAATGGATAGGCTGAGTGGGATGGAAAATGAAATTATGAGAATAAATAAAGAGCTCGGGAAAACTGCAACCAAGGCTGAGCTTAAGCAGATAGAAAGTTACGTCGATATCCTAAATCCAATAACGTCCAAGTTTGTTACGAAGGATGAGCTAGAAAGAATAATGGAAGAAAGGATAAAAAGGCTTAATTTAATATTAAAAAGATAATTAATATAGTGGTATAATGCTTTTTTTCAAGAAGAAAAAGCCTGAAGTTTTTGTTGGAAAAGGGTTTGTTCCTTTAGATAGGGTAAAAGAGCTTCACTCAAAAGGTTTTACTGAGCTAGAAATTATAGACATGTTAAGAAGGGAAGGGTTTTCGCCAGAAGAAATAGATCGAAGTTTAACAGAAGCGTTGAAAACTGGAATAACAGAAGCAAGGCATGCAGAGTTGCCTTCTCCTCCAGTGTTAGAGTTACCGAAAATAGCTGAGCCTACACCCACGCCACCACGTCCTCCACACGCGCCTGCTGCATTGCCTGCTCCTGCTCAAGCTCCTCCTGTACAGGCTCCTGCAGTGCCAGAACCTTCTCTACCTCAAGAGTACTATTATCCAGAGGCTTATACGACTGAGGAGTATGTAGATTATATAGTAAAAGAAAAAACTAGCGAGCTTAGCGAAAAGCTAAACGAGTTCATGCTGAAGTACAAGGAGCTTGAGAAAAAGATCAGTGATTTGCACGAGCGCTTAAGCGAAGTATCAGAAACAAAGTTCAGCGAGCAACAGCTAATAGCCACAAAGATCGATTCTTTCAGGGAAGTTGTGAGTGATGTCAATATTCGCTTGACAAGCTTAGAAAAAGCTTTTAAGGAGACTCTGCCTGCTCTGATAGAGAGCGTGAGAGCTCTAACCGATTTAGTTCAGAGAATAAAAAGAGAAGCTTAATCTTTTTGTTTTTTTAACTTTAATTATGGTCGAGTTTTACCTGCCATATGAGATACAAGATTTCTTCGCGAGTTGGCTTATGCTTCCTCCAGTACTGTTAACTTGGCCTTATGTTTTGATTGACGTTGTTATTCCATTCTTTTTGACTTGGTATATAGTTTATCTTATGTTCAAATGGATCTCACCATTACGCAGGATCTCGAACAAAATCTATGCGATTGTTGCTCTTGCTCCAGCACTAATAGCATTTAGATTTGGAAGAATGCTGATATTTTTTGAGTTGCCTGGAATAATATTTTTTCAGAAGGGATGGTCTTTGAAGAGAAAAATAATACTGCTAATAGTTCTGATTGTGGCATTAGCAATTTTATATCCCATAGTTTCTTCCTACATAATATTTTAATTACTTGCTAATCGAAATTATTATTAGCTGTGATGTCTAATGAAAAAAATATTGATAATAGTTTTATCTCTGCTGTTAATTCCAACGATCGTTAGTGCACAATTGCCATGGGAATTGCCTTGGGAAAAATATTTAGCGACGTGGTTGGGTGTTCCAGAGGAGTTGGTCAAATGGCCGATAGCCTTCTGGTTGATACTGCTACCTTATATTGCTT
>JASEGQ010000031.1 GCA_030017875.1 Candidatus Aenigmatarchaeota archaeon
TGAAGAATGACTTGGATTTAGCAAGAATCGGACCATCCCCTTTCTTTTAGTCCAAAGCCTTACTGTTTAAAGAATTTCATAAATGCTCCCGACGGGAATTTCAGGCAACCTTTTGAACCCGTGTTTCTTGCCAATTTTGTCTCAAGCTCGAATCGCCAGTGCCTTGAAGCTCGAATCCTTGACCGGACTAGACGACGGGAGCATTAATAATAAATATTGAGTTATATATTCTTTCCTATTATTCTTAACCTAAAGGCGAGTAAGGACCGAGATACTTTTCAACAGAAGGGACTTCTAAAAATTTTTCTAGATCCATGTCTTTCACTCTTTTGTAATCTTTAGGGTTTTTGAGCCAAACCCAGTTTTTAAATGGCACAGCAAACTCAAAGCAACGCATAACCTTGCAGATCTTTGGCAAAATACTGCATCTCTCTACATCTATGGGCAATTCCTTTTCTTCTATCTCAAAAAATATTTTGTTAAGTTTTTGATCTATACAAAAAATTCCTGTATTAACGTATTCTCCCTTTGGTAGAGTTGTTATCGGTTTTTCCTCAAAACTCTTAACAGCTTTTGTTTTTGGGTCGCATCTTATTCTCCCAAACTGACTACAATCACTAGAACTACCAACTACCGTAGCAAGAAACCCTTTGTTCAAGCCAATCAAATGGAACTTTAATAGCTCTCTTATGTTGATTCTTACTATGTCAGAAGCGTTCATCCAAATTTTTGGCTTTTCTTCGCTCAAAACTCCATTTTCTAGAAAATACTTTATTACCCCAGCTCTTCCAAGTCTTCTGTCCTCAGGCTCAACGAGGTAGGTAAACTTTATGTCAGTATTTTTTTCTATTTCCTCTAGATGCTCAACGATTGTGTCGGGCTTGTGCCAGAGAGAAACAAATATATGCTTTATTCCTGCTACGACATAAGGTAGAATAACCCAGTCTATCATCGGTCTAGGCTTTTTACCTATATCAGTTCTAGGCTTTGGAACTTCTCCTTCTGTGACAGGCCACCATCTCTCGCTTAGTCCACCGGCATGGACGATTAACTCCGAATTCAGAAAATAGGATTCAGGAGTTTCCATATAGAATAATATTCCGTTCTTTTAAATAAATTACGATGGACTCGGAGGGATTTGAACCCTCAACTCGAGGTCCGAAGCCTCGCCGGATATCCAAGTTTCCACACGAGTCCGTAAATTTTAAGTGTTTTTGCGAATTAAAAGACTTTTATCAGAAATTTACTCTCAAAAATCTTTATGTATACTGTTTTATAAATTGCTTGAAGGATAACTCCTATCTTCACGCTAGTATTAGCAACTACTTTCCTTTGGGCATTTAATAGTGCTAGGTACGCTTTGATTTCTCTTAGGAAAGTGTAAAATACTTAGCAGAGCATTGGGATTTAATGGTCTGTAATTTATTTTCAAGACGCCCTCGATGGGATTCGAACCCATGACCATCCGGTTAACAGCTTCACCTTTCCTTTCGGAAATCGGGTGCTCTACCACTGAGCTTCCCTCGTAAAGACTACGAGGGCTTGTTCGAGGGCATTATATTTTATGGATAGACTCTATTTATTAACCTTGGGAATGGTATAGCATCACGAATATGCTTTAGCTTACAAATCCACATTACCATCCTTTCAATACCCAAGCCAAAGCCAGCGTGCGGCACACTTCCATATTTTCTCAAATCAACATACCACTGATAATCTTTGACATCGAGCTTTTCCTCTTCTATCCTTTTCATAAGCTCATCATAATCATGAATTCTTTGTCCACCTCCTGTTATCTCACCATATCCTTCTGGAGCAAGCATGTCAGCGCTTAGAGTAACTCTCTGATCTTTTGGATCAGGTTTGTGATAGAAAGCCTTCACTTCTTTTGGGAAGTGTGTAATAAAGAAGGGAACATCAAATTTTAATGCTAGTTTCTTCTCAACAACCCAAGTTATACTATCTCCCCACTCTATCTTTACTCCATCTTTCTTCAGCATTTCTATTGCCTCGTCATAGGTGATTTTCGGAAAAGGAGGCTTCATTTTAAGCAAATCCCCTGCCTCTCTTCCAAGTTTTTTGAGCTCTGGTTGCATATCCTTTGCTAGCGTGTGGCAGATATGGGTTATAAACTCTTCCTGCACTCTCATTATTTTTTCTAAATCGCAGAAAGGCTCCTCCACTTCCAAATGCCAAAATTCTGTTAGGTGCCTTCTTGTTCTTGACCTCTCAGCTCTGAAAGAAGGAGCTACTGTAAAAATCTTTCCTAAACTTGCTATAGCAGCTTCAGCATACAACTGCCAACTCTGGGTTAGGTAGACTCTTTTACCAAAGTAGTCTACGGGGAACAGCGTTGCCCCACCCTCGCAAGCCACTTGGGTTAGACTCGGAGATTGAAACTCTGTATAGCCATGAGCTGTGAGCCATTGTCTAGCTGCTTCTAATAATTTTGCTCTTATTCTGAGCACAGCTTGCATTTTTTCACTCCTTAGCCAAAGATGCCTATGATCAAGAAGAAATTCAGGTCCATGATATTTTTTTGCAATAGGAAATCCGCTTTCAGCTTTGTGAATAGTTTTTATATCTTCTATAGCTATCTCATATCCCCCTATAGCACGAGGATCTTTTTTTGAAACTCCTCTTAGCTCTACAACAGACTCTACAGGCAATTTCTCTATTTCTTCAAAAACCTCAGCTTTGTCTTTTCTCAAAGTGCATTGGATAATTCCTGTGCCATCACGAACAAGTAAAAATAGGATTCCACCAGAGCTACGCTTATGATGAACCCATCCTCTGATAGAAACTTCTCCTTCTATGCCGGATAAAACTCTTGAGATATCAACTAACACTTAGCTCACCTTTAAAGTTTGAATTCTATAAATTTCAGTCTTTTGCTTCCTTTTGAAAGTCTGTAGCTAGGACTAACAGTGGCTATTACACAAGAACTGCTTATCTCCAATCTTTTTCTAACAGGAGCATGAATTAAGATTCCTTTTTCGTCGAGGACAGCGGCAAAACTAAAGAAATCATGGGTAAAATCTCTTCTCAAAGTTTTGACGGTCACCCATCAGCTTCGCCTTTTTAAGAATTATCTTGTGAATATTTAAATTTATTGGAACTTTGAAATTAATATTAAACAAAAAATTTTAGTAGGTGACTTTTTGTTAAAAAGGACTCATTGCACAGCTGAATTAAAAAAGGTAATTGGAAAAGAAGTAGTTGTTTCTGGATGGGTATTTGACGTTAGGCTGATGGGAGGAATAAATTTTATTTTGTTAAGAGACAAGGACGGAATAATTCAAATAACAGCTCCAAGAAAAAAAGTTTCAAGGGAAATTTTAAATATTTATAACAAATTACATCAGGAAGATGTTATTTCTGTAAAAGGTAAAGTGGTCAGAAGCAAGATAGCAAAATCTGGAATAGAAATTATTCCATCTGAAATTGAAGTTATAAGCAAAGCATCTGTACCTTTGCCTCTAGATCCAAGGGAAGTTACTCCTGCAAATCTAGATACTAGATTGAACTGGCGCTTCATGTTTTTCAGAACCGAGGAAGCAAAAGCAATTTTTAGAATACAAACTGAGATAATAAAAGCCTTTAGGGATTTCTTTACTGAAAGGGGATATATAGAAATGCAACCTCCGATAATAATTTCTTCTGCTTCTGAAGGTGGTGCTGAGCTATTTATATTGCCGTATTTTGATAAGCAGGCTTATCTTGCCCAGTCTCCTCAGCTTTACAAGCAAATGGGTGCAATCTCGTTTGAAAAAGTTTTCATGATATTGCCAGTGTTTAGAGCCGAGAAGTTTGATCAGCCAACGCATTTGAACGAGATAAGACAGATGGACATAGAGCAAGCATTTGCAACAGACGAAGATGTGATGAAAGTTTTAGAAGAGTGCTTTGTACGTATTCTGAAGCACGTGAAAGAAAAATGCGAGGAAGAGCTGAAAATACTGGGCAGAGATTTAAAGATACCAAAATTACCTTTGAAGAGGGTTAAATATGCAGAAGCTATTGATTCTCTTAAAAAGAATAAAGAGAAAATTGAGTGGGGAGAAGATTTTACAAGAGTTCAAGAAAAGTCCTTGGCTAAATTGTTTGGCGAAGCAATTTTTATAACCCACTGGCCAACTGCTCTTAAGCCTTTTTATGCAATGCCATATGAAAAAAATCCAAAAATCTGCAAAGCGTTTGATTTGATCTACAACGGCTTGGAGCTTGCTTCTGGAACTCAGAGAATTCATATCCCAGAGCTGCTAATAAAGCAGTTAAAAGAAAAAAGGCTGAATCCTGACGATTTCAAATATTACATTGATTGTTTTCGTTATGGTAGTCCTTATCACTCTGGTTGGAGTATTGGACTCGAAAGGATAACGATGGCTATAACTGGAAAGAGCAACATCAGAGAAGTGACGATGTTTCCAAGGGACAGAAGTAGGATTATGCCCTAAATTTTTAGGTCAATTTAAAAATTTTTGCTAATTGCAAACTAACAAATAGTCATCGTAAAATATAGAAAATTCTACAGCAATCAATTTAAGTACATTAAAGTAAAAGAATTTTACGGGTTTTGTAAGTACGAATTTGATACGGGTTTTGCTAAACTTCTAATTCTAAGAATAGATTTGTTGAAAGCCTTTAAAAAGGTTTTCGATGATGCAAAATATATTTTGCAAAGGAAAGGAGGATTTAGATGGAATCCATTGTGCAGAGCGCTCTGAGAAAGACTTTCGGCGAAGAATCTCCTACAACCAGATTTAAACTAGAGTCAACCTCTGGGGCAACATATTCTACTGTTGATTACTACAAGCTAGCAGAGCAAGAGTTTGGATTTTCTGTCAAAAAAGCTAAAATAGTAGTTATAGGATGCGGAGGAGCAGGACAGAACGCAGTGACAAGACTGACAGAGATGGGAATAGAAGGAGCAACAACTGTATCTTGCAATTCTGATGCTAAAGCTCTTGCAGTAGGAAAGGCTGACAGAAAGATTTTGATAGGAAAAGAACTAACAAAGGGCTTGGGATGTGGAGGTTATCCAGAAGTGGGAAAAAAGTGTGCGGAGGAATCCAGGAACGAGATAAAGGAAGCTCTGGAAGGAGCTGACTTGGTCTTCGCTGTTGCAGGCCTAGGAAAGGGTACAGGAACAGGAGGCATTCCGGTTATATGTGAAATCGCTAAAAGCATGGGAGCGATTGTCATAGCAGTTGTGACAATGCCGTTCAAGCTAGAAGGTTCGAGAATAGCAAAAGCAGAGGACGGCTTAGCAAACCTGAGACAGGTTACTGATACAGCTATTGTGATAGAAAACGACAAGTTGCTAAAGTATGCAGGGAATCTTTCTATTCAGCAGGCTTTTGCTGTTGCAGACGAGCTAATAGCGAGCATGGTGAAGGGGATAACAGAAACTATTACTCTGCCTAGTTTGGTTAACCTAGACTATGCAGATGTTAAGGCAGTAATGCACACAGGTGGGGTAGCTGCCATAGGAGTTGGAGAGAGCAACAGCAGCGACAGAGCTAAGGATGCAATCACTAAGGCTCTGTTGAATCCTTTGTTGGAAGTTGACTACACAGGAGCAACTGGAGCATTGGTTCACATCACAGGCGGGCCAGACCTAAGACTAGACGAAGTAAACATGATAGGCGAGACAGTGGCTCAGCATCTAGATCCTAGCGCACAGGTTTTCTGGGGTGCAAGGATTCTGCCAGAGTTTGAAGGAAAGGTACAAGTTATTTCGATAATAACAGGCGTCAAATCACCATACATCTTGGGACCAGTTAGCTACGAGAGACCAATAGTCAAGGAGATAAGTCAGGCATTGGGCATCGACATAATAAGGTAGGCTCTGCCTACTTTGAATTTTAAAAAGCAGCCGCACTTCAAAAGTCTAAAGTTTCGAATTCTCTCAATACAGCAAACTCTGGACATGAAGAAATGTGGCTGTTAAAAGGGGCGATAGGAATGGACGAGGATCAGTGGGATCCTCTAACAGAAGATGAAGAGGAAGAAGAGGAGTTTTGATATCTTTTTTCTTTTTCTTTGTTTTTATTTTAAATCTAAAAATCTAAACGACAGTTAAATATCCTGTGTTACACCTACTAGGTG
>JASEGQ010000032.1 GCA_030017875.1 Candidatus Aenigmatarchaeota archaeon
GTTGATCGCACTTTCTATCACGCTCTCAGGCAAGTCAGATAGCTCAAATATCTTGTTTATCTCAACACCACTGCCTTCGTCCAAACTATCGATCAGCTCTATTATCTTTGGTTTGTAATCAACCTTTGCAACTCTCAAGTTCTCTTCTATAACCTCTAAGACTTCTCTCTCGATCCCAAACTTTTCTCTCATGCATTCTTCCAGTTCTTCTCTAGACATCTTATCCTTTAAATTCTTTATCTCCTCAACAATTTTCTTCTGTTCTGTTATATTATTCAACACCTCAAGTCTTCTCAGACTCTCAAGATTTGGGTCTTCAATTCTCTTTACTATTTCACCGTTCACATACACTTCTCCGTTGTACTCTTTAAGCTTTCCTATAACCAAGACCAAATCTCCTAACTCAATGTTTTGAAGCAAGTTCGTACTCTCTCTAAAAGTTTTTACCCTTATCGCTTCTGTGCCGTCGTCTATTGTGATTGCCGAATATTCATCTTCGCTCTGAAATTTGTCGATAACTGTAGCAATCAAATTGACTCTTGAAATCTTGTCACCAAAAGGAGTTACTACATAGCTAGGCCTCATCTCTTCCTTGCTACCAGAAAAATACTTTCCATTGACTATATCAGAAATTCTAACTTTTTTCGCTACCAATCTTTTTTTGTCTTTCATCTTATTCTCCAATATTTAAGAAAAGATCACATCTTCTGGAATATCCCAGGCCTAGGCTCGAAAAGAGTCCCGATGTTTTTTAATTCGTTCAGCATCTTCTCTATGTCAAACTCTCTTAGCCCCCTGCTCTTGGCCAGCTTAACAATATCCTCTTTTGGTACGTTCTTTCCGATCGTTTTTGTTAGCTCTTCTATCACGTCTAGCATTATTCTAATCTTCCCTCTCTCAGCAGCTGTTATATGTCCTTCAACTCTGTCTATGTCAATTCTTCCTGTCTCCGGGTCAAACCCGAATTGTCTCAGAGAAGCTTTCATCAGATTTATTGCTCTCAACGCGTCTTCCTTAGTCACTTCATCTCTTAGCTGGACTTTTGCTGAGGCTTCTGCTAATCTTATTAGAGCTTCGTACTGCCTTAGAGTTATCGGAACTGGAGCCTCTTCTGACGTAACTTTTTCTCTCAGCCTGACAAAAAAATCTTTTATCGTTTCTCCAGCTTCTCTGCTAAGCTTTGGATGACAGTTCTTTCTAGCATAAGCAACATACTTCTTCAAAAGATCAGCTTCGATTATAGGCTTTATCTCTTCCTCCCCATAATGCCTTACCTTTAAGATATGGTCAGCAATTTTTGCGTCGACTTCGGGGTTGGGAATGTCGCGGAGAGCGAATTTAAGATCAAACCTCGCGAGCAAAGTCTCAGGAATATCTATCTGCTCCTTTATCGGCAGATAAGGATCAAACCTTCCTAGCTTTGGATTTCCTCCTCCGAGAATAGCTGTCTGTGCAGGCAGGGTAGCAACTATATTTGCCTTTGCTATCGAGATCGTGTTTTGTTCCATCGCCTCGTGTAAAGCAATCTGGTCGCTTTTCTCTATTTTTTCAAACTCATCTATAGCAATCAAACTCTTATTACACATTACCAGAGCTCCGGCTTCGAGAACCCAACCTCCAAGGAATTCTTCATCTCTAACTACTGTGGCTGTGTTATGAATGATTAAGCCGTTGGCAACAAAACTATGCCCGTTTTCTACAGTTATGTCATAAACGTACTCATGCCTACTATTTTCTATTTCTATCTTTTTGATTTTATCCCAAAATATGTCTGAATTTGCAAATTTAACAAGTTCTTTTATATTACCAAATTCGTTCAACAATTCTCTTAAAAATTTTCGTGTCGGTTTTCTCGTACCATTTTCATAGCTATAATCTTTATAGCCATAAAACTCTTTAGCGGACAACCCAAGACTATTCCTTATTTTTCTAAGTAAATTGCCAATTACAAACGATTTTTCTATTATTCTGTTTAATTTTTCTAGCTTGTCCCTCAGTCTAAAACCTATATTTTTCCTGAAAAGTTTAAGGTTTTCCAACCCGCTTATTATGAGAACGTATCTAGATTTAGCATGATTTCTTATCACAGAAGTTCTTGGTTTCTTTTCTTTTGCTAAAGAAATTATACCATATCTTAGCAAGAGTATCTGCAGAGCTCTTATGAATTCTTTGCTTGCTGATGAAAGCTCTACACATGAGCCTTTAGTCTTTCTTTCAACTACAGATCCTGCGTCGAACACACCTTGAAGGTATGAAGCCAAAATATTTTTTGGAAGTAATGACAATTCTTCTGCAACCTTTAAGTTGTGCGACTTATCTCCGCTTACAACATATCGATTCAACAGCTCACCAAAAATCTTTGAGTTGAATCTAAAGTAAGGAATTCCATTCTCTGCGTGGGATGGATTTATGTTTAACTCTCTCTCACATATGCTTTCAGAAGTTTTCAGAAGGTCGTCATGTATGTTAAAGGATTTTATATCAAATCCTCCAAAATCATTTTTCGAAATGCTACCACCTGCTATAAGACCCATTAGGTATGCCAGGTTTGAATTCATGAGCAATGGTATCCCGTGCAACTCACTTAGAGCTAATTTTTTTGGCAAAATTTGATCGGCTTTAACCCCAAGTTTGTTACTAATTGCTTTTATCCCACCTATTTGTGCACCATGTTTCCAATAGTAATACAAGTTATCGTCAATTCCAACTTCCCATTGTCTATTCAGAAGCAAAGCATCCTCATCTAGCAAGTTTATTGAACTAGTTATTTTTGGATTCGCCCGACAAACTCTTGGTGTGGCAATGTATTCTCCTGGGTTTAACTTGAAGGCAGGTCTCCAGATTATTTTGCCATTCTTTATTACAGGAATAGGATTTTCTGGAGTAACTATGACTTCTTTTCCTGTTTGAGTCACTATCTTAATCAACTTTTTTGGAGCCTTTAGTTTCCAATATTTCGTTATTTTAAGTGGTTTTATCTTCAAATTTTGATCAAGAGAAAGAACTTTTTTGGAAGACCCAGTAGTTACAAAGCCTTCTTTAATTTTTTTTGAACCGTTTTTGATTTCATCCTCAACTAATTTACCTATCGGCACTAATGAGCCGTCTTCTAACTGTACTATAGTATCATAAACTGTGCATAAACCTGCGCCAGTGACTCCCTTGCCGCTCACATATCGCCCACGAGGAATGAGCGTCGAAACAACTTTCATCAAAACGCTCTTTGCTGTATTATGTACAACTATACCGTTTGCGACAAATCTTCGATACTTAGGGACTTCTATATCGAAAACATCTTGAGGTGGTAGTTTGTCTATTTTTACAATTTTCTCAGCACGACTTTCATGGTTGCGTACATGAGATTTTGCGTATCTTGCTACTTGTTCTAATTTAGATTTTTTCTTTTCACTGACGAATCCGACATTTCGCCAGAACTTAATTATCGACTCAGAGCGCCCTATTACTAAAGAGCTTTTGCTGTTTGTTCCTTTGCTTTCCCACAAAATTCTTGAGTGTATACCAAATCTCAGCAGTAGAGTCTGAACATCTCTTAAAAGTTCTATGTTATTAGATTTCAAATTAACTGACATGCGCCCTTTAGATAAAACAGAGCCGCTTCCTTCGTATAGCCATCTTAAAAATGAAGCAGCTACAGAATTTCCAGAACGGAATATAAGATTTGGTACTCTTCTCTCATTTAGAAATGAGAGCAATTTAGCTACATGAGTTCGATTAACTTGATAGTATGTAACCTTTGTATATTTATATTCATGTACTGGCGCATTAAAGCATTTTTCAAAAGCATTTTTAATTTTCGGGAGGATGTCAGATTCTTTAATTATAAAAGATACTCTACGATCTTGTACACAACCGCTAGCTATTATGTAGCCAAACAAACTGGCTAGATCCTCTTCTAAAAATTCTGGGACTTTTTGCTTTTTATGGTATGGATACCAATTGGTTTTAACAAAAGTTTTTTTCCTACACTCAATTTTTGGTACGACTTGAACTTTTTCACCAATTTTTACCTCATCTAGCCTTTTCCATAACTTTTGCTTATTTTTAACAATTAATATTGGCTGATTGTAAGTTCCTTTAATACTCTTCCCAGTTTCTGTGACTACTTCAATTATTGGTTGTTTTCTATAAATGTGGAAGACCTTCGCTTTACCAGCTTTTCTTCCCATACCTAGATGGAGATTATAATCTATGTTTTGTAAATGTCTAGAGCCCATTTCACCGATTCTCATCATAGTGCCATCTGCCAGAACAACCCTTTCATCTGCAACAAGACAAGAAGGATCTCCAACTAACAGTAGATGGATATCTCCTCTTGTTCTTGATTTATCTTTTTGTATGTGCACCTCTCCTCCAAATAGCTGCAAGGCTATAGCCTCTTTAATCTCGTCCATCCCATAAAGTGCAGGAGCTATCGAGCCAACTAACTTATTATAGATTTCAGGATCCCTTGCTAGCTCTAGGATTTTTTTCTCATCCTCTGGGGTGATCTCCAATTCTTCCCACTCGACCTCTACGCTCTCGACAGAGTTTGCGTCTACATAGATCTCCATCTGCCTAGAGCGTGTGCCCTTAACCCTTCTAGGCAATTGCTTCAGGATTCCAACAACTTTTATCCTGTTCCCAGGTTCTGTCATGTTCTGAATCCTAGGCGAGGTCAAATCCTCTTTGAGAAAAACCATTATTTCAGACGGCCTCTCGCCTGTTGTTATCTCAAAAGGCTCTTCAATAGCTACCCATCTCGCGTCATAAAGCTTTTGATCTATGAGCCTGAAATTTTTCCTGTTGCCACAATCGCACTCGATCGGCGGCCTGATAAGCCTTTCTGTTTGTATTACTGTTATGGTCTTTCCACACTCAGGACAAGAGAAGATTGCCTCAGAGACTTCTGGCCTGATCTCGCTAGCTCTCTTGACTATTCCGTCTACTGAGATAAGCTTGTTTATGTGCTCGGCTCTTATGTTTCTTATTCTTATCTGTTTGCTTTCAGGCAGGTTGAAAAATCTTATCTTTAGCTTTGGTTCTCCCGGCAGGTCGATCTGTCTCACTGCCTCTTCTGCTAAAGCCAAGGCTTCCTCAGGATTTTCGAGCAAATAGTCTGCGAGCTCTGGGTCAAATCTGTCGAGAAGGCTAAAGTCTATGCTAAATGATTTCTTACCCTCATTCACCGCAGTGAGTAAATCATTGTAGTAATCCTCTCTCAAAAATTCAGCAAACTTTTCAACTATTTCTTCCTTTTCCATGCATTTCTCTTATTATCATCCCACTATATTAAATTTTTCTAATTTCTGAAACCTTTCAGAAAATGGCTATTTTATTATAGCTCCTATCTCTTTTAATTTTCTCGAGATCCTCTTTACAGCAAGATTGACGTCTTCTATGCTTCTTGCTCCTGTGCAGACAATCTTTCCTGAGCCAAACAATAAAAATGCAACTTTGGGATCAGCCATCCTATATACCAGACCAGGGAACTGCTCTGGCTCGTACTCAGAATTTTCAAGATTAAAGGCTATTGTGTCGAGATTTAATTTTGCGTCCAGCTTTGCCGAAGCCACTATGTTTTCGACCTGAATCTTAAAGCCTTTCGGAACTTTTACCCCTGACCTCTTAACAATATCAACAACTTTTCTGAAAACTGATCTGACGTCTTCTATGCTTCTTGCTCCTGTGCAGACAATCTTTCCTGAGCCGAATATAAGGGCTGCGGCCTTTGGTCTGCTTAACCTGTAGACCAGACCAGGGAACTGCTCTGGCTCGTACTCCATTCCCTCTAGCTTTGAGACAATTTTTTCTAGAGGAACATCTACCTCCAAGCTAGCAGAGGCCACTATGTTTTCTATTCTAATCTTAAAATCGGTCATCCGATCACTATTTATATATTTTTCGAAAAGTATTTATACTAATTATTTAAAGATATCTTTC
>JASEGQ010000033.1 GCA_030017875.1 Candidatus Aenigmatarchaeota archaeon
AAGGCTGTAAAATCTGAATACAGTAAACTTTTCCTACGTATTGCTTGTTTATGCACCCGCATCCATCATAGCAAACGCAATCTTCATCTGCTTGACAAGCTAGTAAATCCGCTTCCTTAATAGGTGGCTTTGCTTCTTGTTTAGCAAGATAAACATAACTTATCGTAATCCCTAGGAGTAAGCCTATGAAAAATACGATAACGAAATTAAGCCTTTTCTTTCTCATACTTTCTCAAATTTAACATTTTTTAGATTTCATTCTTTATTACGTTTTAGTAAAGAGCGTTCTGAATTATGTAATAAGAATTAATTTCTTTTCAAGGTATTTAATTCTATTCTTTATTATAATTAAAATATGCCATTTTTAGAAAGGGTTTATTGGACTTGTCCATTTTGTGATAAAGGAACTATAGAAATTTTGTGAGACCAGGCCTTCCTCGATGATTTGAGAACATACTTAACAGGCATCGTATAATCCTTTAGATCAATTTAGATCTTAAAATGAACAAGAGGTGATACTTACCTTCAGTTGTTAATCTGTAGAAAGAATGATCTTTCGTACCTTCTCTTTTTTCATAGAAATTTTCAACTAGATTTCTGCTTTGAAGTCGATTGAGACATTTTGTTAAGGAAGATCGATTGAGACCTGACTTATATCTTAATTGACTGAATGAAAGGTCTTGATTTTGTTGAAGAAGAGTCAGAATAACATATTCATTTTTTGATTTACGCATAATTCTTCTAATAAAAAGGTAAACTTAAGTAATTTATTTCAGAACAAAAATCTCCTTATTCAATGATAAAATTATTTTCCAGACTTCAAACTTTCTTCTTTTATTTTCTTCAATTCTTTATAAACGAATGATTTTCGAGCAAGTTAATCATTATTTTCTAGATGGAAACATTTACACCCTATCTCTTCATCTTCTGTTTTTAACTCACAAGTTAATCCCAAGTCTGAATATTCTGTTATATTGTTACTTTTCATGTACCCACAAACCATTTGTTGTCTTAGCCCTTTGGGTAAATTGGCTCCTCAACCCTCAAAAAATATTGAATAATACTCATAGGGTACTTCACCGCAGAGCGAACATTTCGGCTTGACTTATTTCCTTCGATCTTTTTATCCTTTTTATGCATCTTAAACATACACATCTTTAACTTTGCCAGATTTTACTAGCATTTCATCACTCAGGACTTTCTTTCGTCATCTGCCTTATTTTGTTTCTGATTCATAATTAAATTCAATTAAGTGAAACTAATTTAAAAATAGAAAATTAGTCAATCATTTAGGTGATAAAATGAGTGAAGAAAGAATATCGATATATGATTTGTTTTCTCCTACTGATTACAGATATTCTGTTAAAGAATTAAGACCTTACTTATCTGAAGAGTCTTTTGTCAAGTATAAATCAAAGATAGAAGCTGCACTAGCAAAAGTTTTGGCAAGAAGAGGAATTATTAGTCAACAATCTGCTGAAGAGATTTCAAAGGCTTCTGAGCAAGTTACAGCAAAAGAAGTTTATGAAGAAGAATCTAAAACTGGACATGACATAATAGCTCAAGTTAACATGATAAGAAAAAGAATAAGCGACGAAGCTAAAACAGGTGTGCATAGAACAGCAACTTCTTATGATATAGTTGATACTGCAAATGCATTACGGTATAGAGATGCCTTTACTAACGTTATTCTCCCAGATATGGTTTCTTTGGAAAAAGTATGGATAGATATTGCAAGAAATGAAAAAGACACTTTACAAATAGGAAGAACGCATCTTCAACATGCAGAACCTATAACGTTTGGCTTTGCGATGGCTTGGTACGTTAGCAGATTCGGAAGAAGAATCTTAAAAGTAAAAGAGGCTGTTGAAGGTTTGGAAGGAAAATTCTCAGGTGCTGTTGGTGCTTACAATGCTTCTTATTTATTTGTTGAAGAACCTGAAGAATTTGAAAGAGAAGTTCTAGCAGAAGTAGGGTTGAATCCAACTGAGATTTCTACACAAATCACACAGCCAGAACCTATAGTAGACCTTATGCACTATATTACAAGCAGCTTCACCATTCTTGCTAATTGGGCAGACGATATGAGGAATCTGCAAAGACCTGAGATTGGAGAAATTGGACAACCAAGAGGTAAAGATGTGTCAAGATCGTCTACGATGCCACATAAAGCAAATCCTGTCGGCTTGGAAAATATTAAGAGTATGTGGAAAGCCACAATGCCTTATATGTTTATGATGTATTTAGATCAGATATCAGACCATCAACGTGATTTAACTAATTCAGCATCTCAAAGATACGTACCACAAATATTAAATCAGTTTGATTATTGTGTAAGAAGAGCTACAAGAATCTCAAGGAATTTGAAACCACATGTTCAAAACATGTTAAGAAACTTTAAAATGAGTGAAGATAAGATAATTGCAGAGCCTCTCCATCTTTTACTTTCTGCATATGGACATCCTAATTCACATGAGTATGTTAGTAAACTTGTAGACGAATCCTATACAAATGGTAAACCATTAACAGAAATTGTACGAAACGATCAAAGTCTACAACCATATTTACAGAAATTTACCCCAAAACAATTAGATATAATTTCCGACCCTTCTAAATATCTTGGAATTGCGTCGAAGAAAGCAGAAGAAATCGCAAACTTGTGGGAGCAAAGACTCAAAAAAGCTGAGCTGTTATAGGATCGTTGGAAAATACGTCAAAAATTTTTGTTATTATGTGCAAACTAGTGATAATAGAATCATGAAACCTTACAAATTCACACCAACCATTTTCAATCCATGCTTTCAAAATCTTTCTTGCTTCGAGCAGCATATTACCACCAATTAAAATCCCATGAAGGTCAAAAGCAGATTTAAGAAAAAAAGATTTTAACTATTTTTTGACAGAATTACAAATTCTGTTTAGGAACTTATGAGATGGCATACGAAAGAACTAGAAGAAGTTATAAAAGAGCTAAAGAGTTCTAACCAAGGACTAAGCAGAACTGAGGCAGAGTACAGATTAAAAAAATACGGAGCAAATGAGATCACTAAAAAAAGGAGAATAAACGCTCTAGAAATACTTTTCAGACAGTTCAAAAGTATTCTAATAATAATCCTTCTCATAGCTACTGCCATCTCGGGATTCATGGGAAAGTTTACAGATGCTACTATCATTTTTGTTGTTGTTGTTCTTAACACAATCTTGGGCTTTGCTCAGGAGTACAAAGCAGAAAAGGCAGTAGAAGCGATGAAGAGATTAGCAGTTCCAAATGCAAGAGTTATGAGAGATGGCAAGGAGATCGTAATTCCTGCCTCTGAGCTTGTGCCAGGAGATCTAATTCTCTTAGAAGAGGGTGACAGAGTGCCTGCTGATGCAAGACTCATTGATGTTATTAATTTAACTGTTGATGAATCTGCTCTAACAGGAGAATCTGTTCCTGTAGAGAAAGAAGTCAAAACATTAGGAGAAGTTCCCATTGCCGAAAGGAAGAACATGGTTTTTATGGGAACTTTTGTAACCTACGGAAGGGCAAAGGCCATAATCACGGACACTGGGATGAGAACAGAGTTTGGTAAGATTGCTGGTTTAGTGCAAGCTACAAAAGAAGAAAGAACTCCTCTTCAAGTCAAACTCGATAAATTAGGCTGGCAGCTCGGACTTATAGTCTTGATACTAACCGTAGCTGTATTCACCATCGGAATTGTAGAGAAACGACCTCCTTATGACATGTTTTTGGTAAGTGTTGCCTTGGCTGTCTCCGCGGTTCCAGAGGGTTTGCCAGCAGTTGTAACCATAACTCTAGCCTTTGGCTTGAGAAGGATGGCAAGGAGAAACTCGATAATAAGAAGGCTCTCGGCAGTAGAAACTCTTGGCTCAACCACAATCATAGTCAGCGACAAGACAGGAACTATAACAAAAAATGAAATGACTGTGAAAAAAATTCTAGTAAGCAATAAAATAATTGATGTTAGTGGTGTGGGATACAAACCAGAAGGAGAATTTTACAAAGACAGCAAAAAATTTGATCCAAAAAAGGATAGCGACCTGATGAGTTTACTTAAAATTGGATTTCTTTGCAATAACGCAAAATTAGAAAAGGAAGATGGATGGCATATAATAGGTGACCCAACAGAAGGAGCACTAATAGTTTTAGCAGAAAAGGCTGGGGCTCATGCTTTTAAAGAATCTAGAATAGCCGAACTGCCATTTGATTCAAAGAGAAAAAGAATGTCAACAGTTTACAGAGAAAAAAATGAAAAAATTGCTTATGTGAAAGGAGCGCCAGAAGAGATCTTGAAGTTGTGCACAAGAATCCAGGAGAATGGAGAGGAGAGAAGAATAAGTGAAAAGGAAAAAGAAGAGATCTTGAAAGTCGGGAGGGATTTTGCAAGCAAGGGACTAAGAGTTCTTGCGTTTGCATACAAAAGGCTACCCAAGGATTTAGAAAAATTCACTAAAAAAAACGTAGAAGAGAGTTTGACTTTTGTGGGCTTGACAGGAATGATGGACCCACCAAGGAAGGAGGCTAAAGAAGCTATTCAACTATGCGAGAATGCCGGAATAAAAGTTGTGATGATAACCGGAGATCATAGAGAAACAGCAACAGCAATAGCAAAAGAATTGAACTTATTAAAAGAAGGCTCCAGAGTTTTAATAGGCTATGAGCTGGACAAAATTAGTGATGATGAGCTTGAAGATATTGTAGAAGAGGTCTCTATTTATGCGAGGGTCTCGCCTGAGCACAAAGTCAGAATAGTAAAGGCATTGAAAAAGAAAAATCACGTTGTTGCAATGACTGGCGACGGAGTAAATGATGCTCCTGCTCTGAAGCTCGCTGACATAGGAGTTGCGATGGGGATTAGGGGCACAGATGTGGCTAAAGAAGCCTCTGATATGGTTCTGGCAGATGACAATTTTGCAACAATTGTCAGCGCTGTAGAAGAGGGCAGAACAATTTATGACAACATAAGAAAATTGGTCAGATTTTTGCTTTCCGCAAATTTTGATGAAATATTTGTCGTCGTCCTGGCTGTATTAGCTGGCTTACCTTTACCTTTCCTTCCCATTCATATTTTATGGATAAATCTTCTGACAGACTCTTTCCCAGCACTGTCTTTGGGGGTAGAGCCAAAAGAGGAGGATGTGATGAGAAGAAAGCCAAGAGATCCAAAGAAAGGAATCCTTAGCGGAATTTTATTCTATATCCTTGCTGCCGGCTCTCTGGCTTGTCTAGTAACAATTGCTTTGTTTACCTGGGAATTGGTCAGCGGCATAAAAATGGGTTTAGACATGAAGTATGTCGAGGAGAAAGCAAGAACCATGGCTTTTACAGTATCAGTGTTTTTTGAACTGTTCTTTATATTTAACTGCAGGTCCGAGAGGCACTCGGCTTTCAAGACCAAACCATTTTCAAATAAGTATCTTTTAGCCGCTGTAGCTTTGTCCGTTTTGTTGCAATTGTTTGTGATACACGTGCCATTCGTCCAGCCCTATTTCGGGACTGTTCCTTTGTCGCTCATCGATTGGTTAAAAATAATTTTGTTCGCTGGCTCTGCTCTGGTTCTCTCTCCAAGAATTTTCATTGGTTAATGAAGTGAACTACTCCCATCTTTCGAAGGGAGCTTCTTGACTAACTCTTGAACTTACCAATGGCAGAGGTTCTTTCACAGCTGTCAAGTTTAGGGCTGGTTCTACGACAGCTCCGTCTGAAGACATGTAGTCCTCAAACCTCTTCTTGATATTTTGAGCACCTACAAAATCGGCATTAGCTTTGTATCCACAGTTTTCGCATACAAACAACCCTTGACACGGTCT
>JASEGQ010000034.1 GCA_030017875.1 Candidatus Aenigmatarchaeota archaeon
GTATTGGGGGCTGTAAGCCTCGAGGCTGACGATTTTTTCAGGCAGCAAGACAGGGCCTTTCAGTGTTGGAGCCTTATCCTGGTAGCCTATGACGATTATGCTCCAGCCATAAGCCCTCTCAAAAACAGCCGCTTGCGTAAAAACATCCTTAGCGTTAAGCAGAAGCAGCACCTTCTGAACCGCCTCATTAAATTTTTTCTTGTCAACGTCTTCCTCAAGAGGTTCAACCTCAAACCAGTTGTCAAAAATGTCGTGGGCCACAGCGAAAACGATGCGGTGGGCTATGGGTATGCGCCTCAAAGCTTCAGTTATTTTCTCATTCGTTATGGGCTGTCTAAATTCAGAGGCAAAACCTGTATAACCGCGTTGAATCTCAGCTTGCGTGCGGGGTGCCGAAGCAACAGCAAACCTTTTCAAAACTTTCTGCAAGGCAACGCCAAAATTAACCATGATGTTCACTCCTTTTTGGCTTCCCGCAGAACTTGGCGGACTACATCTTGAACGCTGCGGGCCTTACGCCTCTTCTGCTCTTTCAAAAGCCACTCGTAAAGCTCGGAATCAACGCTCTGCTGGAATATGGGCAAGCATTCAACACCAACAACTAAAATAAAGCCTAAAAATAAAAGAAATTCTGAAACAAAGCTTTAATTAAACTCTAATTTAAGAAATCGTCAAGAAAGCTTGGGCAGAGCGAAAGTGAAACCCTACGTGGCTTTTCTGGAGTACGCAAAGGCATAAGCCTCATAACAGAAAATTCCACGGAAAAATTTAGGGAAGTTAGGATTTTGTTTTTCTCTTTTTCTTCAGGAGGACTGTGGCAGGCAAAGTGGTTAGCATTAGCAGTGGCAGAGTTCTCAAAACGACTAAACCAGGTCGGAGAACTGTTGCATTTATCAGAATGTTTTCTCAAAGTGATGTTTGTGGATCTGAAATCTGACGCTCGCTACGACATGAGGAAAGGGTCAAACTCAATTTTTCTTAACTTGGCCAGATTTAAGACTAATCAGAACCTGTTTTTTGGTTGTTCTCAGTTTCTAGAGAACTCGCATATATTAGGGCACACCGACTTGGCTATCGTTTCATTAATAGCTAAGAGACATCTTGACATTTGCGCTAACCAATTTTCAAACCTCAAAAGCGCTAATGCATCTTAACGATAAAACTTTAAGGAATTATCACTCCGATGAAAAAATCTATGGCTTTAGCGATTAAATAATATTTTCTGATAGAAAAATTTAAAAATAATAAAATATGATAATCAAGCTAAGGAGAAAGGAACAGGTGCCGACGATTTTTATTGATGAAGAAAGTAAAAAGTTCTTAGAGAGTTTAAGGAGAAAAATCCCCGCAGAAAAAGTTCCAACCTTAAAAAGTACAGCGGAACTTGTTCTCCGATTCCTAAAGTTGAGGGAGAAAGAATTTGTTGAATGGGCAAAAGAATCTACCAAAGCTTGAAAGCATTCAATTCAATATGCCTCACCTACGCTACTACATGAGATCAGTACGTGGAGCTTCTTCTCTCTTTCGAAAAGTATTAAATATGTTGTCTAAGAGAATAATGGGAGCGCAGAGAGGAAAACAAAATGAGTGAAAAATCTGTTCAAGATAAGACCATTGATAAAAACGAACTAAAAAGGATGCTGGATGAGGCGTTACCCGTTTCAATCAGGTCTATTATTGTAGAGCTCGAAAACGACCCCTTATTACAAAATATGGGAGAATATTTGATACAAGTGCCGATGAGAGAGAAGGTTGATAAGGTTAAATTGATTACAGATGTATGTGAGCGAACCAAACAGGATTTCTTCAGAGTAAAGAATGCTTTAAAAAAAATGGAAGAAAAAGGTTTCGTGTATGTTGAAGAGGGGAGTTCATCAAACTACTATTTATCCCCAGTATTTGGTGATGCCCTTGAGTTGAAAAGAAAGATTGACGAAGAACTAAATCCTCTACTTAAAGAAATTAGGGAAGACCCTGATTTAGGTAAAGTAAAAGACATAGAAAAACGTATCAAAGATGTCATCTATTCTACTTTGTTTCCCCCTTAACTTTCCGAAATAATTCAGAGTGGATTCGAGATGACTAATGCTGCCTTCTTCGGTATCGCTGATAAATTAATCGAAAAATTTTCTGAAGAATTCGCGAAGAAATTCGGTGTTGAAGTTTATGAATTAGCGAAAAAGAAAAGATTTTTCGATCGGTTAATAGATACGGTAAAAAAATTTTTTCTCCTTTTCTATCAGCGAAGGACATTATTCATCATTGGTGCTGGTGAGATAGCAACTGAAATTTCAATAGCTGCTATCAACAAAGGATGGAGAGTCGTAGCCGTTGGAAGGGAGGCTGAATATTCGCCTTTAGATGAGAAAGCGCCAATCTCCGTGAAAAATATTCCATATTATAGACACGTTAGAATTAAAGAAAAACAAGGCTTGTACTTTGAAAGATGGCCAAGTAAAGAGAAAAGTTTTCAATGGGCAGTTCGAGAAAAATTAGACACGGACACGCTATGTGACATGATAACATATGTAAAACCAGATGTAGTTTTGCTTGAGGATATGTTCCTCTTACCAGACAAATGGATAAATCTCTACCAAAAAGTTCTAGAAACATTTAGTGCAAAAGGTATACAAAATAAGGTTTTGTTTTTGCCACCAGTATTGGAGTTTAGAGATAAAAAATATAGTGTCAGTGACATTTTAATGAGCAAAAAGCACCAAAAAGAGTTTTTGGCGTCGATTAGATTTGCAGAGCACTTGTTGGGAACGCCTAATGACGTTATTGAGGTAGACATTAGAGGCGGAAAGATAAAGTCGGATGGGACTAGTAAAATTGCGAGCGCTCTACAGAAAAGCAAGAAAATTATTCTAAAATGGGATACCATTTCCTCTGGTCATGGTCAGATTGTAATCGAAGATCTATCGCAACTGACGCCAGATATAATTCAACAATCAATTAAATACTCCCAGCGTAGAGTGAGGAATACATACTATGTCATTGATAAGTACTTGGATAATAAAAAGGAAGCTATCGTTATTGTTGCTAAAACTAAAGAAGGATTAAAAATTTTGGATGGTATTTATTATGAAAAATATGATGTGGAGAAGATTAAGGAACAAAGGTATAAATTCCTTTCACGTCTGAAACGTTCTGAAACAATGAAGGGAGACCCGACACTCTGGGATTATCTGAACAAAATTGCCATCAAGATAAGCAAAATGCTGCCAATTCCATTTGTTTATGTGGAATTTTTGTTAGACGTCACAGAAAAGCTAAGCGTTCCTAAAATATATATTAACGAGGTTTCATATAGACCGGATGATGCGGGATTTGTAACATTACTGTCCCATGACGAAAGCCAGTTTTCCATTTTTATGGATAGCCTAGAATGGTGGTTAGCTGGAGCTGGTGGATTTAATTCTGCCATGAAAAAGACCATTCGTTATGAAGAGGGTATTGCTTGCGTCACAATATGCCCTAAAGAGAAGATAGACCGATGGCCTAGAGAGAACATAGGCTATCCAATGCTTAAAGGTCCACGTGCCAAGCATTTTATCATTAATTTTTACGAAAAGTTTGTTCTTGAAAGAGACGGGACTGTTGATTATGGTAGAATTGTGGGTTTTATATGGCATCATAAAGAGACGGATCCTATGATAATTCTAAATGAGTTTAAAGAGGCCCTTGACCTCGGAGAACTTTTTAGAATAGTATATGAATTCCTAGAAGAACAATCAAAGGGCGATTAGAATGATTATATCTGATTGGGAAGGCCCCTGGGTAATAGCAGATCACGCCTTCGAAGTCACAAAAAGAGGAGTACCGAACGGTGAAAAACTTTTCAGCGTACTAAGTGAATATGACGATTATCTTGCGTATGTTAGGAAAAAACCTAACTATGAACCAGGAGACACTTTGGCTCTTATTGCACCATTTTTAATAGCATACAATTTAGATAGCAATTTTCTAATCCAAGTGGCAAAGGATAATGCCAACTTCATAAAGGGGGCATTAGAAGCAATAAAAATCCTAGAAAAATCTGGCTGTGCGATTAAGATAATCAGCACAAGTTACTGCCAATACGTTCATTACACAACAGCAAGTGCTCGCATTCCTCGGAGAAACGTAAAATGCACTGTTTTTAAGATAGACAAATATATAAAAACGGTAAGTGACAAAGACAAAAGTTTTGCAAGACAAAAAGTCAAAAAGATTATCAGTTATCCTAAATTAGGCATATCTGCTACTGTAAAAGAGGAGGAATTAAGCGATACGGCCAAAAGAGCGATACAAGAACTCAATGAATTCTTCTGGGAAGAACTAACCCAAATGACCTTCAAAGAAGTCTTGGGAAATGTTAAACCTTTGGGAGGTTATCGAAAATATCAGGCGGTTATGGATTTCTTAAATGAGGAAAACGAAGAATTATGGAACAGTGTGGTTATCGGCGATAGTATCACTGACTGGGTTATGTTAAAAAAAACTAAGGAAGCTGGAGGTTTAGCGGTTTCGTTCAATGGAAACGAATATGCTATCAGAAACTCCAATCTTGCCGTGATTTCAGATACTTGCCTAATCGTCCCTCTCATAGTCGATCTTTTCAGAAAAAAAGGGCTATCGGGAGTGAGAGAATTGACCGAGAATTGGAGTTACCAGCGCGTTAAAAATGCCGCAGATGCAGGTTGGATTGATTGGTCTTTGTTAGAAGCCCTTACGACATACTATGGTAAAAGTTTACAAAATGATTTTCCAAGCGCTCTATGGATAACGGAAGAAAATCTGGAGGAGATTATCATAAAAAGCATGGAAATGAGAAAGAGGGTCAGAGGCGTCACCGTAGGCTCCTTGGGGTAGTTCCTCTGATTAGCTTTAAGTAAATGCTTTTGAAACGCTTTACTAGCAAATTGACGTTCAGATCTTCCCCCACCCAATAGAAATCACTTTTTCTCTGGCTTGCGTGTCTTGATGACTTTTCTTAACAACATTTCTACTACGAGGCTGATGGCTGGCTGCACGTTGTCTTCTGTTTCAGCTTTCTCTTGGTTGCACGATCTTTTGTGTCAGTCTAATTTGCTATTAATTTGTATTAACACTAATGCCTGCATGCTAGGTCCATGCTCTGGAACCTGCGCACTAACCCTCAAAGGAAGGGGGCTTGAAATTATGAGTGCTTATAGAAAAGCTTTGAGGGAGGAAAAAAGAGAAATCGAACCAACTTTGAGGTTGCGCGTTAGCGGCTGACTATTTGACTCTGGCTTAAACTTTAACATTTCTGTTATTATCTGATAACAGAATACCAAAAAAGGGAAGGTGATGACGAAAGGTCTAAAGGTTGAAAATCTTACCAATTATGGGGATACAAAATATGAAAAAGCTAATCAACTGGAAATTATTTTGGATTTTGCTTGGAGCAAGTATCCTTAGCGTGATAGCAGTCCTCCCATATGTTCTGACTTTCCAAGCTGATTTGTTAAAAGAAGCCCCTCTACCTTTGCATCTACTCCTATTAATTCAAATTCTTCAAAGTGTGATTCTATTTGCAATATTTATTTTTGTTGGCTTATTTTTGGCAAAGAGGGTCGGCCTTAATGCACCAATCTTGGAAAGTTGGTTAGAGGGTAAAGAAGTAAG
>JASEGQ010000035.1 GCA_030017875.1 Candidatus Aenigmatarchaeota archaeon
CTTGAGAATACGATTTACAAAACAAAAAGAGAGATAGAAGAGACCAAAAGAAAGATAGAAGTGATCAAAACAAAAATATCTTATTATGAGAGGGAGATAAAAAAAGTTGAAAAATTGAAAGAGATAAAAAAAGACATAGAACAAATAAGAGAAGCTAAAAAGAAAGAAGAAAAGCCAAAGAGAAAACCGTCTTTTATTTATTCTCCTTGAAAATGTCAGATCTACCATAGCATCAATTTAGCTTCTACTGCTGCTGTGACAATGAGCGACATCAATGTAATTGTTACTAATGTTGTCAATATCTTCAATTTCAAACCTTTCACCTCCTCATTTAAAGTTAAATGAGCTATGGGCATGGATATGATATATGCATTTCTTACCACTGAAGTAGTAAAGAACGCATTTCTATTTAAAAAAGAACTTCACAATTGAATTTAGTTAAAAATTTATAGTTTTTTAAATAAGCGTCAAAATATGGAGAAGGAAATCGTCCGTGCAAAATCCATGGGCTTTTTACCCGTTGCTGTAGAAAGGAAAGCTCTTAGAACATTTTGGAATAGGGCTCAAGAAGATGCAGAAAAGGGGAAAGAGACAGGTGCTCTGATAGGAGGAAGAATAAATCTCGAGCTAGCTTCTTTTGAGGTTGATGAAATAGAAAGGATAACGCATGGAATGTCGAAAGAGGAAATAGAAAGAAGGTTTTCCTCTTTGGAGAGACTTCTGAGGGATGAATTTGGCATAAACGTAAAAATTGAGGGTGCAGTTGAAATAAAAAGGTTTTTAACTAAATCCCATTGGCCAAAAGGCCATATCATAGGCGATGTTCATACCCATCCAAATATTTCTGAAGGCATATTTTTTCCTCTTACATTTCTTCAACATCGTGAAGTTGATGTAGAAAACGCAAAGAGAATGTGCAAATCCCTTGCTCAAGCCCTTGAAGTTAAAAATTACTACTATCTATCACTCGTGCTACCTTCTCCTTATCCAGATACAAAACTCCTTTGGGACATCCTATTCGAAGCAATAGCAAAGGAGAAAAACATGAAAGAATTAGAGGCTAAACAAGAATACGGAATCCAATTGGCAGAAGAACAACTAAAAGAAGTAAAATTTCTTAAACCTCCAACTTCTTTAGAAGAAGCCTTTGGCAAAGAGCTTAAAAAATCTTTAGGGCCAATGCTCGCTTATCTTTACGAGTTTGCAGATTTTTCTACACCTTACTGTAAGCCACCTTCTGTAGAAAATTATAGGGAGTTTTTAAGAAAGGCTGAAAATATTTATAAGGGCCTAACAAAGAGAAAAGATTTTCCGAAGAATAAGCTTCTCGATTGGATGAGAAAAAGGCAATTTCTCTATCAGTTAGGAGAATACTCCTTTATAGAACAAGGATATCCATACTCAAATATATTTTCTTTCTTAACCACCCCTCATATAGCACATTGTGACAAGGAGAAAACAGAAACGAAAGTTGGGTATAGGTATCTGAAAGGAAAAGAAGAAGTTGGGAGAAGCATTTCAGAATTTCTTAGAAGTTATAAGAAACATTTCAGAAGGGATTTTCATGGCTTGCTTGATGTAGCATATGAACAATTTTCTTCTGCTGAAGTCGTACTGAGCACGAAGAAAGCGTTGGAATATCTCATCTCTCTTTCATCAAAAACTAAAGAAATTTTACAACCTGAGTTGTAACAAATCGATTTATAGGTTATTTCTTGAAAAGCTAAACATGAGTAGCTTTAGAATTTCAGATACGGAATACTATAACTTAAGAAGGAGAAGAGATGATAGCGGAATATCCTTCATGCTCTCGCCATATTCCTGCATGTCTCCCGTATCTTTATACATAGATCAAATAAGAAGAGAAGTTGCAATATATCTGAGGAGCAATCTCCTTTACAAGGGAATAGCAGATCTATCAAAAATAAAGGAAGGGCTGGAAAACCTGAACAAGCTAAATGCGGTTGAGGTTGCCACTCTACTGACGATTTTAGATAAGGACCCTGAGGCAAGAAGGTATGTTACTGGAATTAGAAGTCCAATAGATAGATTGATCTTCTCCTTAGCTTATGAGAGCTTTGAGGAGTTGAAGAGGACCTTGGATGAAACGATGAGGGATGTAGATCAAGAAAAGGTGCTCTATCTCCTTCAGGCAATACTCGATACACTTCCCTATCCTCTGAGAGAGCCAATGGAGAGAAAGCTTAGAATATATCTACAAAAGGATGAGGAAAGGTTTGAATTGCCTTGGATCAAAGAGAAAAAGAAGAAGAAAAAGAAATTGATGGTCTATGCCTGAACTAATGAAAGAAATTTTCAATTTTTTAAGGGAAAATGAGGAAGAGCTAAAGCTGGTGCCACATTTTTATCAAATAGAGCTAAACCAAACTAGGAAAGAATTAATTGAAATGTTATACAAGCTTAAAGAAGGGCTTCATCCCCAATTTCTATTCAGCACAGGTCGGGCAGGAACTTTAAACGATATAAAATGGCTGATAAAGAACGAGGAGAATTTTAAATCTACTAAAGAAAGTGATTATGCTGAATTTAGATATAGGTTAAATCATTTGTCAAATTCACTTTCCGAGATGCTTTTTGGCGAATTTGCCGATCAACCGTTCGAAAATGAACTTGTTTATCAGATCGCCTCTTCAACTTTCAGGAAGATGGGAATAAGAAGTTATTTTAAGGATGAGGAGAAAAGATTGCTTCTTGATTTGACTCAGTTTAAAAATGGCATGGTATCGTATAAGTTTGTCCCTTGGAGCTCTGGAATAGAAAAAAGTTTGGGCAAAGTTTTAGACGAGTATTACTTGGAAAATGAGCTTAGGGTTGATATAGGTCTTAAGCCTTTGGTATTTAGGTCGCTCTCCACTGGGATAACAACCCCTGTTCATGAAACCATCCATCACATCTCTACGCTCTACACATCTGGGGCATACTCTACGGCAATAGCTCAAGCTTTCAAGGATTCATTTAAAGATATTTCGATTTTCAAGTTAATTCAAGATCATAGCATGCTCTTTGGTTCTATCGATAATAAGCTCAGAGACGAGATGAACAAAATGGGCTTTGACATAAGGGGGAAGGATTTAACTGACCCCTTTGTTTTTTGGGAGATCGTCAAGAGGCATGGCATACCTATATCGGACATTTGCGATATTCCTTTGAATAAGCTTTACGAAGCAAGCTATAGCTATCTCTCAAGCTATTTGCCCTTTAGGGTTTTAGAGGAGGGTGTGGCTTGTTATTTAGCGATAAAAAATGCAGACATAGAAAGAGCTCCAAAGGAATTTGCTGGTCTAGAGAATTCATTAAAAAGTTTAGTTAGCTTTGGCTCAAAGCTGAGAAAACTGGAATATCTTGAAAGAGCTATTGGCTTTTATACTGGAGAGAAAGAACTTGCTGATTATTATATTCCAGAGCTTCAGCTTTATCCGCTTTCTTATCTTTACATAGCTAGAAAGGCTGAGATAGAAAAACCAAAAGATGTCAGATGGTATTTTGATCTGATCAAAAATGGCTATGTAAAAAGAGCCATCGCTCCAGCTCAAAGGTTCATAAAAAGAAAGAAGATAGAAGAAGTTTCCCCGAATTTGGCTCATCAAAGAAAAATAGAATCCCTGATAGCAGAAATGAACCAGAACATACAGAATTACAGGCAAAGGCTTGATGAAGTTGACAGGCTTTTGAATGAATACAGAAATCAATTGAATCAGCTTCAATCTTTGAGAAATTACCCTTCTGTTTCGTATCAACCTTACAGGAGGGAAAATGAGCTTAGTAGTTTGTTAAACAGTAGAAGGGTTAGAAGTGAAATTTCTCCTCGCATGGACGATAGCGAGCTATTGAGGAATGTTATGTACGTTGCAGCAGGGGCAATTGTCAGTTATAGCTTGGCTAGAATTTTAAACCAATATCTATCAAGGTAATTCTAGAAATAAATCTTTGTTAATACTTATGCCTTTCCATACTTTCCGCCGCGCACGTTACAACGCTGTATTTGTCTCAGTAATTCTCCAAAACTTAATTTCGGCTACTACAAATCTATCTTGGAATATAATCCTCCCTACTTGGACGTCCACGCCATGCAAAATTAACTCCTATTTTATTTTTTCCGTCAATTGTAACATACCAATATCCATTCTTGCCATTACAAAGCTTATAGCTGCCTGAATAATTTGGAACTTTATGATATCTCTGACAAGCAGGACAAGGTACTTCAATAAATTCTATTGGTCTCTTTAGCTTGTATAATTCCTTGACTTCCCTAAGTTCATCAGCTAACTTTTTTTGTTGATTTTCCAAATTCTCAATCCTTTTGATTAATTCCTCTAACATTCTATCACTTCTACCACCCTTCACTTTATATAGATATACCATAATCTACCAGGAGGTTATTTTAATTGGTCTCTTTTTGGCTTTTTCTAGCTCCTCTATAATTTCTTTCATTAAATTCATTCCATCGTCTTTTAAATCATCAGGAAAATTTTCTAATTCTTCTTTTTTATAGCAAGCGTTTAAGTGTTCATTAACCTTATCTGCCAACTCTTTATAACCCTTTGTCTCAAGTTTTTCTTTTAGCTCCTCAAGTTTCGGAGTAATATGCCACATCTGCTCTGAGTGCGTCTCCATGTAATCTATATTCCTAGCAAGTTCTTGAATATCCTCAGCTTCTATCCTAGGATCGCACACCTCTACGGGCGAGTACTCCCCTGCCATCGCATAAAGTTTTTCTACTGGCCAAGAAATTAACTCCATATAATTTGACTCAAAATATTTATCCCTACTCGCTACTAATAGAGATGCTTTAAAAATCTTTTCACGAGTATGAGTTTCTTCTACTAATTCATGTCCACGGCGCACAAAATCCTCAGCTTTTTCCTTAAGTTTTCCATATAATTCATATCCTTCACGAACTTCCTCACTTACTTCTTCTAAATCTTCCCTCAACCTTTTTTTTATTTCACCAAATTCATAACCTTTTATAGTTTCTAAAGCATCCTTTTCAAAAGCTCTACATAACCCTTCCAGAACATCGCTACCTAAAGTTTTAATCCTTTCCCATTCTTCCCTTTCAATTGCTTTTTTTGTTTCCTCTCTTAACCAATTTCCATAATTCGTTTCATATAGGACAAACTGATAAGGTGCAAAGCGTGATAGTATAGCCACAGTCCTCTCCCTATACAGT
>JASEGQ010000036.1 GCA_030017875.1 Candidatus Aenigmatarchaeota archaeon
GTAGAGCAGTTGTCTCGTAAACAACAGGTCGTGGGTTCAATTCCCACTCGGGGCTCGTGATAAAGATGGAATTGGTGCTGTTAGTAGGAACGAAAGATTATCAGAAGGTAAGAGAAATTTTGCTTAGAGATGATGCTGTTTCAAGAGCTAGTATAATCTTTAAAGAAGCAAAAAGCTATGGAAAGGAAGGCTTCTATGCCTATATCTCTGGCTTGGAAGAACAGTGTAAGAGAGCCTTAGAACTTATAATAAACAAAAATACTGGTGAAGTCATAGCAAAAGAGGTTATAGGTAAAGAAAAAGAAGATTTAATTAACAAAATGAAAGAAGAGGAAAATAGGGCTAATGAAGGTTTTGGCTCAATACTAGGCTGATATGCGGCCGTAGTCCAGTTAAAAATGCTGGAGTGGTCTAAGACGTTGAGGCAAAGCCGCGGAACCCTGCCAATTAAGTAGAACGGCAGAGACCCGGGAAATGTTGAGCTAAAAACTCACATTCGGGAATTCAAATCCCGGCGGCCGCACTTAGAAAAAGTTATATTTACTGCAAGTCAATTTATTATTGATTTGAATGCCAATATTTGGTAGGAAGGCCGAGGTCAGAAGAGGCTTTGTTCCTGTTGATAAAGTTAGGGCACTGATTTCCAACAATGTCCCTGAAGGAGAGATAATAGAAATTCTTAGAAGGGAAGGTTTTTCTGCAGAGGAGATAGACCAAGCGTTCGCTGAAGTTTTCAAACCACTACCACCTGCTCCTGCTCAGATTCCGACTCCTATTCAGACCCCGACTCCTGCTCCTTTGCCAGAGCCAGAGAAACCTAAAGAAGAGGTGAAGGAGGAGAAACCAGCCTTTGCTCCCCTGTTTGTAAAGCTCGACAAATACAGACAAATTCTAATGCTGCTGAGCGAATTAAAGACAACCCTTGTAGCAATAAAAAACAACTTTACAGTCTTGAATGAAATAGAAAAAATAGAGGAAGAGAACATAAAGCTTTTGCAAAAGGCAATAGAAAAAGTTGACAAAAAAATTGTTTCTTTGGATACTCAGCTTCTTAGGCCACCTGTGTTTGAGGAAGAACTCCCGACAGAGGCCGAAGAGCTGGGAGATGTACTTAGCAGCTTAAAAAGTGAAGTCGAGCAATTAAAAAGTGAGTTGCAAAATATTGCATAGCTCAGATATTTAAGTGAAACTACTTTTGTAGTATGGGAGAGTGTAAAATTTGTAAAAGAGAGTCGAGCTTTATTTCTTCTTATCTTGGCTTGTGCTTAAACTGCATTCTTAGCTATAAAGAGGCAAAGAAAATTGTTTTAGAAGCTCATGCAAAATCAAGAAGAGAATTTGGCTTGCCAGAAACTGTTCCAAAGAGTTCTAAAGGTCTAAGATGTGGAACCTGCGGCAATAGCTGTAGAATTCCTGAAAATGAAAAGGGATACTGTGGTTTGGTTGAAAATAGAAACAATAGATTGATGAGAAATGCCGGAACTCCTGATAAGGGGCTGTGCGAGTGGTATTTCGACCCTCATGTGACCAATTGCGTCGCATCATGGGTCTGCCCTGCTGGAACTGGCTGCGGGTATCCGAGATTTGCTGTGACTAAAGGGCCTGAATTTAATTATTATAACCTAAGCGTTTTTTACGGCACTTGCAATTTCAATTGTCTATTCTGTCAGAACTGGCACTTCAGAAATAATTTAAAAACATTAACACCGATAATTTCAGCAAAGGAACTAGCTAATAAGGTAAACGAGAAAGTCACTTGTATCTGTTATTTTGGTGGTGATCCTAATCCCCAGCTGCCACACGCAATAGAGACTTCTAGAATTGCAATAGAAAATTCTAAAGGAATATTAAGAATCTGTATGGAAACAAATGGAAACGCTAATAAGCAAATGCTTAAAAAATTTGCAGAGATTGCTTTTGAGTCAGGCGGCTCAATCAAATTTGACCTTAAATGCTTTGGCAAGGCGCTCTCGTTCGCTTTGAGCGGTGTTTCTAATAAAACAACGTATAAAAATTTTAAGATACTCGTGAAATATCACAAGAAAAGACCAGAAGTTCCTTTTCTCCATGCAAGTACGCTTCTGATTCCAGGATATGTAGAAGAAGAACAGATTAAAAAGATCAGTGAATTTATAGCAAAGTTGGATAGAACAATACCATATAGCTTACTAGCATTTTGGCCAACATTCTTTATGAATGACTTGCCTTTAATTTCAAAAGAAGTTGCGGAGAAGTGCTTAAAAATTGCTAAAGAGAACGGATTAGAAAGAGTTAGAATCGGAAATGTTCATTTGCTAAGATAAGCTTTTAGATATAAGAAATATTTATAGCAGGGGTAGCCAAGTCTGGTCAAAGGCGGCAGGCTCAAGATTTTCATTGAGCTCAGAGAGAAGAAACCTGCTCGGTTAGTCCGTTCATGGGTTCAAATCCCATCCCCTGCACGTATTACTAACTGATACTTTAGCAAAGACTTATCAAGCTTTATTTAAAATCAGAATACAGCTCATTGCATATTTCGGAAAAAGCTAAGAAATCAAAAGAATTGGCTTAGGCTGGAGCTAGCGGAACACGGCTGACTTCTTACCTAGATACTCTGCGGCCGTCAGGACTTTCTTATGCGCCTGCATACCTGCATCCCACAACTCTTGTGTATGCTCACGGAACCTCGGCTCACGCGGCAGGTGGTGATCGTAGATAAGCAGTTTTACATCGCTTTCCTTCAGAATTCGCACAGCATTTACCATCACGCGTTTCATGGTTATTTTTGTTAGCAAATATCCTCTCATGTAAGTCATTGGCCCATCCAGTATCAGCACGTCTGGATTTTCACGAATGATCCAGTCAGCGTAATCCTCAATGATCGGGCCATCTAAATCACTAGAGTGAATCAGTTTTTCGCCTTTATACTCGACTATCGTGGCAAAGACCCATCCAACCCGGGAAAACTCTATTCCATGAAACATCGGTGGGGTAAATCTCAGTTTAGTGCGCCCAAATTTGAATTCTTTATCTTCAGGGAACTTTACCTCGATGTCACTAAACTTCAACTCTGGGATCCACTTTGCGGAATTCCAATTGCTTGCCCGATTTTTGAACCACTTGAGGCCGATTCTGAGCAGCTCCCTTCGGCGGTGATTGTAGTCGCCAAAATCTTTGTCTCGTGCATGAGGGATATCGTTAAGTGGGTTGCTGTAAGTTTTTCGTTTTCGTTCTTGCAAAATACTTTCGAGCTCAACTTCTCCGAACTCGTGGCAAAGATTACCCAAAAAACTCTCTGCCCGCTCCCGCTGGGAATCGTTGATATACTCATTCGGGTTCTTAGCCAGCAAGAGCTTCCCATCGTACAAAGAGCGGTCAAAGTCTGTGAAGTGATCGTAGTGATAGTGGGAGATTACAACAACGTCAGCATTTTTTGCAGCACGTTTAATTGTTCGTTGCGCCTGCCTGTACCAGTAAAGCTTTTTCATCAATGACGCTGGAAAGCTAGGCTGCATTACTGCGGCTCCAGGGTCGATGAGAACACTGACATCAGGCGTTTTGACGAAGGTGCAGGAGGATTTTGCACCCAGCGAGTCAAACCAGATTGGCTCAAAGTAAATCTTGCCCTTGAACTCCATACTAACCACACGTGAGTATATGTATTCACAAAATCCAAAGGGTTAAACTGAACACCAAAACGCCCACTAACATGTAAAATATAAAAAAGTTGAAAGATGTTACTTTTTATCTGAAACAGAATAAGTTTCTCGATAGACTTAAATACTTTACTATTTATTAGCAGTAATACGAGAATACCGAGATGGAGAAAACCACCGTTAGAACTTAAGATAGCTGACTGTAAAAGATGTAAGGTTTATGCTGAGAAAATAAAAAAAATCGAAAAATCCTTCTTCATACTCCTGTGACAAAACCGAAAAGAAGTGGCAAGTTTACCTTTAAGTGGACTAACTCCACCTTATAAAAAAACAAACCTTTATTTTAATTAGATGGTATTATCACTTCCAGAAGCTATAAGATATAACCTGAACGCAGAGTTTGAAGTTTTAAGTGACTTTACATTTTTAAGGAATGAAATTTACCTTTCTTGTCCTGTATTCGGGACGAATCTACGAGGGTATAAGCCAAAATATATACGCACAGACCAAGACGGAGTTTGCGAGGAAGAGGGAACTCCACAGCTCTCTTTTCTTCATTTTAGAGAGATGGCTAGACGAAACCAAAGACTTAATGAAAATTTTGAGTATTTAACAGGAAAAATTTTTAATGATCCTGTTGAAGTTCAGGAAAAAGAACTTACAAGCTTACTGAAGGGGTGCAGTGTTAAAATTAAGGATTTTGTTTATGCAGGTCAAGCAGCAGTAAGAAAGTTTAGACCTGTTAAAAACTTACTTAATTTTGTCTCCACGATCCAAAGAAAACTAGGATATTCTCTTGAAACTTTTTCAGGTGTGTTTAGTGAAGCAAAAATGAAAGTGAACAGCTGTCGCAGCTATCAAGGTCCGCTCAAGATTTTTTGGAAAAGGATGGGGTTAAGTGAAAAACAAATAAATGGCTCGATTGCATACTTTGGAAAAAACGGAGAAATCGAAAGAATTGAGCTTAGGTTAGAACACAGGAAAGAAAAACCCATAGAAGGATTTTTGAACTACCTAATAGGCTTCACAGATAACCTAAAAGGAGATTTTCCGATGATGAGTGTGAATATAAACACAACACCCGTTGCCATTCTTTTTGGTAAGTCAGAAGAGACTCTACACGGAATAGCTGTGCCTTTTCCTGAAGGTAAAAAAGACATGATGAAAACGATAAAACCCATACTCAAAGTAGAGAGAGGATTTATGGAATACATTGGGGGCATAGACGTTAAAGAAGCAGAAAGAATTGGGAATAAAATAAAAGGAATTTACAAGCAATGCTCAGAGAAGAGAGATCCTTTAAGCTATAAAAATGATTATGTAAAAGATTCTTTAGCTTTTTTAAATCTTTTAAGATTTCGTTTTGAT
>JASEGQ010000037.1 GCA_030017875.1 Candidatus Aenigmatarchaeota archaeon
CCAACAGACCCCATAAATGGGTATGTTTATGAGGATGACATTAATGAAAGTTTTATTAAAGACCTGCCTTATCATATAATCTTAATGGGACATACTCATATTCCTTTTGTCAAAAGGATTAAGAATAAGCTGATTATTAACGCAGGGGCTGTAGGACAGAGTCGTGATAAAAATCCAAAAGCTTCTTTTGCTTTGCTTGATTTGGAAAAGTTTGATTGTGAAATAGTAAGAGTAAAATATGATATTAAGGCTGCAGCAGAGAAAATAATAAAAGCTGGTTTCCCCCGGTTCTTGGCTCAAAGGCTGTTTTTGGGTGTTTAAATTATTTTATCCTTCAATATTTTTATGGTGACAGGGAAGTTATCACTCATCAGCATTGGACTTTTCGATGAGTCAGACCTAACGCTGAAGGGTTTAGAAGAAGCAAAAAAAGCAGATAGAGTTTTTATCGAACTCTATACAAGCAAGTGGCACGGGAATCTTAAGAATCTGGAGAAATTAGTCGGTAAAAAAGTTGAGATTTTATCGAGAAAAGACCTGGAAGAAGAGTCATACAAGCTATTGGAGCAGGCAAAAACACGAAATATTGCGATTTTTGTTCAGGGTTCCGCTTTAGTTCAGACTACACACTTAGCATTACTCCAAGAGGCAAGAAAACTTAATATAAAAACCAGAGTTGTTCACAATGCTTCTATTATCTCTGCTATTAGCGAAACTGGATTGCATCCCCAGAAATTTGGGCCATACGTTACAATCCCTTTTCCAGAAAAAACCAAAGGAAAGCTTCCTGAGTCTGTTTATGAAGTAATTAAGATGAACAAAGCTAGAGGATTGCACACCCTTTGCTTGCTAGACGTGGAAGATAGCAAATGCATGACAGCTAAAGAAGGGATCAGCATACTGCTAGAATTAGAGGATAGAAGGAAAGAGGAGGTTTTTACTCGAGCTACGGAGGTTGTTGTTTTCGCGAAGGCAGGAAGTGAAAACCCTTTGATTTTCTATAGCAGAGTTGAAGATATTCTTAAAATGGATTTGAAAGAAATTCCAGCAGTTCTAATAATTCCTGGAATACTACACTTTACAGAAAAGGAGTATTTGTCGCTATTTAAAAGTGAATATAATAGAAAGATTTAAATACTTAATGGTAGTAACATTAAATATGAGTCAGAAAATAATAGAAGCAGATTACGTGAATGAGCTGTACGATGTTACTTTAGCTTTTTATAAGGATACAGACTTCGGCAAAGCTTTTATTAAAGTATACGATATCCTCAGCGGCATGGCAATGCCCTACGAGTTAGAGCTAACTTTACCCGATGAAGCAGGACAATTTAAAAAACGAAAAACGAGAGCACCTTATCCTCTTCAACTCAAGCTCGGAATGAACGAATTGATGGAAAGTATAGAAAAGGAAAAGAAAAAAATTGGAGAACCAAAAACCGAATTAGCCAAAAGTCTTTATACAGAAACAAGAGAGATATTAGACAAGTACTTGAAGTTTGTTGACGAGTACGTTCCGTTAGTAGATCATCTATTGAAAATCTATGAACACAGAATAAAAACAGCTAAAGAGCAGCAGCTGAAACAATATAGCGAAACTGTACTCAAAAGTCTTGATGAGCAGCTAGAAGCTATAGAAAAAGCAAGAGTGGCTCAGAAGAAGCCAAACTAGGGACCTACTTTAGCGGATGGTGCACCTTCTCCTTTAGTCATCCAATAGATAACAAGAGCAGTTATTGCTATTAAGACTATTATAAGAATGTCTTGAGGAGAGAGACCAATCGCAGGTATTTCTAACCCAACCTCTTTGAAGCCAAGGAACGCCAACCCACCGCTCGAGATGAACATGCCCAAAGTGAGCAGCACTGCAAAGAAGGCAATGTACTTTGCAGCTCCTGGGAATTTTTGTTCTCCTGTTATCGGAACCAACAAGTAAACTATCATCACAATAACAAGTATAGCTACAAGAGCTACAGCAGTCTGTGTGAAAAATGAAGCAAAGAACTGAGTCAGAGTTAGGCCCACAGGGGTGTAAGCCATTATGAAAAAAGCTGCAGCAAGTGAAATAATGATGTTAGCCCTTCTTCCCTTTTCCCCAAAAATTTTAGATTTTTCTAGTAAGCCAAACAGCAAAGCGAAGAGAATAACAAATGGCAAATAGAACTCAAAGATTCCAATGTTCTTGAGAAACTCTACCCAGCCAATAAATCCTCCATCGACCATTTATGTCTTACCTCCTCCCCAAACCATTATTATTATGGTTATGAAAAAAAGAGCTATAACACCTACTGTCATAACCACATCTTCTGGAATGCCTGCGAGTATAATTCCGGTAGGGAAAAAAACATTTATCAGACCACTGGATACAAGAATTCCACTTCCTACCAGTATTCCGAAGACCAAAATTATCCACAATCTCCCACCAATTTTCTCCATAATTTTACTTGGCAAGTCTGGTGGCACGAACATGCTTGTGATCAACAATCCGACCATTACAACAAGCATCGCACTCATTGCCTGGGCAAAAAAAGTAGGAAACTTGTCTACAAAACTTACTCCGGCCAGTACAGGATAAGACCAGACCATGAAAGCTGCTGTCAAACCAACTATAGCATTTACAGCGACATTTCTTTCAGGCTCTCCAAAGATTTTGGATTTTCTCAGCAGACCGTAAAAAATAGCAGCTGTTAGCATAAACGGCAGCAAAAATTCAAAGAATCCTGTTCCCTTCAATTTTTCAATTGTTAGTGTGAATGGGTCTACCACTTTATTCCCTTCCGGCTGCGATCGAGGCAGCGATCATCAAAACTACTATAAATAATATTACTCCTGTTACGATTATAATGATATCTGTTGGTACTCCTCCGGCTCCCTGTGTTGGTGCTATACCGAACCAGAAAGTTCCGACTAAGCCGCTGGTTATAAACAAACCGATACCCAAAGCGACAAGAGCCCAAAGAGTCGTTCTTCTTGTAAACTGCTCTATCAAAAATTTTGGAAGATCAGGATAGAAAAGGCTAGCCATTATAAAACCAACAATAAAAAACAGTAGAATAACAGTCGTTTGTGTGAAGAAAGCTGCAGTAGGAAGGGTTAAGCTAACTCCGGTTAGGACAGGAAATGCAAAAATGAAAAATGCTATCGCTAGGGCAACTACACCGTTTATAAATGGAGACTCCCCTAAGATCTTGGATTTTTTTAAAATAGCATACATGATAGCCAGAGCCAGCATCCAGATAAGCAGATTGTAAAAACCGAAGCTGATCAGATTTTGTATGAGCGGTGCAAATATATCAGGCATTCTCTCAATTCAAATTTGTTTACTAAAAATTTAAAGCCCTCTTCTCGCAACCTCTCTCTCTAACTCAAGCCTTCTTATCTCCTCAGCCAGAGCACGCATCTTTCCCTCATCGCCTCTATCTCTTGCTTTCTTCATCTCTTTGTATAACTTTTCAATTCTCTCACCAATCTTTTTTGACTTCTCTTCTGGCCTAAGGCTCTCGTAATAAAACTCTCTTCCCCTTCCAGCAGCCCAGGCTATTACTCCTACGACAAAGACTATTACGAAGGTAGCCACACCAAATAAAGCTCCGAACTGGAGGAAATAGTTTGAGAGCAAGGTGAAGAGACCGCTATAAGCTGCTACAAGGGTTATTGCCAGGGCAAGAACGATGTTTACCTTTTTGTTGAAAAGTTTTATTGCTTCAAGAACTCCCCAGAGGATTGCAAAGGTTATTACAAAAGGTAAGATAGCGGTGTAGATTAGGTCCTGAATCGAAAGAGTCAAAATATTTTCGAGCACCATAATACTATTTTTAGTTTTATTTTAAAATGTGATTTGGCATTACTCTTAATCTTCAAAATATTATTTTCTTTCTGGTAACGGGACACTCTGTCTTACAGTTTCCAAATGTTCTTTTCGTTTCTGTTCTCTCAAAGACTGAAGTCTTCCTAGATTTGCACTTATTCTGGCTAGCTCTTCTCTTAGCCTACTCGCAGCCGCCCATCTTCCTTCGCTTTCAGCCTTTCTATATTCTGCTTCAACCCTAACATAATGTTCGGTCTCTCTCTTTATTTCATCATCGAGCTCCTTTATCTCACCAGCTAATTTCTCTGCCCGCTCTTCGTATATCTGATACGCTTTATAATATTCGCCATAAAATTCCCTGCTTCTTCCATAAACCCACAATCCAGTTCCGACTATAAACAAGGCAGCAAAGGCTATTGCAGCAAACGCAGCGCTAATCGTGTATAAAGTGTTGATCAACAGAAGAAGAATCCCAAATCTTAGAAGCATGAAAGTCAGAGCAAAAGAAATGACAAAATTGATTTTGTAAGCTCTTCTAAAAAGTCTAAGTTCAGTCAAGATTCCAAACAAAGCCGCAAAAACGCAGATGAAAGGTAAAACGACAAAGTAGAGGAACTCTGGCATCTTTGCGTATTCTATGGGAACACCAAGAATAGTTGCAACAACAGAGATGTCAAACTCCTGAGCTTTAGCCGTATTCAAAATTGAAAGATATGTGAAGAAAATTAATAAAAACTTAGCTATATTTCTCATTTCTATCTAGAAAATAATTGATTTTTGATTCTTAATTAGTTTTATTCTGTTGTTAGAGTTGTTTTAATAAACGCTCAAATGATAAATGTTTTAGGCGATGTACTGAACGAACTGACAAGAATGAAGTTCATAGAACGGGTCTGATCATTCTGGTTTTGATATTATCTCTTTTTCCTCTTTCTTGCTGCGTTGTCCAAAATTTTTTCTCCATTTCGTTCCTTAAATAAAATTGTGCGAACGTCATTATAAATTTAAGGTTAAGTCGAGTAGGAGTCTGAAGACAATAGACTTTAAACAAAAATGGAAAGAAATGAAAAAATCAAAAAATATTCTATTTCTCTAGCAGAACTTCATATGCCACGA
>JASEGQ010000038.1 GCA_030017875.1 Candidatus Aenigmatarchaeota archaeon
TGACCAGTGTTTCAGAGGTTAAGTTTACTAGGCACGCACTTGAGAAGTTTGATTCTTTGAAACGTTATGGTTTTCATATTGATGAAAGTCAAGTTGTGGATGTTGTTATCAACCCTGAGCATGTTGAAAGAAGAGATAACCAGTTTTTTGCTGTAAAACTAATTGATTCCAAACATGCTTTAAGGGTTGTTTACGAGAAAAGAAAAGGCTTTTTAGTTGTCATTACTTTTTATCCTGTTAGGCGGGAGCGTTATGACTTATAAGATTAAGTATGATGGAGATGCTGATGTCTTAACGATTGTCCTTAAAGAGAAAGGCAAGCTTTCTCACGCAGAGGAGATAGGCGACATCATAGTTCATTTTGATGAAAATGGAAAACCGCTTTTTATGGAGATACTTAAAGCTAGTAAGATAGTGCCCTTAATGGTTGAGGGTTTAGCTAAAAAAGAAGTCGTAGTAGCATAACCTTCGATACTGCCTCCACCTGAGACCCACCGCCAAAACATTCTGAAGCATATTTAAAAGTTTAAAGCAAAATCTCTATGGCAGATATTCTATCAACATCCTTTTTGCTTCTTTAATATTTTCTTCTTGTAATAATTTTAAAACATGAAGTAAATCCTCTAGGTCAATTACCCTTACCCTTCGTACATTCTTCTTAACTTGCGTAGCGAAATCCCTAACAAAAATTAAAGGTTCAACAGGCACTCCTCGCACTCTTAATTCACTAGTGATATTAGCGATAACATCGATCTTGCGGTCATCCGGCGGGCTAATTGTGCATTGTATTGCATACATTCTCTTTGTTTCAACATCCTGAGCGATGACATCAACATCTCCAACGTGGCTTCCATCACTTCTTTTTATTGTTCCATGTCTCGTATCGCCGAGTTCTATATTTTTAAAATCCATTAATGATAATAAGGATGATATTGCTCTTTGAAATTCTATAGCGGGATCAATTTTGCTTTTGCTTAGGTACTCCTTACCTTGAAGTATGTCTCTAAGCCTATCCCTATCTATGAATTTCGTGAAAAAGTTTAAGAACTCCTCCTTAAATTCTGCTCTCTTCATTAACTCTTTTACAATTCTGCGTTCATGAGAAAGCACGCCTAGCTCACTTATCATCCTGAAGTATACTTCGTCATCTAAACTTGGTAACGCTTTAAATGTATACCTTGCCTCACAGATGGAAAAATCTTCATTCACGTCGTGGCTAGAGATATCTTCAGGGTTAAAGAATTTGTTTTCTATAGTTAAGTATCTGTTTTCTCCTTGATACTTCCTTAAAGCGAGTAAAACTTTAAGTTTAGGTCGTAAGATTTTGTGTGCCTTATATTTAATGCAAAATTCGCCTTCGCTTTGTACCAATGAATCAATTACGTTGAAGTATAAAGGCATTACAATGATGGAATTTATTGTAAACGCTGTCACAGAAATCTTTAACCATTGGAGGCTTAGCTCATCAATACCATAAAGAAAGCCGAGGGATAAAATTCTATTGCGTAGCTCCTCGCTAATAATCGGACTATCACGAGAGTAAAATTCATAATTTATGTGCGGATATTCTCTATATTCTCCAAATCTAATTATCCTTGGATCTGAGTACAAAGAATGTCTATCATACCCTTCTCGTAAATAAATAGGTTGATTGGCTAGGGTTATCCTACCAGTTTCCATGTCTCCAATGTAGGTAGGAGTATACTGGGCTTCTGCAACATCGTAAAATACGCCAAGTTTTTCAATTTCACCTATTTTCAAACTCCTTAAGAATGAATAATCGTGTTCAGTTTCCTTTCTCATATCATCCACACTCCTTCTGCTTAGCAACCCAATCACCATAAGGTTTCTCCAAGTGTCTCCATCCTTTTCAGCTATACAGCGTATATTTAGAGACCTGTAACATTCCCCTAGATCTTTCCATAGCTCGTCAAAGCCGACATCCCTTCTGAGAGAAATCATAAAGCAACCCCCAATGTAGAATAAATACCCCTATTTTATTTTGTTTTTATAATTATATATTATAATTATATAAAAAGTCTGCGTTATAGAGCATACTGGTGATGGGTTGACTACTGAAGATATAAGAGACGATATTTTTCCGAATCTTCAGGATACGCTGCTTTGGCGTCGAAATGAAGAAATCAAGAAATATCTTGAGGAAACCCAAAAGTGCCTTGAAAGATTTTTTTCCTCGCTAGCGAACTTAATTGAATACGTCAATGGATTTGATAGACCTGAGGACGTAGAGCTTCTAATTGAAATCTGCAGATTCTACAATATTGTAAAAAATTTCGCACAGCATCCTTTTCTCAAGTTCATAATGATGATTTCCATATTCGAAAGATTAAGCTGTGATAAATATTTGTCATTCCATGACTGGTTAGTTGTGCGTCAGAATAGGGAAACTCTAGAAAATAAGATCAGTGAAATAGTAGATTACGATTCTTTAATAGCTGTTCTGAACACATGGTATAAGGATTACATTAACGTATATGGTCTTAAAAGGAATCTTCTTGTTTTCTTTAAAGACAATTTAACGGAAAATGAAAAGATAAAACTCATTAGATCATTTCATGTAAGAAGAACGAAATACATAGAAAGAGCCGGATATGTGCTCCTTAAGAAGGCGGGAAGAACCCATAGAGAATATCGTAGTATCGAGGAGTATTCAAATATGGAAAGTCAGCCGCTAGATGAGAAATTGCTCCCTTATTGCTATGATTGGAAAAACTGCTACATAGAAGATGGAAAATGCTGCCCTGATGTGATTTGCAGGTTGAAAGACAACGAAGAGGCATTAGACAAAGAATTTAATCGAATCATTGGTATAATTTATGACTATCGAAGCATGTTTGTTCATAGAGCAAGGTCACCGCCCTTTAATGGAAACAACCTCGATTTTATAATAGATGTATACGATGGGAGGCCAATTATAATTCATCTTAATCTCAGTGAGCTTCAAGAAATGCTGGAGAACCCTTTGAAAAAACACTTTGATAGACTTCACACAAGTTCTGTCACGTCTTAAATCGCATGCTAGGCCCAAATTTTGTCGGCTTAGACTCTTTTGAAACTTGGTTTGGATTATTAGGGAGGTATTCAGAACCAAGCTAATAATATTCCTCAATTGTAAAATTAAAGCATCCAGTTATATCTCGACCTGATACGTAATATGTTCCTTTTCCCGTCATAAGTGTGTAGGGGCTCTTAACTGGAATGAACCTCATTGCCGTGAATAACATTTTACCCCCACTGGAAAGTCTACCATAATCAGTGACATTATACTTGCTCGGTTCAAGCACTTCTATTAAACCAGCAACTTCTTCATCCTTAAAAATGATAAAGACTGAAGGTGCAGATCCATAGTAGACAGTCACATTATAAGGAGGATCCCACGTTTTTGTCTGATTGTAGTAAGGAAGAGTTTCCCATCTTATCCTCCAGAATTCTCCCTTAACCGTGAAGCTTGGGCCTGTAGTATTGTAAACATTTGGATACGAATAGGCTATGTAGATGTCTTCTGCTATGTCGATGTCTTCTCTACACGAAGCCAAGATAAAACTTGTTACATGATGCCATGACTTAACGGGTTCTGTTACTGTCAATTTGAAATATACTAAGTTTATTCCAAATCCTATCAAGATTCCGATTATCAAGGCTAAGGCTATGTACCTCTTCATTTCTTACACCATGTTAAACTAATGATTTAGAAACTTAACTTAAATCCTTTTTGATGGACTAAATATGAACCTAAGCTGATTTGTGAATTTTTCTTTCTATGAAGTCTATACAATGTTTGTAGGTTCGATACTTGGTTTCGTTTAATTTCAACCGCATTTTCTGTTAGGCTGTTGAAAAGCCTTAACGCCTCTGTGAGCCTCAAGCCTGAATCCAAAGTTAGATTGTAAAGAGCGAAGTAACGTGTTGAAGCAAGCTGCTTAAATCTGAGAACAAGATCATGGTTTGCATCAGCAGTTTTAGTTTTGAGGCATATGCGGGCACGGTCTATCACCAGCTCGGCATGTTATCCGAGTTGGGCATCATTAGAGGAGAAGAGCAAGAGACAGGAACGAAGTGTGCACGCAGAGGCGCAACAGCGTATGAGATGACTGAAAAAGGCATGAAAGCCTTCCAAGAGTTCAAGAAGAAATGGAAGGAACCCTTAGAGTATGCGTACAAGAATCTGAACACGTAGGGTGCAACAGACAAAACACGCAGACAACTTAGTACCGCTTTCGCCAAATATTGTATGAGCATTGGTTCCAGCAGTAGCTTCCGCCCTTAAAAACGCAGTTCCTACACTCAAGCCTATCGAAAACCCTAGGCTTCTTCGCCAATCCAAACCCCTAACAAAAGATACGCCACCCAAACCAATAACCTTTGCTTCCAAAATCCTTTTTCACTTTTTGCTTTTTTTATAAAGTGTTTTTCCCTTTATTTCAACTTCAATTCTGTCTTCATCTTTAAGTGGAAAATTTGTGTCTCTACTCTTCATGATTCTCTTCGATGAATGAAATCCGCTAGGCATTTTAGGCTGCAAAACACGTGTCGTTCGGCCTCGGGCTCGGGTTGCCAAAGCTTGGATTGGACAGCAAAACATAGAGCTTTTCGATGTCCTTCTTGCGGTATCTCCTTCCACACCCGTCACACTTAAACATGGTCTCGCCTTAAATATTGGGTTAGGGTTTTCTGCTCCTTGGGCAAGGCTCTGGTTCGAG
>JASEGQ010000039.1 GCA_030017875.1 Candidatus Aenigmatarchaeota archaeon
TTTATCTATAAGATAAGGGAGGATGGCCTAACAGTTTTGAACTTAAGGAAAATCGATGAAAGGATAAGAGTAGCAGCAAAATTTCTAGCAAGAAGTGAAAAGATTTTGCTTGTGAGCAGAAAGCAGGTTGCTTTTGAGTGCATGAAAAAATTTGGAGAAGTTATAGGAGCAAAGGTAATAACAGGAAGGTTCATGCCAGGCACCCTAACCAACGTTGCTTACAAGGACTTTTTTGAGGCAGATGTCGTTTTTATTGTTGACCCTTTGGTTGACTATCAAGCTCTGAGAGAGGCTGTAAAGGCGAAAGTTCCTGTAGTTGCTGTATGCGACACTTTCAATGAGACTAGAGACATCGACCTGATAATTCCTGCAAACAATAAAGGAAAGAAGGCTTTGGCAACTCTTTTCTGGCTTTTGGCTCGAAACATCTTAAAAGAAAGGGGAGAGATAAAGTCTGACTCTGAGTTCAAGTATAAAATTTCTGATTTTTCAAAAGAAGAATAAGATCTCCTAAGTTTATAAGCAGAGATTAAACCTTTAATACTTCAATTCCGTTAGGCCCTATCAAAAAAGGATGAATAAGAGTAGAGTGCTTACTCCTCCTCATCTTTTTAATTGTAATAGTTCTTTGATACTCTTTGGCTAGATAGAGAAAATCAAGCTTTATCACAGCATCAGCTATAAACTCGAGGAACTCTGACCTGCTTAGTCCTGATTCAGTTTCTGGAATCTCTGCGACAAACAGAGTAACAACGCCTCTCTCCTTTAAGGCATCTAGCAGTGTAACAAGCTCTGACCTTACCATGTACTTATCCTCGTACATCATCTCAACAGCAGATAAAGGGTCGATGACAATCCTCTTAGCCCTAACATTATCAATAGCTTCGATTATTTTTTGAGTTATCTGATAGAAACCCATGCTCAAAACCTCTCTTTTCTCTGTAGGGTGCCAAACTCTTCTTATCCTTAGGGGTAGCCAAAAAAGTAGTCTTCTGTTTTCTAGTTCATCCAAACTCCAGCCGAACGTGTCCTTTATGTCTTGTCTTATGTCCTCTACCCTCTCCTCCAGCGTGACATAAATCCCAGGCTCTCTATAGTAGAGCGCTCCTGTGTACAAGAACTGAGCACAGAAAAGTGTTTTACCGGTTCCGGCCTTTCCACCGATCATAACAGCCGAAGAGGGTATAAAACCCCCACCTACAAGCTCGTCAAACCCTTTTATACCAGTTGGAACTCTTATTACCATAAATATCATTTAGTTTTTCTCAACTTTAATTTTTCCAGTTCTTTCTTCAGATCTCTCAGCTTCACCTGAAACTCTATCGACTTTTTCTCAAAATCCTCCATCATAGTCTTAAAAGTTTTCTCGTCTATCTTTCTTGTAAAGTATTCTTGCTGAGTTACCCTTTGCATATCTTCTATCTGTCTTAGCTCCTTCTCATATTTCTTAATTTCTTTTTCGATTTTCTTCTCTTTCGGCTCTTTTGCTTTTATAGCTGCGAATGCAAACAAAGGCAACAGGATGAAAAACGTTAACCACCAGTATTTGAGGAAAGTTAAAAGCCAACTCATCAAGTCTTGCTTAACAACAAAACTCTTTTCAGCCTCTCCAGTGTTACCATTCAAATCTCTCACCTTTATTGTGGCATTGAACTGGCCTTGGTCTTTGACAGCATAAGTCGCACTGTACACTCCAGCCTCTTTTTCACTCATGGGAACTGTCTCACCCTGAAAAATTAGGGTTACGATAGCCTCTCTAACAGGTTGATTGTTGGGATAAAAAACTCTTGTGAAAAATTCAACCACCGCTCCAGATGTTAAAGTCTCGCTCTCTGGCTTTATTATTTCTATTCCAATCTTTATCGAAGCTATTATCACATTAACAAAATTTCCACCAAGCAATAGTTTTCCTACCTCTTCCTTTATCGCTTGGCAGCTCATGCTCCACACCCCAAGAGGGTCTTCGAATTTTATCTCATATTCTTTAGAGTAAATCCCATTCCCTATTTCATCTAATCTTATAATAGAACCAGTAGGAGTTTTGCAAGTGACTGTTGCTCCTGTTACAGGTTGCTCTTGTGTGACTCGAACTTTTATTGTTAGATTTTCTCCCCTGTGATAATTCATGTCTGGGAGTGGAGAAATAAACTGTAGATGGTAAACCATTCCAGGAGGGTTAGTTACTTTTACGACAACTTTATTCGTTCCTTGATTCCCATAGCTATCAGTTGCATCTGAAGTGATGCCCCATAAACCTTCTAGGTCTCCAAATCCTATCGGATACTCATAAGAAAATCTCCCAGAAGAGTCTGTTGTTGTCTGTTTTTCAAATTTCCATGTGTCTGCTCTAAGCGTGATTAACACTTGTGCGTTCTGAACAGCACCTCCCTTTGCATCTGTAACGCCTCCGTTGATTCTTATAGTTTCTCCTTTAACGTATTCGCTCTTATCAGTTTGTAGAAGAACAGAGAGCTGTGAAATGACTGTGATGTTAACGGTTTTTTCCGTATAATAAGAATCTTTTGTTGCTGAAAGTTTTATGGGATAGCTTCCAGGAGATATTTCCAATGATGAGATCGAATTTGCGTATACACCGTCGTTCGCCGCATCATCGTTGTGATTGCTGTCATCGAATAAATCCAAGTCGAGGAAAGGAGATTTTGCCTTGACGTTTGCTCCTGTCACTATAGAGCCGTTCTGATACGTTAGCCTTGCTTTTAACAAAAGAGCGTTTCCTCTTACAAAAACCTGATTCTCTTGAGGAGAGTAAATTGATAGTATTAACTTAGTCTCAGGAGCCAAACCACAGCCTGTAACGTTTATTTCGCACGTTTTGCTATCATCAGCATATCCACAATATGAGCTGCTGCTCGAATCTGAAGCAAAGCATTTAAGCTCAAGAACGTATAAACCACAAGTTTCTGGGGCAACAAGAGTTTTTGTCTTTGCTTTTATCGAACAAGCATCATAATTTTCTGTATAATCACACGCTTTTTGCGTTCCGTTCAATAAAACAGTTTGAATCTCATAGGATTTGTTTGTGGCGTTTATCTCGTAGCTTACATCAAAAATTGAACCGGCTTGCACAGAAGAGGGACAGCTCAAGCTTTTGACATAGCATTTTGTGCAAGTGGTTAAAGGAGCCTCTGAATAATTAACAGATAGAGGAATTATTACCATAGTGTTGTACTGATTTGTTCTGTCAGTAGCTTTTATCGAAACATCATAATTACCCGGAAGAGTTTGATCAAAAACTGCGTTTAGACTCCACTGTGCAGATGTGGATTCTCCAGATGCGAGCTTTGCAAATGTCTTCGGTTCTAACGTGGGCTCCGGATACCAGTCAGGGTCTACAGAAGAATTAAGAACAACGTCATAAGCGTTACCATGATGTTCATTATCTCTTACATTTTCTAAAGTAGCAGAAATTTTTATGGTTGCACTAGGAGAGGAAGAATTCAAAACAACTGATTGCGGATCAACACTGCTAGATGTTATTTGAAGATTTGGTGCCAGGACATAAAAAGAGGTTTGTTCGGTTCCACTTTTACTTTCTTTAGCCTGCATCCCCCTCACTTCAAAGTAAAAGGCTTTCCATTCGTCTTCCCTGTCTTGGCTTGGTGTGTTTGTTAAAACATCAAAAGACAAGTTAACAGTAGTAAACTGAGGAGGACTCCAAAGCCAAGTTATATTTGATATTCTTCCGTTGTATTTGCTTATTGTGGTAGTACTTGCTGGCGGGGATGAAGATATTGTGCTCTCGTTCACATCATAGTATGGTGAGGCACTACAGCCATCCTCATCACAAGGTGGAACATAAAGTGTTATCAAACTTACACCGTAATCAGAATCAGGAGTGAAATTAAAAACTAGGCTTTGAGTTGTTCCTGCGTCTGCCGAGATTGGTGAGACAGAAAAAGAAACTGCACAGACAGAACTTATAGAAAAAAGGAAAGCAAAAACAAATGTCGAAACAAAAACAATTTTTTTCATAATTTAATTTTCTCAGAGCAAAAAATAAACTTGAAAAAGGAAAACTTTATAAGTTCTTGAGCTAAAAATCTATAGGCGAGCTAGTAAGGTAGCTTCGGTTTGCTCTCAAGGGCAAACTGAGGAAGTTCCCTCCATCCCTTAAAGAGCCGAGAGGCAGGCTGAGAAGCCTTACACCAAAATCAGAAACGCAACTGGTTGGTTTGCATGATGATGTGAGAGCTGAAGTTGAACCAACCCAGATGAAACGAGTTTGGTGTACTTGGTTGGGATGCAAGTTTGAAACGCTAAGACAAATGCTACCAAAACATAAGAGGGGCTACAAGTCAAAAAACTTGCCCTAAATTACTAGCACGCCACTCTTCTTGAAATTTTTCCAAATTTTGTAAAGTTTTATCATTTTGAGCCATTTGTTAACTTCAGAATTTTTTGTGAATTGAAAGTAAAATTTTTATAGAAACTTTTAATTGAATTCTCTTCTTCTATAGCCTAATAAACCTTTACAGAATTATCTTGAGTTTTATATTCTTGCGGATCTTAGCCAAGATTTTATATTAAATCCTTTTAACAGTTCTTGTTCTTCTTTGATTAAGGAGTTTTTGTTAATTTTAAATTGGTAGTACCGAATGTAGTTAGAAACATTTTACTAATGTGGCTACAAAAAGAAGGTTATCTGAAATAAATACTCTTTA
>JASEGQ010000003.1 GCA_030017875.1 Candidatus Aenigmatarchaeota archaeon
ATGCTCTCTATATACTAATTTGCTTCGATTCCGATTAAAGTTTTATTCTTTATTCTGATAGGCGGTAATTGAATGGGAACCTATGCTAACACGTAACCTTTAGTAAATACATAGGAGCTATAAGTAGTTACGTCAACTTATACGTCCCTACTGAAATATTTAATTTATTACAAAGTATGCTGTAATTTCTAAAGAATTTGTTCTTATGCTCTCTATAGTTCTAATGTGTTTGGAAGGCCTTTCCAAATTTTCAATCAACCCAAATAGACCGTACAAATTTACGCTATAACATCTTAGGCAGTACCAGAACTGACAGTAAACCCAATTTTAGTAGAGTGCCATCATCAACAACTCTCAGATGTATTTACTAAATTGCTTGTTGTCGCCACAAGATTCTCCTATAATAAATTGAATAGTTCGATCACTGCCGCTTAAGCTTCCTACAATTTCAACCAGAAAGTAGCATTTATGCCATAGTTAACAGATTCCGTCCAGTTCAATAAACTACCAGAGAATCCATAATCTTATATCATCACTATCTATTCTCGTTTTCTGCAGAAACTTAAACTTGCAGTATTTATTGTGACAACCTTGTATTAAAGTAGAAATTATAACGAGGCTTATGCATGATGCGTAAGCAGATTTTATATGAAATTATAACCCCAAGAAAGATCGGAAATTGATTTTATCGAATCCTTCAATTTGAATTTTAGCTTCGCTCAAAGGAACTTCTAATATTTTTTAACAATAGACATCTCTTCGCTGCTAAGATTTAAAGAATTTGCTAACTGCTGAGCCATTTTCTTATTTTTTACAATAACTTTTATAAAAGGCAAGAACTCTTTTCTCAATTTTCTTGTTGAGCAATGCAATCGCTTTGCTAAGGCATCAAAAACTCTTTTCTCCTCAGCCCTTATCTCCTTTGTTTTCCCCAGGATAACAAGTTTTTCGGGATATTGATATTTTGTAAACTTCCTGTACATCTCCTTTTTTGCTGTTGCTATTCCAGCTGTCATAAGGTCTATCATGTAAGCTTTTAGCTTCCAGTTTTGCCTAGAAGAAACCCTTTGCCTAAATAGATCAGCTTTACTCAAAGCATCAAAAGCCTTTGCTATCTCTTCCGGTTTTTCATACTCTTTAGAAATGTTATTTTCAATCCACCAAAATATCTCATCAGGATCTTTATCAACGCCACTTATAGAAAGTTTTGCAGCCAGCGCTGAATTAGTTTTGAATATCATCTTTAAAGCGTCGAATATGCTCGTTTCCCTTTCTCTTTGGCCAAGAACTTCTAAATCTTTTTCTGTTATTTCTTTTTTTCCTCGGCAAATTGTTTCCAAGTCGTTTATAGCTGCTCTCAGATCCCCTTCGTTTCTGCTAGCTATTTGTTTTAAAAGATCTTTTTCAGCTTTTATTCCTTCTTGTCTGCATATGTATTCTAAGCGTTTAACGATGTCCCAAACGTGGATTTTTTTGAATTGAACCAAATCGCAGTATTGCCTTAGGCTTTTTAGCTTAGGGTCATAAGGATTATTGCATGTTAGCACAATTGGGAAAAAAGATTTCTTTATTATTTTTATTATTGCTCCCACTCCTCCCAGATCTTCCCTTCCAGCAATTCCGTCCACTTCATCAATTAAGAATATTTTAAACTTCTTGAATAGAGGAGCTTGCATAACCGATCTTCCCAAAACATCTTCGATCTGCGAGGCAGAGCGAAAATCAGAAGCATTCATCTCGATCAGATCAAAATTTTTTTCTGCTGAAAAAGCTTCGACCAAAGCAGTCTTCCCAACTCCTGGCATTCCATAGAAAAGCAGAGCTTTACTTCCTGGTTTCCATTTTTTAATCCAAGCTAGAAATTTTTCTAAACATTCTTTTTGGTTAACAAATTCCTTTAGACTTTTTGGTTTATATTTTATTGCAAAAGTCATAATAATAAGAATTTTAAACAAAAGATTAAATTTATCTCTTATAGCTTCACTTACAATTATTCTGGCGTATGCAATATCTACAGACAAATCTACTTTAACCAAGCTCTTTAAATCTTTTGTGAAATAGTAAAAGCATTACTATGCTAGTAAAATTAGCATCTAAAAGTCAAAATTAAATTTTAGATTTGCTAAACAATAAAAACTGCGCTAAAAGGCTTTCAAGTTGAATTAATTCATTGCCACCTTCACTCAATCTAAACTCAAACTCCCCACATTTTTCTATTAGCCGAACTTTTGCCTCTTCTGGTATCTGCAAAGAATAGATTTGTTTATGGATCTCTGAGATTATGTCGCTTCCGCTCAATCCTTGCCTCAGGAGCATGTCCTGAAGTTTTTTCCTCGCATCTTCAAAATTTCCTTTCAGAGCATATTCGATCATTTCCTTCACGTCAGTAGGCTTAGCCTTAGAGGCAACATCATAAACAACCTCTTCTGTAATTTTTTCTCCTAGAGCTGCAGAAGCTTGAAGCAAATTTGCAACTTTTCTAAGATCTCCTTCTGATAAATAAATTATAGCTTTTATGCCATCGTCTGTTATTTTTAATTTTTCTCCTGAAGCAATTCTGTTAATAAATTTTTTAATGTCTGCCTCGCCCAACTGCTTAAAACGGAAAACAGCTGCTCTGCTTTGTATTGGCTCTATTATACGACTGCTGTAGTTGCAAATAAGGCAAAACCTAGAAACAGAAGTGAAGCTTTCCATGGTTCGTCTTAAAGCTTGTTGCGCTTCGCTTGTTAAAGCATCAGCCTCATCCAGAATTATCATCCGATAACCAACATCGCTTATCGTTCTCGTCCTTGCAAAATCCTTCACTTTGCGTCTTATCGTATCAATCCCGCGCTCATCCGACGCATTTGTCTCTAAAACATTTGCTCTCCATTCCTTTCCGTAAAGCTCACGAGCAATGCAGAGTGCAATAGTAGTTTTCCCAGTTCCCGGGGGACCAGCAAAAATCATGTGTGGAATGTTTTTTTCTTTCACAAAAGCCTTTACTCTTTCGAGAACGTGCTTTTGATTTATGACTTCACTGAGTTTTTCAGGCCTGTACTTTTCAGCGTATATGTAGATTTCGTTCATTCAGATCCCTATTTTAGATTTAAATTTGGCGTTTAAAAAGGATATTGATAAGAATAACTCATTTCATAGTAGCATATGCTTGCAATGATAATGATATTTCCTCTTTGCGGAAGCAAGCTCATTATCCTGGGCTACAGGAAAGTTTGTTGTCTATAAGTGCCAATACTTTGAGCATGAAATAGCTATTTTGCAACTTGATTTAAGAACAAGTAAGATTTTTTGTTCTCGCTAGTTATAGTGAATTGAAATGTATAGAGCTCTCCAGAAATCAAACAAGGTGAGAAATAAATATCCCAAACACCATTCGAAAATCCTGTTTTATTTGTTTCGCTCTTACCTTTTATACCAACCGTTACATTGCCTTGAGAAATAAGGTTGCCAGTTTCCGAGTCAACAGCGTATCCTCTGAAATGCCATTGTCTTGCCGAGCAGGCTTGAGTTTGTGGAGCATAGCTTCCAGTGCCGACGATCAATTGATTATAACCCATTTTTCCATTGCTAGAGTTAACTACTATACCTATCGTAAACCTATTTCTAGAAACATCAATAGGTGGACAATATAGATCAAAATAACCATTTGTAAAAGTTGTAGAATTTCTGTCACCAGTTTCTTTGACTATAAAAGTTATTGTGCCAGCAGACACCAAAGCACCACTGTCAGTATGAAGTGCTTTGCCTTTTATTTTGCAAGTGTTGCCGTCAGTTCCTGCTTTTGCAGTCTCATATCCGTGAAAAAAGAGAAGGAGAAAACTAAGGAAAAACAAAAATAAGGTTAAACAAACCTTTCCTTTCATGTCCTTCTATTCAAATTTTGCTTTGATTTCAATTAAGTTTTATTCTAGAGACAGAAATAATAGATACTTGAATAAGAAACTATGTTAACACATAAGTTTCAGTGAATATGTCCCTTTGCTCTGCTCTATCACTTTTTAGTCTCAAGTCAAAAAGCCCGACGAACTTACTCTTTCCAATTTCTACAGGTACGGTGATATTCTCAGTTCTATTCTCATAGGACGTTAGGTAATAAACCGATAAGGAATAATTTACATTCGAGCTTGTGTTAAAAATAAAGCTAGTCTCTACGGTTTCACCATCTCTAATGGCTACAAAGTTTCTTGTAGAGTTGTCATAACTAAAAGTCAGATTTAGATTTTGGATCTCAATTCCTAATAGATTTAAAATTGTAACGTTCAGGCTCGTGTTGGTTTCAGCAGTGACGTTAGGAAGAATCAATTCAGCAGCTAATCCGTTCAGGTCGATTGTTTTAGTCTTGAAATAGCTTCTTGCGAATTTGATAAAATCCTCAACGCTCTTTGTTATATTTTCCTTCTGGTAAACAGAATATTCTATTGTTCTTAGCAACTCCTCCCTAGCGTTTTGGAACTCTAGTCTCTCTAAGCCTGCTTCTAGATATCTCTTTTTCTCAAGAATTTGATAAGTGCTCAAGCTAGTTTTTATTAGAGCAAGAGCTATGACCGCGACTATTGCAATTATCAAAAACATCTGTCCCTTTCCCATACTACCACACGTACAAAACGATCAGTATAGGCCTAATGCTTGTGAGGTTGCCGGCGATGATGTAATTAACAGAAGCGAGTTTCTCTGCTTCTATGTTCGGATTCGGACAGCTCTGCTCGCAGATCACAACTTCATAATTCAAATTCGAAGGCAAAAGGTATTGCAACCTTTCTTTTATAGCCTGAGTGTTGTTTGCCATAGCATACTGTCTTAACTCATTGTTTTTGTCCAAGATCTTTAGAGCATTAAATCCTCTCAACTTCCAGCTTATTGTTTCAAACTCTGGCAATCCTTCACGAGGAGCAAAGAAGATAACAAAAAATGTAAGTGTCATTAAAATAGCAATTACTGCTTCAAGAGTTTGCAGAACCCCCTTGTTCATTATTTAATTTTTGTTTTAAGAGATATTCTTTTTAGCACTTACGATAGCTGGCATAGCAAACTAATAATTCGAGAGAAGATAGTTTAAATTCAATGGTAAGCGGTTAGAAGATATTTTTACTGAAAATAAAAGATCATCTCTCACTTATCTCGATGTTAAATCTATACCTGCCTAGCGTACGAGCGACTTCTTCATAGCTTAAATTTCTCAGAGCCAATAGTTTAGAGATAGAGATCACTGGTAGAACTTCTTCCGGATAAATTTGAATTGTAAAGTTAGTCTGTGCAGTAAACGGTAGAGAATAATTTGGCGGAGCAATTGATTTGTCATTTGAAAAATAGACGAAAAAGGTTTTGCTTTGATTTGCTGAAAAGCTGCTGTTGAAAACCAAATCAGATCTGTTAATGTAATCAGCTGTGCAGAAGCTTTGGTTGTATAGCTGGCTTGGTATTTCACTCTCACCTTCATAGACCCTTATCGTTGAGTTCCATGCTTTATTCTCACACTCTGCATCAAAAGATAGTGTGACATTAATAATTACATCACCCCTATCTGTTCCATTAGTCTCTGTTACAATTATTGGTATTCTATGCAGGTCTGTCATCAAGCCGACCTGAACAGGAGTATAATTTTTTTCCTCCCATTTTTCTGGTATACCCTTGCTTCCAAACAAAACAATGAAGGCATTATAAGCAGCGCTTCTTAGCTCTGAAGTTGTCAGCAATCCGGAATAACTCGTCAAATAGTTTAACAAATAAGAAATAAGAATAGCAATGAAAACAATAAAGATCCCGACAGCAACTGTGAAATCTATCATCGAAGGCATTAAACAACACTTTCTATATCGATCAGGATGTCTGCCTCACCCAAAATGATTTTATCGTGTATTGTTCCATTGATGTTATAGCGATAATATCTAAGCTTTCCTCCATTCTCGCTCCTTCCTTGCACCCCAATACCTATGTTAAGGATGTCATGCTCAATACTTTCTATAGGTTCTTGGGTTGTTCTTGCAATTATCTTAACTCCAGGATTAATTTCTATTGTGCTAATGCTTTGACCATCAACAGTGAGATTCTCAACAGTTTGCCAAATAGGGCTCGAAGCTACCAAAAAAATCTCATAATTTCTGTTTGAAACTCTGGCTGGCAGATTAAGGTCAACTTCACTTATCAGCACACTCGAGTAGTTACTTGGCATCGTCTTAGAGTTTTTTGCTGTTTCGAAAAGTTTGACTATAGAGTCAGAGGTTTGGGTCGCTATCTGCCTTAGGCCTTGTCTTATCTCATTTCTCAGAAAGCCTGCATGAAGAGTGAAAAGGATGGCGATAACGCTCACGACAACTATTATTCCAAGCAAAATTGTTAAGAGATACTGAATCAAAGGTGCCTGAGCTTTTCCCATCAAATTAATATCTGATTGGAGAGTAAATATTTATTAATAGAAAAGAAAATTTAAGTGTGGAGGATATGGAAAAAGGTGTCTCGCCGCTTGTAGCAGCTGTCCTGCTAATCGCGGCAACAATGGCTATCGCCACTGTCCTAACCTATTGGGCATCAACATTTGTTAAAGTGTCTTTGCCACCAACTGAAAATGTCACCACAGAATGCCTATTCGCAGATTTTGATATCTATTCTTGCAGCAAAGTCAATTCGACAGACCACGCAAACATAAGCTTGATCTTGTACAACAGGTATAATGCTGAGCTCAGAAATCTAACACTCTTTGCCTTCAGAGGGGTTAATGTATCTAGTTATCCTTTACCCGATAATCTACCTGGTAATACCTATAAAGGCTATACAGTTACCAATGCGACATGGCCGTATGATAAGATAGCTATAACAACCCATTGCCCAACTGTCACAAAAGAGTCGGCATGTCAGTAAAAGGTATATCCCCATTGATCGCAACAGTTCTATTGATAGCCTTTGGTGTAGTGATCGCTGCAGTTCTTAACGTATGGATGACAGGTTTTACCAAAAAAACCTCTGAGAGGGTTGAAGAAGAAGCGATGCAACAGCTGACATGCTCTCACGGAGGAATTTCTCTTAGAGATTTGGTGTACAATTCTACTACTTCCTATCTTTCAGGAAAAATCGAGAACACAGGATCGATAACTCTCGGAGAAATCTCTCTACAAATACTCTACACAAATTTCACAACTCAAAAAACAGACCTCTGTCTCTCTGACAGTACAACTGTTGTTTGTAGTCTCGCGAATCTCACACTCACACCGAGAGAATTGGCTTCTTTTAATATCTCTGTTTCGAGTAACTATGACGTAATAAGAGTTAACAACAACTGCACAAAGTATGGGGTTTATGACGAAGCCTCGAGGAGTGAAGTTCTCTAAGCAACTAGCGTGTAGGTCACAATTCCGGCAAATGTCATGACAATGCTGTGCTTTATCCCTGCGATCATAGCTCCCTCTGCAATCTTCCCTACAACCAAACCAGCAAAGAATCCTTGAATCATTATCAAATTCCTAAAGATACTTTTGTATTCCTCTATCATTTGTGGTTGAGAAATAGGAAGCCCGACCTCTCCTGTTTGAGCAAAGCTTGGGATCAAAAATTTTTGTAATATAATTATGACGGCAAGAAAAACAAAATAAATTGTGTAACCTGTCATCAATTGGGACTGCAGATAGAGTCTTCTCTCTGCTCTTAATTTTTCAATCTCTAGAGCGGTGTTTCCCAAAGCCTCCAGAGTGTTTGTGAGATTTCCTCCAAACTTATGGCTCTCTATGACAGAAGAGATGACCCTTCCGATCAATTTCGACTTACTCTCTTTTGAGAATCTGAGCAAAACTTTTTCTATCGCAATTCCCCAGTCCATTTGTGCAGCCATTTTTTTAACATAATAGCTCAAGGCCTTGTAGTCGTTTAGGGAAACAGACTTAAAGGCTTGTGAAATTGTCATCCCACTTCTCACGCTCTCAACAAAATCTCTGAGAAAGACTGGAAACATCCTTTCCAATTCCTTAACTCTGCTGTATTCCTTGTATTTCATCAAAATGATCGGAAGAGCAAAAATCAGTATCGCTATAACGTTGAGGGTTGCAAAAATGTTTGGTTCCTCAGAGAAGATAGTGAAATTTGCATAAAGTATAAGACCTGCTATGGATGCGCTCAAACATAAAAGAAAGATTAGCTTTCTTCCCATCAGATCTCGACCTCGATCCCCTTTACTACCAGTACGAAAGCAGTGTTAACTACAGGGATAACGCCATAGATGCTCAGTTTCATTAGTTCTAGAATGTCATAACCTCCTACAGTTCCGGATATCATGTGCATCACTGCAAAGAGAGAAATTATGAAAAGAGGAGCGGCGATGAACAAGCCTGTGTAAAATTCTGCGTAAGTGGTTAGCTGTTGTACGAATCTCTCCCTTTTCATTCTCCATTCGAACAGTGCCCTTTGTCCAGCATTTCTTAAAAATGCTGTTAGGTCCCCGCCCGATTCTGTCGTCGTCACAAAACCGAGCAAAACTTGTTTGAGATCGTCCGAAGCCGTGTGCTTCGCAACCTCTTTTACAGCAGTCAAGGGGTCTATACCAAAAGTGTCCATATTTCTCGTAATTTTTTTCATCTCTTTTGCAACTTCTCCATATTCTTCGAATTCTCCTATCAGCCTGAAAATGACCGAAGGAGGAACTCCAGATTCAGCAATCGCTCCCATGTGAGTCAAAACAAAAGGTAAGTTTGTCTCGATGTTCCTCCTTTTTGAGAGCATCCTCTGATAAGGAGAGAAACAGAGAGAAAAGAAAATAGTTAATGACATTAAAAGCGGGATAAAAGTTAGGTAAAGGGCTAGAGCAATTCCTAAAATAGGAACAACAGTTGTAAAAATGATGTAAGTAGTGATTAGAGCTAAGAAGTAAGCTATGGCTGAGGAAAGGAAAACCATGCTCATATAGCTTCTGAAAGTTATTTTTATGTCAGCCTTTGGCAAGCTCTCCTTGACGAAAGAGAATGCATCTCCATACCTGTCTACGATTCCTCCGAACAAAAGTGTTGCCAATCCTTTATAACTCAAAACCATTAGCCTTCCCTTAAGAATTTAAATCCCAAGAACTGAAGGAATGGAATAACCTTTTTCCTCATTTCCTTTATTTCCAATCTCCTTGCTTCGACCCTTGTCTTAAGCATCTCGTGTACACTCTTCGGCTCTTTGTAATACTGGTTTATAAACTTGGTGACTTCTAGAAAATCTCTTATTCCCCTCTCTCTCATCAGTTCCAAAATCCTTTTTCTTCTCTCCACCTCAGCCAGAGCATCTTCTAACCTTCCTCCTCTCTCTGTGACTATCTTTTTTAATTTTATACTATCGTAAACCTTCTCGTAACTATCACTAGCAGGGTTCCATCTAAAAACTAGATTTGTTTTTACCTCCCCGGTTTTTGGGTCAACAGATTCTATCTCAACTACTTCTTTTATCCTTCTAGCAGACTCACCCCTCTCTTTTGCATGGATCATTATAACTATAGAGTCCAAAGCTTCTATAAGTGTTGGTGAAAGCTCTATAGGCGGAGTTGTGAGCCTTTTTATCACAGTGTCAACGCTGCCAGCATGGAAAGTGCTTAAGCTAGGATGCCCGCTAGACATTCCCTGGAACATCACACACGCTTCTGCTCCTCTCGTCTCTCCGACAATAACATAATCAGGGTTTTGTCTAAAACTCTCTTTCAAAAGATCAAAAAGTGTTACTTCACCGTACTTCTCGCCTGTTGGCATCGGAATGCCAAAACCAACTCTAGCCAAAGCAGGAACCCAGTGCTCATGAGGAATTTTTATCTCTCTTGTGTCTTCTATAGAAACAATTTTTGCCTCGGGCTGGATGAACATGCATAGAGTGTTAAGAAAAGAGGTCTTTCCTGTTGCTGTTCCTCCGACTACTAGAATAGAAGCTTTGTGCTCGATCAGATACCAGAGATAAGCTAAGAGCTCAGCAGAAGCTGTTCCGAGTTCTATCTGCTCTACTGGTGATATGGGCTTTTCTGTGAATTTCCTGATGGTAAAAACAGGACCGCGAGTTGCAACGTCTCCTGCCAAAGTTGCAGAAACTCTTGAGCCGTCTGGTAAGGTTCCTGCGAGTATGGGCTCTGCATAGCTTACGTAGCGACTACACCTTTCAGCGAGCTTTATGACAAACTCTCTCAGGTCTTCAACTCTTTTATAGGCTATGTTTGTTTTGAGTGAGCCAAACTTCCTGTGGACGACGTATACTGGCGTGTTGATTCCGTCACAGCTTATGTCCTCGATGTTGGGGTCTTGCAGCAGAGGCTCTATCTCGTTGAGCCCAATAAAATTTCTATAGATATAGTACATCAGTTTTACGTAAGAAAGCTGGCTTAGTCTCAACCCAAACTCTTTGTTTATTTTTGCAATATTTTTTTCCATGTACTCTATGGCTTTTTCCCTGTCTTTTATGGCTGTTAACTCGACCTCTATCAATTCTATTAAAGCATCCGAGACTTTGTCCAAAATCTTCTTTTCCTCTTCTGTCAGCTCAGGCTCGATCACATTGTAGGTCAACATTTTTGTTTCTGCATCCCACCTTATCTGTGCATAGGCAAATGGCTCTATCAAGGGATGGGTGATGTTGATTTTTGTTATATCCTTAGTGATAGGCAGCTCAGCTATTTTTTCAGGTCTTTTGAAAACAAGCTCTGGCAGCTCCAACTCTTTTTTCGCGATAAATTTTTTATACAAAATCCCTTTGTATTTTTTTAAACTTTCAAGCATTTTTATCGCATGTGTTTTTTTCTTACACTCTTCCCTGGCTGAGCAATCCCCCAGAAGCGAGCACAGCTCGGGCATAGTCTCATCCTGCTTCTCATCATGTGAATGAACCTCTTGTCTACTTGCTGAAGAATCAATGGGTCTGTGATCCTTAGGCCTTTTGTTACTGTAAAGGTCTTGTATCTAGGAACCTCTCTACCACAAACCCCACAACTAACTGTTGCTTCTCTTCCTCTTGATTTTGTGTGGGCATACTTTCTTCTATAAGGAGCTGTGCTAATAGGCATAATAATAATTTTACATTCTATAGAAATATTCGTTTCTTAAACCAGTAGCCGAATTAACTTTGAAGGGTCTGACTCTTTTAAAATAAACTCATTCCCTTTTTTCTTATACCTTTCTATGGCCTTTTCTGTTGTAGCATCTTCTGGTTCGAAATCTTTCAATTCTTTTATCAATAGGGGCATGGAAACCAAGCCAGTTTTGCTATGCACACTATACGGAGCACGAACAAGCCCTAAAGGCTTCATGCTTGCAGAATCAAGTAGAATCTTGTCTTCTCTCTCCTCCTTGCCTAAAGTTTCGGAGGTCGTTAATCTCGGAATCTCTTTGTCGACCTCTCTTTGAATTGTTCTGACAAAATCTGCGAATAGAGAAAAATAGCTCCTCTCTCTTTTAGCCTTTCTTAAAACCAATGGCTGATATTCTTCTGGCATCTTGAATTCTTTAATCAAAGACCAGACCTGAAAGCCACGGGAACCAGAAAATTTCAAAGCCGGATTTAAATTCAACTTTTCAAATATTTTGAAAGTTATTCTTGCAACTTCCTTTGTTTTTTCGAAGCTAACTCTTGGTCCAGGGTCTATGTCTACAACAAGCCAGTCAGGCCTTTCTATACCGATTCGATGCACGCAAGGAATCACGTCGATATAATGAATGTTAACGAAAAAAAGCAAGTCCTCTGGGCTTTTGAGTACTATCTTCTTTCCTCTGAAGTCTCTTCTAAAAAATCTCTGCTCTGTGAAAAGACAGTAAAACCCGACGTATCTATTCTTACAGAATTCGAAAATTGTGTCAGCAACTACTGGATAGTACTGTTTTGCTTTGTAAACAATAACCCAGGGCTCGTTAACCTTTCTCAAACCTTCTTCTATTTCTTTAATTCTATCAGAGAAATATTTCCCCCCCCTTTCTGTTACCCCATATAATCCTTTAACCTCTTCAAGAAGTCCTTGCTCAACCAAGCCTTCAACTATCTTCTTGGTTTCTTCGTCAGAAAACTTTTTTATGTCTCGAGAAAGCTTTTCTTTTACATGCTTTAAATCAACTCTTTTCCCCACACCTTTCATAGAAAACATGAGCAAAAGATAATCTTCTGGTTTTATTGTCATATTTTTAAATTAAATTTAAGTATATATTTTAGTTGACTAAAATGGTTGTTAAAATCTATACTACGAAATACTGCCCATATTGCCAGATGGCCAAGCAGTTCTTTAAGCAGAATGACATAGAATTCGAGGAGATAGACGTATCAAGCAATAAAGAAGCTGCAAAGGAAATGATAGAAAAATCTGGACAGATGGGAGTTCCAGTCATAGATATTAACGGCAACATAATTGTTGGCTTTAATCTAAATGCTATAAAAAAAGCGTTGAAAATTAAGTGATGAGATGTACGATGTGATAATTATCGGTGGTGCAGCTGCTGGCTCGACAGCTGGGATATATGCTGCTAGAAGAAAGATGAAAACTCTGATTCTGACAAAGGATATAGGAGGGCAGGCAAGTATTACTCCTTCAGTTGAAAATTACCCAGGGTTTCTTGAAGTTCCTGGCTTTGAGCTAATGCAAAGATTTCAGGAGCAAGCGATAAAATCAGGAGCTGAAATTATTTTTGAAGAAGTGGTAGAGATAAGAGAAAAGGGCAGAAGTTTTTTTGTTAAAACCCAAACGAATGAATACGAAGCAAAAGCTTTGATTCTCACTTTTGGTAAAACTCCCAGAAGTCTAAACGTGCCAGGAGAAAAAGAGTTTCTAGGAAAAGGAGTTTCTTATTGTGCTACTTGTGATTTACCCGTATTTAGAGATAAGACAGTTGCAGTAGTTGGTGGAGGCAACTCTGCTCTGGACGCTGCTCTTTACGGAAGCGAGATAGCAAGGAAACTCTACCTAATTCATAGAAGAGACAAATTCAGAGGATTTGAGTATCTGGTTGAAAGAGTTAAAGAAAAAGATAATGTGGAATTTGTTTTGAACAGCATTGTCACAGAGATTAAGGGCGAAAAATTTGTTAAGTCAATAATTGTGAAAAACGTTTTGAACAACACGGAAAAGGAAATAGATGTTGATGGAATTTTTATCGAGATAGGATACGAGACTAAAGTAGACTTTGTAAAGGACTTGGTTAAATTAGATGAACAAAATCAAGTAATGATCAATAAAAATTGTGAAACTTTTTATCCAAACAGCGATAAAATTCACCCCGGAATTTTTGCAGCAGGGGATCTAACTGATACTCCCTTCAAGCAAATTGTTATTTCTGCAGGAGAAGGTGCTAAGGCAGCTTTACAAGCTTATAACTATATTCATTGCATGAAGCCTGTTGTAGCTGATTGGAGTAAGGGATGAAAGCATGGAATTAGAAAAATTTGTAGACGAATTCGGACCAGAAAAGGTTATTGAAGTTTATAATCCAAAAATTGGACTAAAAGGAATTCTCGTTCTCGATAATTTAAGCAGAGGGCCTGGCAAGGGAGGAATTAGGATGACTCCTACTGTTGATGTTGAAGAGGTTTTTCGCTTAGCAAGAGCTATGACGTGGAAAACTGCCTTAGCTGATTTGCCTTTTGGAGGAGCAAAATCAGGAATCATAGCAGATGCAAAAAGTATTTCAAAAGAACAGAAGAAGGCTTTGATTGTAGAGTTTGGAAAGGCCTTGAAGCTGGTTTGCCCAAAAATGTACATAGCTGCTCCAGATGTTGCAACCGGGGAGGAAGAGATGAGATGGTTTGTCGAAGGAAACGGCTCTTTAAAAGCAGCGACAGGTAAGCCAAAGGATTTGGGAGGTTTGCCCCATGAGTTGGGTTCAACAGGTTTTGGTGTTGCTCATTCAACTTTGATAGCGTGCAAGCATGCAAGACTTAAAGTAAATGGAGCAAGAGTTGCGATCGAAGGTTTTGGAAATGTAGCTACCTTTGTCTTCAAGCATCTATCAGAATTTGGAGCAAGAATTGTTGCTGTCAGCGATAGCAGAGGATGCATCTACAACCCAGATGGGCTAAGCTATGAAGAGTTGATTAGAATTAAGAAAGAGATAGGAAGCGTGATAAACTATACTCCAGGAACTGTTCTAAAAAATGAAGAACTGTTTGGACTAGATGTTGACATACTTATTCCTGCAGCTCTCTCTGATTCTATAACAATGCAAAATGTTGGGAAGGTAAAAGCAAAAATTTTAGTAGAAGCAGCGAACATCCCTGTAACTCTAGAGGCAGAAAATGAGCTTTATAAAAAAGGAGTTTTAGTAGTTCCTGATTTTGTTGCTAACGCAGGAGGAGTGATTTCTTCTTACGCCGAGTACAGAGGGTTTGATCAGGAGAAGATGTTTAGACTGATTGAAAGAAAGATAAAGAAGAACACAAAGGTTGTTTTGAAGAGGGCAAAAGAGAAAAGTATAAAGCCTAGGGAAGCTGCTTTGGAAATTGCAAAAGAAAGAGTTATAGAAGCGATGGAAAAAAAGGTATGAGATGAAGGTTGCAATCGAAAAAGTTCTTGAAAAGCTCAAAATTGCAAGAGGTTAAATTTAAATAAGAACAAATCAAATTAAACTTAAGCGCGTGCTCACTGTAAAACTGCAGAAATGAGTACGTGCAGGCTTGTTCTGCGCGTGCTTAGGTTGTAGAGGTGATAAAAATAGGGTTAAAAGAAAAATTAAAAAGAATTGGTCCTTGTTTGTGGGAATTGTCAAAAGAAGCTAAGCCAGGAATGAAAGTGCCAGCTTGGTTGTTCTTATCGGATAAGCTTCTAAAGGAAGTAGAAGAAGGAGCTGTAGAGCAAGCAGCAAATGTTACATTTCTACCAGGAATTTACAAGCATAGCATAGCTCTGCCAGATATGCATTTTGGCTATGGATTTCCTATTGGCGGAGTGGCTGCGCTTGACTTCGAAACAGGAGGTCTAAGCCCTGGTGGCATCGGATTTGACATCAACTGTGGGGTTAGACTACTAAGAACAAATTTAACATTAGAGCAAGTAAAACCGAAGCTCAGAGAACTGCTAGAGGCTATTTTTAGGAATGTTCCTTCTGGTGTAGGCGAGAAAGGAAAAATTAGGCTAAGCATTTCTGAATTAGACGAGGTTTTAGTCAGTGGTGCAAGATGGGCTGTTGAGAAAGGTTATGGGACTGAAAAAGATTTAGAGCATTTAGAAGAGAATGGTTGCATGAAGGGAGCCGATGCAAGCAAAGTCTCTAGCGAAGCGAAGAAAAGGGGAGCTCCACAGCTTGGAACTCTAGGAGCAGGAAATCATTTTCTCGAAATTCAAGTTGTCGACAAGATATTTTTACCAGAAGTCGCAAAAGTTTTTGGACTTGAAAGGGTAGGGCAGGTAACAGTTATGATACATACGGGAAGCAGAGGATTTGGTCATCAAGTCTGCACAGATTATTTGAGAATTTTAGAATCTAGGTTTAGGGATGAGATAAGAAAGTTGCCTGATCGTGAGCTAGTTTATGCTCCATCCGGAACGAAGGAGTGCGAAGACTACTTCTCTGGTATGGCTGCAGCTGCAAACTATGCTTGGTGCAATAGACATATGATAATGCATTGGGTTAGAGAGAGTTTTGTAAAAGTTTTGGGAATGAAATTGGAAGATATAGGATTAGAAGTTGTTTATGATGTGGCACATAACATAGGAAAGATTGAGGAACATGAGATTGATGGGAAGAAGGTAAAAGTATATCTCCATAGGAAGGGAAGTACACGTGCCTTTCCACCAAAACATCCAGAGATACCAAAAGATCATCAAGAGGTAGGTCAGTGCGTACTCATACCCGGCTCAATCGGGACTGCAAGCTATGTTTTGGTCGGTGCAGAAACTGCGAGGGAAACTTTCTATTCCACAGCACATGGTGCAGGGAGAGTTTCCTCTAGGGCTAAAATGTTAAGAGGAGTGAAAGGGGAAGAAGTAGCGAGGAGGCTTGCTCAAAAAGGAATCCTGTCTAGAGCCGCGAGCTGGCGAGTTATGGCAGAGGAAGCACCAGAAGCATATAAAGACATCGACGAAGTAGCAAGGGTAACAGAAGAAGCAGGAATAAGCAAGCGCGTTTCTCGCCTCCTGCCTTTGGGGTGTATGAAAGGATAGTGCTAAATTTTTAAGTTATTTAAAAACAACTCTTTTCTCTCGAGTTTTTCTGGATGTTTAATAGGTAGAAGTTGGAGTAATTTTATGCAATCTTTTTTACGAGAAATTTCCAAGACATAATAATCTTTCCTATTGATGATTCTCCTGTTGAAATAATCATGACGTTTCCCTTTTCGTGAATAGAGATATATATTCGAAATTATTCCGATTTTCTCGAGATATTTTTTTATTATTTCCAATATTCTTCTGTTCGTATTTCCTATTTTAGCTACCCATCTCCTACTATTTCTATGCTTTCTATTGATGAGACTACCTTCAGCATCAAAAAATCCTGCCAGAAAAGATAAAAATTCCTCTTCATTAAATTCTTTGATTATTTCTATATCTTCCTTGGCTTTAAGCAGGAAATCAAAACTTTTATCTAAGTATGCACAAAATCTAAATCCTCTCTTCTCATCAGTAGAACATATAACTCCATCACTATATTCCTTAAAAACGTCGACAAGGAGATTTATCATAGTTTTACGAGTAGTGCTTGTGTTTACTTCAATTGTGAATGTAGAATTTCTTCTAACAGTTAAATCTCCCAATGTTATTCCTATCAGATAAGCTCTCCCTACTTTTGTACCGTTAAAAGAAGGTTTTTCGTATTTACCTATGCGTATTTTTAGCCCTCCTCTTTTGCTTCTTGGTTTGATTCCATTCTTAAGTAGAATCCACTTTATCCCCGAAGCACTCGCATTGAATAATTTGGCAATCTGTTTCATGGAAAGAAGCATTTTAGTGTAAAGCTCAACAATTTTTGCTTCATCTAAAAGATTGCCTCTCTTCATTGTCATCACTTCTTTTTTATTTCGTAATTTTACAGCTTTTGAAAGATGTCTTCGGACAGTTTCCTTGCTCATTTTAATTCCATATTTTTCTTGAATGAGCTTTGCAACCTTTCTTATGGAATTTCCTTCCAAATACAAATTCTTTGCTTCTTCCAAAATTTCTTTTATTATTTTCATTTTTTCACTACAGTAATTATTATTGTAACTTAAAGTATTTAAATATTACTGTAATAATTATATACATGACGCTTGAAGCTAAAACAACATTAATACCACACAAAAAAGCTAAGACTTTGTACCTAACAATTCCAGCTTCTATAGCAGATGATTCAGCTTTTCCCTTTAAGCCTGGAGAGGAAGTAACAATTATCATAAAAGAAAGAAAACTTATCATAGAGAAATAATTTAGTTTGCTTCTTATAATACTACTTGAAATGCATTTTTCCGTACTTATTTTCGAGGAAGCGCACATAAAAATAACCGTAGGCCATTTGAAGTGCTCGCAATATCTTTATTATCAGGCATATATGGTGTATATGGAAATTGTTATAACGTCGGACTTTTAGAGTTCTCTATTTTAATTAAAAAAACATTCAGTGCATAGATGTTATATCCCTTTTCCTCAGCCAGATCATCTGCCCCAAACTCAAATTCTTGAAGAAGTTTCCAGTATTTATCTATTTCGTCTTTGTTCAATTTTCCAAGATTATTTTCGTACTTAATTCCTATATCTGAATATTCCCTATATTTTTCTTTTTTCTCTCTTTCAAGTCTTAATTCAGCAAATTCATGTGCAAAGAAAGCCTTAGTGAGTTCTTCATTCTGTATGATTTGAGGAGGGATATAAATCTCAGCCCGAATTAAGTGACCTAAATCATCTTCAAAAACAGTCATGCCATAGTTACCACACTTACTCTCAGGAAGGGGCCCAAACTTACATACAATTACATAAGGATAGAATCCAAAATCACTTGCAACTGTTCTAGCCATTTCTTTTAATCTTTGGGTTACAGTAGAATATAGATTCCAATCTGAGGATAAATTACCCACTTTCTTAGGCAATTCTTCCATCAGTTCGTTTTCCAATTCTCTCAAACTCATAAATTTTCACCTAGAAGTAGTTATATTTTAAATCTTCCTTTTTCTCTTTTTGAAAGTCTGTCAAAAAAAATGCGCGTAACTTGCATCATCTGAAAGATTTTTCCACTTCTTTCGGTTTTTCACTATGATATTCGCACTCGAAACAAACCCATTCATTCAGAATAAACTGCAGCTTTGCACCACAGTTAGGGCATTTCCTCAAGCAGATCACTAAATATCAAGAATTACTCTAGCTCTCCAAAACTCATTCTTCTCAATTTCCATCTTGTGCATAGTGGCTGCTTTGACCTCTGTTCTCGCTTCATGTTTTTCTGGGTTAATTTCTTCACCATAACACTTTGCCTCCAGCTCAAGATTTTTTTTATCGATCTTTACTTCAAATTTTGAGAATGCCAAATTTTCTGCTCCATAAAAAATCAAAAGCTCATTGAGCCAGTTGAACATCAGAGACTGCAAATCAGTTCCCCTCACTTTTACTTCTCTTTCAACCTTTGGTTTTATTTTTCTAGTATTTACCATCACCTCAAACATAGCTAAGGAAGAATTTGCAAATAGCTCGTTTAAATCCTTGCCATAAGCCTCGAAAGCTACGTCAGATGTAGTAATATCAATAAACTTGAATTTCTTCATAATATATTTTTGAATTTCTTTTAAATTTAGAGATTAATTCTGCTGATGAAAAGCGCTAGTTGTAAGAGCCAGGAGTACGGCAGGCGAATAGGCTTCACTAGACAAGTTGGCTTTTACAAATTTTCTCGTGCTGTTCTTTGCTTTCAGTTAAAATTAGGAAAATCAGCTGATGCAAATCCGTAGAACTTTTATTGCGGGTATTTTAGGCTATCCTAAGATACGAACACCATAAATCTTTTTAAACTTTTGAAGCGTATATTATCTTGTAGTTAAGGGGGAAGTTTAGGTTCAGTAGCTTCAGCTACAAGACTTTCCGAGAACTTCTTCGGAAGTTCAAAGAGAGCCAAGAATCCTAAACCTCGTACTTAACTACTTTTTTTCATAAAATCAAATTTTTATTATGAAATATCCTGAAAAGAGAATTCTATTTCTCATCGCAGCAGTCGCAATAATCCTTATTTTTATCTTTTCGACTCCTGAGTCTGCTAAAGAAGTTTTCTCCAAAATCAGCGAGGCTATGAGCAATCTTGGAGAAGCAATCTCAAAAGTAGCTCTGTTCCCAACCCCCTCTAACGAATCAGCTGAAAATGAAACTGAAAATAAAACAGAGATGTCTTCAATGCCGAGAGAGCAACATCTTATACCGAAAGAAGGAAGAAGTGATATAAGTCTATCTATAGCAGACGTGCAGTGCAACCATTTCTTTAAGATCTCGATAAGAAATGATGGTAACATTGGAGTTGACTTCTCCAACGCAGAGTTTTACTACAGAGATTCCAAGTTAAACGTAACCCTTTCAACTCTATACCTGGATCCGAATGAAGTTGAGGAAATTCTAATCCCACTCCATGGCGGTATACCAATCCCACAGAGAGAACATTGGAGAATTGACATAATTTTGAAAGACAGTCAGAACTCTACCTTTTTCAGTTCTTCGTTCATCGTCTTTTGTATTCTATGATTTTTTTAGGCTAAAATCAAATATTAAGTATGGAAAAATCTCAGGCTGCTCTTGAATATTTGATTTTATCCGCAGTTTTAACGCTTATAATCTCAGCAGTGCTATGGTACTCTTTCAGCATCAACACAAACGCTTCTATTCAAGTAAGAATTTCTCAGCTGGAGAGCTTTGTTAATAGCCTCAAAGAAAAATCAGATATAGTTTGCTTTCAGGGAAGACCTGCAAAACTCACCTTCTCAGCTTATATACCATCTGGGGTTACCAGTGCCGGATTTGATAACCATACAGTATACTATCGCATTAGGATAGATTCAACAACAACCTATATTTCTAGTACTTCGCTTTGTAAATTGAACGGAAGTCTTCCTGTAAACGAGGGCACATATAACATTATCGTGGAGGCTCAGGAAGGATATGTCAACGTCACGTTCTAAGGCTCAAATAACAATAGAGTTTGTTTTGATTTTGATGACTCTTCTCATCTTTCTGACATTTTTCGCTCATGCTGTATATCTTCAACTCTCCCAGACATATGAAAAGAGCATTGAGCTTGAAACTGAGAGAATAGGAAATGAAGTAGCGAGCCAGATAAACACTGCTTACGAGTCTGGTTCAGGGTATTCAAAAAAATACACTCTGCCAGATAAGCTAATGAATTTAGATTACAACGTCTCTGTGAATTCAGCTCAGGGGAGAATAGAAATTTCTGTTAGAGGAGCTGTTTCTTTTTTTCCAATAGTTACAAGGAATGTGAGCGGGAATTTCACAAAGGGAGAAAATACTATAAAAAATGTTGAAGGGTTGATAAAAATTGAGTAAAGGCCAAATAATTGCAGTAGACTTAATAGTAAGTTTAGTTATTTTTGTCACGGCTTTTGTGATCGCCCTTATCGCAGCAAATCGAGTTACTGATCAAATAAAAATGTCGTACGAAATCAACTTGTTAGATAAAAAAGTGCAGAGAATTTCAGACGTGCTGATAAGAACCGAAGGCCTTCCATCAAACTGGAACGAAGTACCTGAGGATGAAATAAGGTCGATTGGTTTAGCAGAGTATGAATACATTTTGAACTATTCAAAAATTGATAGGTTTAGAAATATAGATGCTGAAAAGGTGAGAAAACTTCTAGGCACAGGGGAATACAAGTTCTATGTCAGTATAACGAATATAACCCAGGGGAATTTTCCAGAAGGAGCAATAACAGCAGGCAACGAACCTTCTAACGCAGAGGTTATTGTTTCTATCAACAGGTATGCTCTAATAAATTTTGGCGAGAGAAGAGAGATGGGAGTGATGAGTTTTGTTTTATGGAGATAGCATGAAAAAGGGATTTACATTCAGCTTAGAAGCTGTTATTGCTGTTATGATGTTGCTCACTTTTATAGTTGTAATTTCTTCGATGAGCTTTATCATATCTCAAGAAGTAAGCTATGAGCGTTTACATCATCTATCGCGAGACGTATCAGAACTTATGAGAAAAACAAGAATAAGGGATGCAAGAAATCTCTCTCCGATAAAAGAGTACCTAGAAGAGGGAATTATAACTCAAGAAGATCTGAACAAAACAATTCTAGACGTTATAGGGAGTTTTTGGGCAAAAGGGAACATCTCATATGCAAGGAATATCACCGAAAGTATACTCAACAAGACCCTAAAAGAAAATTTTGGCTATGAGATATTGATGAACGGCGATACGATATCGAGCAGCTCATTGCCTCAAAGAAATTTCCTTTCAAGGTCTAGCGTCGTTGTTTCTGGCTACTCTGTAGGCAGGCCAGTAGAAGGTTATTCGGCAAAAGCCTCTCTTGAAAAAATTAAGGGGAAGACTACATCCTCTTTTGTATATTTCGGTGGCTTTGTAGGACAGGGGAATATAACAGCAATAATGAGAGAAATCCCGGCAGACGCAAACGTAACAAGCATTAAAATCGAAGCAAACTTTGGTGATAATTTCACACTTTACGTGAACGGAAATTTCTGCAAAGATTTTGTAAAAACGCCTGGAGATTTTTCAGTCGATTCTTGGATTATTGAAGACCCTGCTTGCCTAAGCAGCATAAAAAAAGGTGAAGACAATGTTTTTAACATTAATTTTACTGGCAGCGATTTGACAAAGAAATACATCGGAGGGGGCTTTGTCAAAGTTGAATATTCAACTTCTCAGATGAGTGAGCAAATCAGCAACTCTACCAGATATTTTTTCCCAGGAATCGAAGGATTTATAAACCATTATGACTCCTTTTACGTTCCCGGCAACATAACTTCTATGAGTATATACTTGCACTTCCTTAGCAACCATTCTACATTTTTGAACATAGGCAACATAACAGTCTTCAACTTTACTGGAAGTGAAGCTGTACAGACGATAACAATAGACAACGACACTCTATCTTCTCTGCTGAATTACGATAAGATAAGTTTGATTACAGTTCCTCTCAGGTTTGGAATTGAAGCATTCACTCAGCTTGGAAATGCTGATGTGATTCTGGTCACAGATCTATCTGGAAGTATGAACTGGGATATGACTAGTGAAAACACGGGTGTGGAAAGAAGCTGCGATGATCCAAAACTTTATGACAATGATACAAAAAGACTAAGCTTGGCAAAGTGTCTGGATAAGGAATTTGTAGACATAATCTTGAGCACTCCTGGAAACAGAGTTGGCTTGTCCGCATTCTACGGTGACACATCCCCTCCGTATAAAGGGCGTGTCACCTACCACGATTTATCTGACAACAGAACAAGCCTAATAAACGAGATAGACAGCTATTGGGCAAGGGGTGGAACTTGCATATGCTGCTCAATTAACAACGCTTATAATATCTTAAACACTCAAAGCAATGCTTCGAGGATGAAGTATGTTGTTGTTATGTCAGATGGCATTCCGACTCATCAATGCGGCACTCGTGGTGTTGATGAATGCAGAGGTACGAGAGACGGAACACGTGGCAATGAAGGACTTTGGCTTGGCTGGGGAGCAGGATGCTTCGGTGGTTTAGAAGATTGTGAGGGAACTGATTGCCTGTGTGCGATGGAAAACGCAAATTGGTCTTCTTGCAGAGTTCATGAGAATTTAAACTCAACTGTCTATTCGATAGGCTTTGGCCCAGTTTCTGAGTGCACAAACGCTAACTGGACTTTGCAAGCAATAGCTAACTGTGGAGGTGGGGCATACTATTTCAGTGGAAATGCTTCTCAACTTGAAGAAATCTATCGTACCATTGCTCAAACTATAGCTAACGCTTCTCTGATTAGGCAAGCCGTGAACGTAACTGAAACAAACACGACCCTTTATCCAGATTCCTTCATATCTTTCAATTTCACTCCTGTCATACCTCAATACGGATATGGAGAAATTTCTATAAAAGTCGAGACAAACCCATTTGAAAATTGTAGCGGCAGCTTTTTTGTCCCCCAGCAGTTTACTGTCGATGAGATTGGAGTAACGTCCTATTCTGCAGACTACTGGACAAATAATTTATATATAAACAACTCAGCAACTGACGGATGGAAAAATGTGTTTAATCTTACAAGCTACAGCTCAGACTACACACGGCTCGGCGATCCTTACATAATCAAGTTTCCTGCTAGCTATGCGCGCTCTGGTGAGACAAACTATGTAAATATGACTCTCGGTGCCAGCCCAACGAACATAAGTTCGAACTGCTCTTCAAAGAATAGAGCCATATACACAGCCAGGCTCATAGCCTACACGTCTTACTCAGGCGTTTTTTCCAAGGTTCAAGGGAAAAACGTGACTGTTTATTTTGATAGAGATCACGATGGTACAGCTGATGGCTTCACTTATGTTGCTGTTGGGGAAAATCTACCGAATTTCAATGCCACGCCAGTAACAGTAGATGAGCTCAACATAACGGACGATGCTTTAGACTTCGCATTACTCGAGCTTCTAGAAAAATTGAATTTTGTCATAATGCCCTTTAATTCAGGAAGGCCTGGAAGTTCGACAAATCCCATAGATTTGGAGATAACATCAGAAATAAAAATTGAATCGTTTTACGTCCCAGGCATATATACGCTCTGGGGCCCTGCAATTCTTGAGGTGAGGATTTGGGCTTGAGGAAAGGAATTATATACAGCATAACATCGATCCTCTTCATAATAGCTATTTCTGTTGTTATAATCATCTACAACAGCCTTTCCAGAAGCTTAGGTTCGGACGTAAGTGACAAGGTTGTTTCGGACATGATAAATCAATTTAAAAAAAATGCCGAGGCTGATTTAGAAAAGGCTATAACAATTGTTGGAAAGAGAGCAATACTCTCTGCAGTGAACTACACGACGACAAGCGGAAATGCCCTAGACGATTCTGTTGCGAGATTAAAAGAATTGATGGAGAACGGTACACTCTACGGTGATGTCAGCACATTCATGCTCAACAACACAATATACAATTGGACAAGAAGAATTCAAGATATTGCAAGTGCGACAGGGTTCGAGCTATCTCTAAACATTTCTCCAGTGGAGGTTAGGCCGTATGATAGCTTTAACCTTATATTCAAAACAAACCTGACGATCAACATCAGCGAAAAAACAGGATACGTTAGAATTGACAGGTTTGTTGAAAAAAGCGTTATAGTCTCTATAGAAAATTTTGAGGATCCTCTGACCGCGTTGAAGACAAACGGCCTGTACATCAAGAAAATAGTAAGATGCCCTTATGAAAACAATCACACTTTTCAGGTTGATTCAACGTGGAACTTACAAAATCTTGAAGATGATATTCAAAATGGTTACTATCATCCTTCTGTGCAAGGGGCAAGTTTTCTAGACAGGCTAGAGGGTAGCTTGACAACGACTGCAAAATATCAAAACTTAGCTCCTGGCAAAACCATTGGCTTAGAACATTTTGTCAACTTGCAAACTCTTTACGATCTAGGCATTCCCATAAACACGAACAAAACAGTTGTTGACCATCTATACTGGGATAGCAACACCTATACAAGCTATAGGGTTAATGGCTTAACAATAGATTGGTTTAGGATAGATAATGAAACAGATGGCTACTTGACTCATGCACAAATCTATGGTGTGGAGCAGCTCCTGATATAAGATAATTATAAGACAAACAAAAGAAAAATTAGAATTAGGAGTTTTATGAAACTAAAAGATGTTATGACAAGAAGAGTTATAACAGTTTCTCCAGAAGATAAAATCGTTGATGTCATAAAAATTCTTACAGAAGAAAAAATTTCTGGCGTGCCAGTAGTGAAAGGCAGGAGAATAGTCGGAATTGTTACAGAAGCAGACATACTTCGAGCACTAGGAAAAAAGGAGTTGATCGCAGTTAATAGCGAGGATATAAAAGCATTAAGAGCAAAAGGTGTTTCGAAAGTAGAGAAAATAATGAAGAAGGATGTTATTGTTATAAATGAGAACGAAAGTTTGGACAAAGCGATTTTTCTTATGGGTGTTCACAGGATAAAAAGATTGCCAGTTGTTGATGACAAAAATGTAGTTGTTGGAATAGTTTCAAGAGAGGACATATTAAACTCTATAGCAAAACTCATGAGCACTGAAGAAAAGAAGAAGTTTTTGGCTATAATGGAGACTGATGTTGATAAGATTCTAAGCATCATAAAAGAAAAGGGAAGAATCTCTTTTGATAAGATAGCAAAGTTGTTCAACGTTGACATGAACACTGTTGAGAATTGGGCAAAAATTCTCGAGGATCATGGGTTAGCGGAAATTTTTTATCCTGCTATCGGCAGTCCAGAACTTAGGGAGAAGAAAAAATGATTATAGAATCTTATAAAATAGAAGCAGACGGTGTACCAGCGCAAATAAATATAATTAAAAAGCCAGAGGAATTTGTGCCTATATATGAGCTAGTGCTTCCGAGGTTTGAAGAGGCAACTGTTGCGGTTCTTGACGCCATAAGGACAAAGCTTATTACAGAGGTTGGAGTAAAGGCGCAAGAGATTCTCGACCCAAGAATAATGGAAGAGCTTAAGCAGAGATTTTTTTCTAAGTCCTTAGAGTTAATAGAGAAGGAGTTTCCAAATATTTCTAAAGAAGAAAAGGAGATTTTTGCAGGGACCCTCGTCCACGAGATGTTGGGATTGGGAGATATAGAGATTCTTTTGAGGGATGAGAACCTTGAGGACATAGTTATCAACAACTCTCAAGAGCCTCTGTGGGTTTATCACAGAAAGATTGGTTGGTTGAAAACAAACGTCAAACTCGAAAGTGATACTCAAATTTATAACTATGCCTCTCTTATAGGAAGAAGAGTTGGAAGAAGCATAACAAGCCTAAATCCTTTGATGGATGCTCAGCTAACTTCCGGAGACAGAGTTAATTCAACTCTCTTTCCGATTTCGACAAAAGGAAATACGATAAGTATAAGGAAGTTTGCGAGAAGGCCATGGACAATAACTGATTTTATGGAAGTCAACACAATAAGCAGTGAGGTTGCTGCTCTGCTCTGGCTTGCGATTCAGTATGAACTAAACATAATAATTTCTGGTGGTACTGGAAGCGGGAAAACTTCTTTTCTTAACGTCCTAACAGCCTTCATCCCTCCTAACAATCGGGTAATCAGCATAGAAGACACGAGGGAGATACAGCTTCCTGACTTTTTGCACTGGGTTCCGATGACGACTAGAGAGCCTAATCCAGAAGGAAAAGGTGAGGTAACAATGCTCGATTTAATGATAAACGCTTTGAGAATGAGGCCAGACAGAGTTATAGTCGGAGAGATAAGAAGAGCAAGAGAAGCAGAAGTTCTGTTTGAGGCGATGCACACCGGCCATAGCGTTTATGCAACTCTGCATGCAGACACTGCTGAGCAGACTGTAAGAAGGATGATCAATCCACCAATAAACGTGCCTGAAACGATGCTAGAGGCTCTACACATAATCGCTGTTATGCACAGAGACAGAAGAAAGGGAATAAGGAGAACTTTTCAGGTAGCTGAAATTGTTCCAGCAGAAAGGGGAACTCTTTCTCTGAACGTTTTGTTCAGATGGATAGCTGATAAGGATAAGATAGTTCCTTTCAGACCAAGCACAAGGGTCATGGACACACTCAGACTTTTTACTGGAATGAGTGATCGAGAAATAAAAAAAGATATCGAAAGTAAGGAGAAAATTCTAAAATGGATGTTGAAAAATAAAGTTAACACCGTTAATACTGTAGGAAAGGTTGTTTCTGAATATTATACTGAACCTGAAAAGGTTTTGACAGCTATAAGCAAAAACGAATCGCCCAGAACAATTTTGGGTGAATTTGCGAGGGAGTTGGGACGCTAATACCTTTTTTACCATTCAAACTGAGCATTGTTTCAAAATTTGCGAAAAAACTTTTTGGTATAAGTAGCTATCTAACAAGACTTCTTCCCTCCCTTTTTCTAGAACTCAAACAAGCAAAGCTTGATTTTGGGCCAAGAGAATACGTAGGAATAGCTCTTTTTTGCCTCATCTTCTATTTCACAACTCTGTTCATCCTGCTTTTATCTCTAGGATCAATTGCGAAGATGATGACAGCAGGTTTTGTTTTTACGGCTTTTTGTATATCAGCTTTTTTCTCAGGTTTTGTTTTCTACTACCTTATCTCATACCCAAAACTCCTTATCATGAGAAAAGTAAGATCTCTAGAAAAAGATCTGCTCTATGCTTTGAGACATCTTCTCATTCAAGTTCGTTCTGGTGTAACACTCTTTAATTCTATAGTCTCTGTTTCAAAAGCAGGCTATGGTCTTGTATCAGAAGAATTTGATTCTACGGTTAAAGAAATAAATGCTGGTGTTCCTGAGATAGAAGCTTTGGACAACATGGCTTTCAGAAATCCTTCTCTTCATTTCAGAAGAGTTATATGGCAGTTGGTCAATGCGCTCAGAGCAGGTTCTGACATAGGAAATACTTTGAGGGAGATAGTTAGCAGCATGGCAAACGAACAAAGAATAGAGATCAGAAGGTATGGGGCTCAATTGAATCCTATGGCTTTGATATACATGATGTCGGCAGTGATCGTTCCCTCTCTTGGAATAACCTTTTTAATCATTCTCTCTTCCTTTGTAGGCTTCTTTATCTTGCCTCTAGACATCACTCTTTACCTAATTCTCGCATTTCTAGTTTTCTTCCAGTTCATGTTCATGGGTCTGATAAAAATAAGAAGACCTGCTCTGGAGGTTTAGATGAGAGCTGAAAAATTTTACAGGAGAATCGGAAGAGCTGCTCCTAGAAAATACAAGAGCTATGTAGAAAAGTTATTGGTATGCTCTGATGTTAGCATTTTTCCAGACGTTTTCATAGGACTTGCCCTAACACTAAGTTTTGTTATTGGAATCCCTGTTGGCTTAGTTTCTCTTATATTTTTAAGAATTTCAATTTTATTGTTTTTGCTAATCTCTGCTCTATCCATCGCGGTTGTATTTATCTCTCTCCATGCTTTTTTACTGCTCTTAGCTGAAAAGAAGGCCAACTTTGTTGAGCAGATAATTCCAGATGCTTTACAGCTCATATCCGCAAACATCAGGGCAGGTATAACTCCGGACAGGGCTTTGTTGTTATCAGCAAGGCCAGAGTTTGGTCCATTAGAGACTGAGATAAAAAAAGCAGCAAAGGAGGCTTTGGCAGGAAGACCTATAGATGATGCTTTGTCCGAAATTCCAAAGAGGATAGGTTCGAAGACTTTGGAAAGAACGATAAAACTGATAACAGAAGGGTTGAGGTCTGGGGGAGAATTAGCTACTCTGCTAGACGAGACTGCAAATGATGTCAGGCAGACTCAATCTATCAAAAAGGAGATAAGGGCAAACGTCACAATGTATGTCATATTCATATTCTTCGCAGCATCAGTTGGTGCCCCTTTGCTTTATTCTATATCATCTCATCTCGTAGCAATGATGGTAAAAATAGGAGCGATATCTAACATAGGAAGCTTGAGAGTTGGTTCGTTGCCGGTGAAATTCACTCCACCTACTATTTCCTTAGACTTAATTTTTTGGTTCTCCATAGCAGCTATTGGAATAACAACATTTTTTGGGGGGCTCATCCTTGGCTTGATAGAAACAGGAAAGGAGAGTGCTGGTATAAGGTTTGTCGTCATTCTGCTTGCAGTAGGCCTATCAGTATTTTTTGTCTCAAAGCTTTTGTTAGCTGGGATGTTCGGCACCCTGACGTGAACTGCTCTAGCTATAGCAAGGAATTCTCGGCAATAGTTAAAAATTAAGTTTATATTTAAGGAAAATAAAAAAATTTTAAGAGGATAGTATGAAAAAAGGACAAACAGCTTTAGAGTACTTGATGACTTACGGATGGGCAATTCTGATAGTGATAGTCGTAGTGGCTGCCTTGTATTCTCTGGGGCTGACAAAGCCATGCAGATGGGTAGGAACGCAGATGTCAGGGTTGGGAGAAGTCAGTGTGGCAGACATAAAATTTGCAAGTAATGCTCAATTAACAATTTCTATGGCAAGAGCAAAGCCAGGAGACATAAACGTTACAAACGTGACGTTCTACTCTGCTGGTGATGCTTATGGTAGTGCCTCTAACACAAGCTGGGAGCCCAGCTGGCTCCTGAGGTCAGGAGCACCGAGTGTTAAATTTTATGTTACAGATACATCTCCACCAGCACTAACCCCAGGAGATTGTTACATGATTGACGTTATAGTGAAATTCACAGACATTGCTACAAGAACTGATCATGAGACAACAGGAAGAATATCAGGAGTAATAGAGTCGCCGTAAGCTTTTTATTTCTTTGAGTACCCAAGAAAGCTTAGCTAGATTATCTTTTCCTGTATTTTAAATTTATTACCTAAGAAATTGAAATTTATTTAGAAAGCATGATTCCCAAAACAGAGAGAATAGAGTCCGGCATCCAAGGTCTTGACAGACTGATTCAAGGGGGTTTTGTTAAAGGCTCCACAAACCTCATAGCAGGTACCACCGGCACTCTCAAGACAATCTTCTGCTTGCAGTATGTTTGGCACGGAGTAAGGAACGGGCAGAACGGAGTCTACATAACTCTAGAACAGCCAGCAGAAGACATTCTGGCAGAGGCTATGCAATTCGGAATGGACTTCGAGCCTTACATAAGACAGAAGAAGTGTGTAGTGGAGCACATCTTTCCAAGGACCTTTGATGACCTCGACTTTGAGATTTTCAAGAGGATAAAAGAGGTTAATGCCTCTAGGTTTGTTCTAGATAGCTTGCCTTTAGTTGCCTTGGCTTCGAGAGGAGCGAGCGCAGAAGAGCTGAGAGCTAAGATATTCGATCTGCTAATGAGACTGAAAAAGTATGGAGTGACTTCTCTGATAGTCGGAGAAATCCCCGAAGATTCTAAGGCTTTATCTAGATTTGGTTTTGAGGAATTTGTTGTTGATTCTGTCATTGTTATGCACTACTTGGAATACGCGGCTGGAGGAACTCCCAGAAGCCTAGTGATAAGGAAGATGAGAAGAACAGATCACGGAACTGACATCTATCCTATTGAGGTGACGAGCAAAGGGATAGTTGTAAAGAAAGGTTAAATCTTTTTCTGTTCATCTTAAGATTGTGTCTGGAGAAAAGGATCTGACAGTAGGAGAAAGAATGTATAAAAAATTAGGAAAAATCTTACTCGATAAACTTTTAGAGGATTTGGGAAAAGAGGTGGGTGATGAAAAATTAAAAAGTAGTGTTTATTCGTTCTTTAGAGGTGTAAGGGTTGGAATGAGTCTGTCAAGTGCATATGAAGAGGAGGATTTCATCTCTTCTGTAGGAGTAGTCTTTGGCTATATTTTTTCTGATGCAATTAAGAAATATTCAGAAAAACTTTAGTTATTGTAACAATCGTATTGGAAAAGCTGTTTAGAAGTCTGTTAATATTAAAAGTTGCTTTTAAATAGTAGTAACATTAAGAGAAATATGGAATCGAGAAATGAAAATAGTTTATTATTTAAATTTGTTCTTTATATTGTAC
>JASEGQ010000040.1 GCA_030017875.1 Candidatus Aenigmatarchaeota archaeon
CTGTAAAACAAAAGCAATTAATTTTATAAGTTGCATTCTTCTATTTCTCTTTCATCTGCTCAGATCCTTTCATGCTAGAATATTTTTTATTTTTAATATCCATTTCTTTAACATGTCAGAAATCGTCGGAGACGGGAGAAGTGATAGAAGCAAGTATGGGATAGTATACAGAGCAGTAGAAAAAGCACTCGTTCTTCCTCTAAGAGATTTGTCTGAAGACGAATTTAAAAAACTTGGGGAGGAAATCGAACGACTCCACGAACAGGCTAAAACAAACCGCTTTGAAATTAAGATACCCCTTGGAAAGTATGAGAGCGTTTGTATATATAGCAGACGATTTGGGACAGAAGAAAGACTTTTTGTAGACGGCTTTCGCTACGGTTGTACAGTAGAGAACTTTAGAGAGATAGCAAACGAGATCATTACCACAAGCCTTGTGGGAGAAAAGCTCGGAGAGTATTGGGGAACTTCTCGAGAAGAGACAAAGAAAAGAATAAAGGAGATAACTAAGAGACATTTCTTCTAGAGCTTATCTTTCGTCTATTTAACTTAAAGCTCCTTTTATATGTGCCAGTTTTAAAAAATAAATGAGATCCTCGTCTGACATCTCCTTTGGCAATTTACTACGAAACTCAACAACAGGCACTTCTTCGACATCATATCCCATCTCTCTGAAATTTTTTGCCAAGTCATTAGACAACATTATATGATGCTCCCGCTCTTTTTGTGGGCTTGACCTCTCAGCATGCCGAACATAAAAATATAGTGTTAAATCATCCAAAGTCCTTTTCTCTGTTGGAAAACTCCTATCGTACAAGACATGATCGGCTTCAAGGAGTAAACAATAATTTGTTGTCCCTTCACCCTTAGCAATATAAAGAGCAAGCTTCATTTTTCGATCGCAAAATTCCTCTGTTTTTTCCAAAAAATCTTGAATGCTATCTGCACTAGCTTTTTCTTGAGCCATAATCCTAAAAGAGACCGTAAACTTTAAATATCTTCTCTCCTTATTAGTTAGTGTTTAAGTAATCTAAAAAGTGAGAAGAATGAAGGAGAAAAGAGCAGTGCTCATCTGCTTTTCAGTAAGGTCTGGAAGATTTGAGAGCCACTACGAGAGGAACAAATTCTTCAGAGGATTGTACGGCTGGAAGCAGATGATAAGAAAGGAAATTTGCGCTGGCAAACCGGGAAAAAAAGAGAAGGTTTACACTTATAGAAGAGAGGGCCTTTTGGACGAGATGCCCCACATAAAAGTCGATCAGAGCTCATTCATAGTTCCGGAAGACGAATTTGAAAAGATTACAAGGTTTTTAAAGGAGTGGCACGATAAGGTTATATGGAAAACTTTCAAAGTATTATTAGATGAAGATGAATTCTTTGAGAAAGAAGTAGAAGAGATGTAACAGAATAGGTGGATAGTGTGGAGGAGAAAGAGCTAAGATTAAAAGTTGGCGAGCTAACAGCAAGGGAAGAGGCAGGAAGAGGAATTGTTAGACTAGACTCTAGCGCGATGCAAAAGCTCGGAGTAAAAGAAGGGGATGTTCTAGAGATAGAGGGCTCTAAAAAAACTGCTGCCATAGCAGTTAGAGCTTATCCTGCTGATGTTGGTTTGAATATCATAAGGATGGACGGAATAACAAGAAGGAACTGTAGCTCAGGAGTAGGGGAATACGTAAAGATAAGAAAAGCTGAAGTAAAAGAAGCTAGAAAAGTTTGCTTAGCTCCTGCTGAAAGAGGGCTAATAGTCCACATCTCTCCAAACCTCATCAAACAGAACATCTACATGCGTCCGGTAGTAAAAGGAGACATAATAATTCCTTCTCCTGTTGTTAGAAAAAGAAGACAGACAGGAAGCTTTCTGGAAGAATTCTTTGGAATGGACTTTGAAGAGATGTTTTTCACACCGTTTCCTGGTGAGACAAGGTTTGTTGTTACTAGCACAGAACCTTCTGGCATAGTAAGAATTGGGGATATAACAGATTTGGAAATTCTTCACGAGTTACCAGAAGCGATGAGGTTGGAAGAAAGAGCGATTCCTACTGTAACATATGAAGATGTTGGTGGAATCAAAGAAATTATTCACAAAGTTAGGGAAATGATCGAATTGCCTTTGAGACATCCTGAACTGTTTGAAAGATTGGGCATAGAGGCACCTCGCGGTGTACTGCTCTATGGCCCGCCAGGGACTGGGAAGACTTTGCTTGCTAAGGCTGTTGCTAACGAGTCTGGAGCCAACTTTTATTCAATAAGCGGGCCTGAGATCTATTCGATGTGGTACGGAAAAACAGAAGAAAACCTTCGTAAGATTTTCGAAGAAGCGGAAAAAAATGCTCCAAGCATAATTTTTATCGACGAGATAGATGCCATAGCTCCAAAAAGAGAAGAAGTTCATGGAGAGGTGGAGAAGAGGACAGTTTCTCAGCTCTTGACCTTGATGGACGGGCTAAAGAAAAGGGGTAAGGTAGTAGTTATTGCTGCAACTAACATTCCAAACCTCGTTGATCCTGCTTTGAGAAGAGCTGGAAGATTTGATAGAGAAATAGAATTTCCTGTCCCTGATAGAAATGGTAGACTTGAGATTCTAAAAATTCATACAAGAAACATGCCTTTAGATAAAGGTGTTGATTTGAATTGGCTAGCTGATATCACTTATGGTTATGTAGGTGCAGACATAATGGCTTTGTGCAAAGAGGCTGCCATGTCTGCCTTGAGAAGGGTTTTACCTGAGATAAAGTGGAAGGCTGAGGAGGAATTACCAAGAGAAGTTGTGGAAAAACTAGTTGTTAAAAAAGATGATTTTGAAAATGCTTTGAGAATTGTTGAACCTTCTGCAATGCGTGAAGTCCTTGTTGAGGTGCCGAAGGTTAAGTGGGAGGATGTGGGTGGCTTAGAAGACGTGAAACAAGCTCTCAAGGAAATGGTTGAGTGGCCACTTAAAACTCCTGAATCATTTGAAAGAATTGGAATCAGCCCGCCAAAAGGAATATTATTGTACGGCCCTCCAGGTTGTGGTAAAACTCTTTTAGCTAAAGCTGTAGCGAATGAAAGCGGTGCTAATTTCATTTCTGTCAAGGGTCCTGAACTGATGAGTAAATGGTTTGGCGAATCAGAACAAAGAATTAGAGAACTGTTCAGGAGAGCAAAGCAAGTGGCCCCAAGTATTATCATGTTTGACGAAATTGATGCTCTGACACCAAGGAGAGGCTTTGGTATGCATGAGGCAACAGAAAGAGTTGTTTCTCAGCTATTAACAGAGATGAGTGGAATAGAAGAGATGAAAGGGGTTGTTGTCATCGCAGCCTCTAACAGGCCAGACCTTATTGACCCTGCTTTGCTAAGGCCAGGAAGAATTGATAGATTTGTTCTAGTTCCAGCACCTGACGAAAAAACTAGACTTGAGATTTTGAAAATACACACGAAGAATATGCCTTTAAAAGGCGTTGACCTGAAAGATTTGGCAAAAAGAACAGAAGGGTTTAGTGGAGCTGACCTGGAAGCTTTAGCTAGAGAAGCTGGGATGAATGCCTTGAGGGAAAATATAAAAGCAAAGGAAGTTACAAAAAAAGATTTTGAAAATGCTTTCAGTAAAATCACACCAAGCTTATCGAAAGAAGTAATAGCTCATTATGAGAAATTCGTTGAGAGAACGAAGAGACTGAGAAAAGTAGAAGAAGAGAAAGAAATGCCTGGATATATTGGTTAGATGATATTCATTTACAAGTTCTGTTAGCCAGAACTTAATGATACTGCTCTCACATTTTGTTGTAGAATACACCGTTGAGATGTCTCTAGAAATGCTGAGTTGGTTTAATTTCACAGCCTGAGCATTTGAGGTTGCAGAAGATTTTGAAGCCAAACACTAGCTATTTCTATAATTAAACTAAGTTCACAGGTTTGAACAATTCTTTCAATCTGGTTTTCATTTCTCTGTTTGCTTCCACTACATCGCTTAGTCTATCTCGAATATCTTTTTTGGTAAATATTTTCATCTCGTCTGAGCATAGCTCCTTTTTCAATTTCTCTTGGTCTTAAATATTGAGCCATTTTTTCAATTTTTTCAATCAGTCTTAATTTCTT
>JASEGQ010000041.1 GCA_030017875.1 Candidatus Aenigmatarchaeota archaeon
TAAAAATCATATGGAGAGTACACTTCTTCTATGCCTTTAGTCAAAGGATGTTCCCGATTTACTATCAATTCAGTTTTATAGTTTTTTTCCCCATATTTCACTAAATCCATACGATCCTTCAAATAGTCGGTGTATACTTCCAAAAAATCACTATGTGTATCACCCATTTGTATACCAAAAATCTTAGTCAATTCTCCAATATTATTATAGCACGTTTCAGTTCCTACGAATAAACCACCATTATTTTCAATAACGAATTTTGTTATATCCCTTATTTCATCATGACTTAATTTTCTATCCTCTTGTATAATGAGGGCATCATATTCATTTAGAAGTTTTTTGCTCAACTCTTTCTCTACCGACGAATATTCATAACCCATATCTTTTAGCAGCTTTTTTAGTATAATGCTACCTTCATATAACGGATTAAACAATATCTTTCCCTTAACTTTAGGCATTTTAACCAATTAACTAAGTGTTTTTAAATCTTTTAAAATTTGCCATCCCTCATTCAGAGGAGAAGAATACTAAACGAGCGAGCGCATCAACCTCTTCTCCCCGAGATATCATTTAATCTATCTGTTTTTCCTGTCAAAATCACTTATTATCAAAGCGTCATAATCCTTAATTTCTTAAAAGTCTTGTAACTTCTTTATAATCGTAAAAAAGCATTCCATTTATTCACCAAGGCGTTCAGTTTATCTTCAGCATGTCCCAGATCAAATAATATCTTTCCTTTGACTTCGGTCATCTCAACCATTAAATTATTAAATAGTAAAATTTAAATCATTGCTCTTCAAAATTTGGGTCATACTCTAAGATCTCCTTCAAAAGATCGTTCTCTCCATATCTTTTGCATGCCCTAATAGCTTCAGAAAACCAAGGGCTGACAGAAGGCTTCCTCTTTTCTAAAACTCTTTCGAAATCCTTTAACGTCAATCTATTCCTATTTCCTCTTATGTAATCCAAAAATCCCTTCTTCTTAGAATCTTTGATTAACTGTCTCAAATCATCTCCACTCCATCCTTCAGTTTTGGAGGCCAAATTCTCTGTTAATGTGTTAACATCTTCTGCAATCATGTTTCTTGAAATCAAATCCCTCATATGAATTCTCAATATTTCCTTCCTGGCCTCAAAATCTGGAGGGGGGATTAGTATACTCTCTTCAAACCTTCCTGGCCTTCTTATTGCAGGATCAATAAGCCAAGGCTTGTTTGTTGCTCCTAGGATTGAAAAATTCCTTTTAGAAGAAATTCCATCCATCTGCTCTAAAAATTCATTCTTTATTCTTGCATCATAAGGAGAACCTCCTCTCTTCATGTAAATATCTAGCTCATCCAAAAAAATTATCGAATTTTCGCTTTCATTTTCCACATACTTAAAGATAGATGAAATTATTTGCAGAGAATCGCCAGAATAACGCTTGATCATATCGCTTATTTTTGGCGCAATAAATTTGCTTTTGCACTCGGAAGCAACAGCTTTAGCTAGCAATGTCTTTCCACAGCCAGGAGGGCCGTACAATAGCACACTTCCACTCTCCAAATTGAATCTTTTATATATCTCGCGATGAGTTGTTGGATAAATTATCGAAAGCCTCAGCTTATCCTTAACATCCTGCAAACCCCCTATATCTGAAAACTTGATATCTGGCTTTTCAACCAAAACGAAATCTTCAACTTTTCTATCTTCTGATTTGCTTTTTGAGTTATGAGGAAGTGGAAGGTTTGGCTGATTTTGAAATCTTGAATTTAAACTTCTAACAAAACTTGAATCTAAGTTCAAATAAAGTGGGCGACTTCTATTTCTCGAAAATAAGACATTGCTCAAAGTTCTTGAGCTATCGACGAAATCCAAGACCATTCTAGCAATTGGAATACCTACATTTTCAAAAAGCTCATTGTTATTATCTAAAATGATATTTCCAAGATTATATTTTATCAATTCCTTTCTGAGCTGATCTCCATCTACAAGCTTTATGTTATAAGTTATTGCAAGATTTAAAATACTTTCTGGAAAGTAAGAATTTGTAATCATATGGGCCTCAGTAATCCCACAGTCATCTACTGCTGTAAGAAATCGAGAAAAATCGTCTAATCTAACTGGCAAGCTAGAATATTTTCCTTCAAAGACTAAGGCTTTTTTCTTGAATTTCCCTTTTATGCAATAACCGTCAAACTCATGTTCAACTCCACTTCTTCCTTTTATTCTTTTGTGTAGCTCTACTTGAAAGCCCTTTCTGCTATACAGCTCTCCAAGTAAAAGCTCAAACTGTTGGTGAAAGCTCATTTTCTCCTCCTTTATATCGTAGATGCCTATCCAGGATACGACTTAATTTCTCATAAGGAAACTGCTCATAATCTGCTAGGTAGATTAAAGCTCCTAGCGGATCGATTAAAAATCTTATAACATTTATCAGAAGAGTTCTGCTTTTCAAATATGATGGAAATCTTTCATTCATACAGATACACCATGCCTTTTCAATACCTCATTCAACTTTTCAACAAAACCTTCTCTCAAACCTCTTTCGCTTGCAATTTTGGATTTTTGATAATATTCACCAGCTAGATGTGTTAACAAACCTCCTAGACACAGAAAAGTTGTAAAAAACAAAAGCTCGAGAGCATATCCTTGTGAAGGATTCGAAGTTACTTGATAAAGATCTAAATCACATTTATAGCTCCTTATCGAATCCAAAAATTTTTTTTTGTCAGATTCGTGTAAAGGAGATTCAAGTATTTCTTGTTCAAACTCGTCTATCTCTTTTATGTGTTTTTCCATTTCCTCTGGTCTCTTGCTCAAGTAGTCTTTAAGATAATACCGATCCTTTTTTATTCCGTACCATTTAGATCGAAGTTTTAGGCAATTTCCAAGAAAATCCTCAATAGCTATCACCCGCTGAAAATTTTTCTGATTATTCTCTTGCCAACAACCCTTGTTATCACCTCCTCAAAACTTCTGTAACTTCCATCCTCCTCCCTTGTATATTCCTTTGCTATATCTGAAGCTATGTCAATTACCTGATCAACTCTCATCCTCTTTATAACCCTTGCTAAAGGCCTATATTCTGGAGGCAAAATATCTATTAAGCTATCAAAAGAAAGGTTGTACTTTGAAGTCACTTCTGCTACCGTTTCGCTGATGTTATTCCATATCTCTTGCTGAGAGCTTTCTTGCTGGCTTGGATTATTCTCATATTCGTTCAAAGCATTTTTGAATTCGTTAAATCCTCTGAAAAGTGCATAGGTCAGAGCTTCCAATCCATTTTCCTTTGTGTTTTTGTCGCTCAAGCATTAGCACCTTTGTAGTCTTTAAGCTGTCTTTCTATATCATCTAATCTTGCGCTCATAGCATCCAAAGAATTTTTCATAGAGTAAAGGTCTATGCTCTCTGATCCTGGGTTCTTGTACTGATAGCCAGTTCTCTTTGCAAATTCTTCTGCCATTATCGCTCCTTGCCTTTTTGCAACCCTTTCTTGATATTCAGGCAACCATTTTGTAAAGCCCAAAGTCCCCAGTACTCCTAAGACAAGCCCTCCAACTCCAGCTAATATATGTCCCTTTGTTATTCTGAATTCATTTTTTTGTTCACTCATTTTTTTCACCTCCTTATTCTTTTAAACCAAGGAAATTGTAGATAGTATCCCTAAATTTTGCAAATAGGATCATTCCACCTAGCCCTCCAATCAATCCCCATTCACCTGCAGCTCTAATACTATGCTCATAAGTTTTCAAAATAGCATCTGCTCCTCCTCCATTTAAAAGATAAGAACAACCTTCAGTCAGAAGGTAATGGGCAGCAGATCCGAGAAAACCAACTGTTGAACCAATCCCTGCTCCTACTATTGCTCCAATTCCACCAGCCAGGCCAGGCTTTGGCACATACTTTCCCAAACTTTTCTTTATTTTTTCTACATATCCTTCCTTTCTATACATCCTTCTTTGCATCATTCCACCTCCTCAGAAAGCTCATAAAAAGCTTCTTCAATTTTTTTTGCATATAGCTTGGTTAAAGCAAACCCTATGCCTAAACCAACTAAGGCAACA
>JASEGQ010000042.1 GCA_030017875.1 Candidatus Aenigmatarchaeota archaeon
GTTTCCCGTTAAGGTTTACTTAATCACGAGCTATATTCGATAAACTCTTGGAGGGCTTACCCTTAACATTCGGGTCTTAGACCAATCCAGACCTTTAAGTTGGCTGGACAACCGGCGCATCAATATTCAAAATACTTTCTAAACTATTTATTGATTTTTTAAAGTTTCCAGCTACTCCCTCTTAGAGTTTCGTTGTACACTTCTTGATAATTCCGACCAAAACAAGTATTAACTACAACAAACGCTTAATCGTTACTTTTATAAATAATGATTAGAAGTTTTAAATATGCCTACTGAAGAAGTAATAAAAAAAGTGTTGAAAAGATTTAAAAGAATTTTTCCTGAAGCAGAAGAGAGATTAGAAAAAGAGCTAATTCCTTTGAAGCCTGGAGAGGAATTACAGCCAAGGGTATTGAAAAGAAGGAAGAAAGGATAATAAATTTACTTTTGCAAAAAGTTTATGTTTTGCTCAGAACCTTGTCCAAGATTCCACACTTGCAAAATGAAGTGAGATGTATGAAAAGAGATACGTTCATATAACAACCAAATAAGTACAGTCGCTATTGTTAACTTCGTTAAAAAATAAAGTTAACCTATGTACGGTGGTTGTGGCACTGGTATCTGAGCTCTTATCCTAGGTCTTTTCTTAAAATATTCTTTATAAGCTTCCCAAGTTTTCTTTGCTTTTTCTCCATACAGAATTTTTACTATGACCATTCTAGGCCTTGGAGCTTTATCTGAAACTGGATTGTAATCTATCAAAACAACATCTCCAACCTTTATTTTGTCAACAAGCCTCGAATCGACTAAAAAAGTTATTACATTTTCATCCCATGTTTCAACAACAGCTTGTGTTGAAGAATCTGAGCTTTTCACATCTTTATCCTCAGGAGAGAAAATTTCTAACACCTTACCAGGATGGTAATATACCATGCTCATCACTTTCCTATTTCTTCAATTAAAATTACAGCATCCGAATTGAATAGCTTTTTCCCTTTTTTCGTTTCTATTGTTATCCATTTGTTTGCTGATCTCAAAATTCCTTCATACGGAGCTGTAACATCTCCCAAACTCACTATAATCCTTACCTTTTTTCCTGTAAGATCCTCGATCTTCATTTTCTCACTAATTTATCTTTAAACTTATTTGAATAATTTCAACTCATCTGAAGTTCTTACAAAATACTTTCCATATTAAAATTTTGTGCTTTGCTCATAAATTCTCATAAGGTCTTTGGTTAATTCTTTATAAAACTCATATACTTGCTTGGGCATACCTATACCGTATATATTGACTCGAAAACTTCTTTTTTTAAATGTAACTAAATTGCTATCGTTCCAATTTATAGCTGAACCTGAAGGATCTAATTTTAAGCTGTAATGTACTTTCGGATTGTATCTCTCAATTATTCTTTTTATTTGAGCAGCTGTGATTACTCTTTTTCTTCTCGGAAAAATAACCGAATAGCCATTTGTTCCTGATCTGAACAAAATTGTTTTTTCATTAACTTTCAAATCAACCGAAGTATAAAGCAAAAAAATAGAATCAAAAGCTTCTTCATAGCTTTCTGTTAGCATAAAAAAATAAAGCTAAAGAAGATTTAAATAACTATTACTAAAGCTCTATAAAGTTCTTCGTCAAAAGCAATAAGCCTAATTTCTATATCTTTGAATTTTTTACATTCTTCTACCATAGCTTTAGCCGCATCTTAGCATCTTACTCCTGTACCATACAGATGCTATTTGTTTTCAATTTTTTGCCAATTCTAAAGCTGCTTCTGTTGCTAATCCAACGTTTTCTAAAGTAATTTTCATCACAAACCTCTTGAGTTATGTCTTTTACGATTATCAAAGAAACACTATTAAACTAAGCCAATTCTAAACTCCTTCTTATATGATAAATCTCTTCTTCGGTTCTTGGCTCCTCTTCTTTTTTCTCTTCAACTTTTTCTTCTTTTTTAAGTTCAATTTTTACACTTCTTATCTTTTGGGCCAGACTTTCCAGTTCAAACTCATTCGTATATACAGGCTCTCCTTCAAGTAATGGAACTTCTTTTTCAAAGATAGGATAGATTCTTATATGAAAATGTGGCACAGCTTCTGACCGAATAATAGAAAAATTGATTTCTTTTGGTTGCAAGGCCTGTTTTATCATCTCAGCGACGATCAGAGCTGAAAAAAAAGTTTTCAAAGAAAGGTCGAAGTTTTCATCAAATTTGTTGTAGTGCTGCTTTGGAGCAACAATCGTCATCGCTTTGCTCCTTGGCGCAATATCTAAAAAAGCTATTACTAAATCGTCTTCGTAAACAATCTTTGATGGTATTGCTCCTCTTACTATCTGGCAGAACACACAAGGCTTTTGCTCCATAGATTTAATTTAAAAAACAGAATTTAAGTTTATTTTATCAAAGCAATTCAACAAGGCGATCAAAATGCCTGAAGTTAAAAGACCAAGAAGAGGTTCATTGGCCTATTATCCTCGTAAGCGAGCTAAAAGAATTTACCCAGCTATATCTACATATCCCGAGACTGAGAAAACAAAAGTTCTTGGCTTTGCTGGGTATAAAGCTGGAATGACTAATGCTATATTAATTGATAATAGAAAAGGTTCTCCAACTTTTGGTCAGGAAATTTCTGTGCCAGTTACAGTTTTAGACTGTCCTCCTCTGAAAGTTTTAGGAGTGAGGGCTTACGAAAAAACAGCTAAAGGACTAAGAGTCTTGTGCGAATCTTGGATAAAAGATTTGCCTAAGGATATAACGAGAAAAGTAAAAATTGTGCCGAAAGAAAATTTAGCAAAAATTGAAAACTCTTTGGATAAAATTTCTAATCTGCGTCTAATAGTTTCCACTCAGCCTAGGTTGTCAGGAATAGGAAAGAAAAAGCCGGAAATATTTGAAACAGAAGTAGGAGGAAAGAATTCAAAAGAAAAATTTGAGTTTGCCAAATCTTTACTCGGAAAAGAAATTGCTGCTAAAGATGTGACTAGAGAGGGAGAGCTTGTCGATGTTATAGCAGTGACAAAGGGCAAAGGCTTTGCCGGCCCTGTAAAAAGATTTGGGGTCAAAATTCAGGTAAGGCATGCAAAGAAAAAGTTAAGACACGTTGGCACCTTAGGGCCAGAAACCCCTGCTCGAGTCTTGTGGAGTGTTCCCATGGCCGGGCAATTGGGATTTCAGAGGAGAACTGAGCTGAACAAGAGAGTTTTGAAAATCGGGGAGAAAGGAGAAGAGATTACCCCGAAAGGAGGATTTACAAGATATGGTATAATAAAATCAAATTACATTCTTTTGGAGGGTTCTGTCCCAGGAGCAAAAAAGAGGTTGATATTTTTAAGACCTGCAATAAGGCCAAGCAAAGTTAAATTGCTAATACCGGAGATAAAAGAGATTATAAAGTGAGGAAAATGAAAGTCGATGTCTTTGATTTGGAAGGGAAGCCGATAGAGAAAATTGAACTGCCAAAAGTTTTTTCTGAGCCGGTAAGAGAGGATTTGATTCTTAGAGCTTTTTTAGCAACACTCAGCAAAAAAAGACAACCTTATGGCGTAGACATAATGGCAGGAAAAAGAACTTCTGCACATTATCATGGGGTTAGAAGGGAGAGATGGACGATGATGGGAAGGGAGATGGCAAGGATGCCTCGCTTACACGGAAAGATCTCTCCTCATTTGATGTGGAGAGCAAGATTTGCTCCTCAGGTAAAGGGTGGGAGAAGAGCCCATCCTCCGAAGGCAGAAAAAGTTTGGGCTCAAAAAATAAACAAAAAAGAGAGGAGGAAAGCTATACGCTCAGCCATAGCAGCAACTGCACGTAAAGGTTATGTTTTAAAAAGAGGGCATAAGTTTGAAGGAAGGTTGCCGATCGTAGTTGATGACAAAATTCAGGAAATTAAAAAAACTAAGGAGCTTGTGGAATTTTTG
>JASEGQ010000043.1 GCA_030017875.1 Candidatus Aenigmatarchaeota archaeon
AAAATAAGGAGAATAACCACGAGACAGAAGAAAAGAGCAAATACTTTTGGATTTTATGCCATTAATGGAAAGAGTGTAGTTTGTTTTCAGGAAAGGAGCAAGAAAGAGAATGTAATAGAGGTTTTGAGAATGGTAAGGGAAGATAACAAAGAAAAACCTATTATGATGATTATTGACAATTTCCAAAGCCATAAGGCAGCGGATGTGCTAAAAGAAGCAGAAAAGCTGAGAATATACCTCGTTTTCCTTCCTTCTTATTCCCCCGACTTGAATCCCATTGAATTTGTGTGGAAAAGCTTGAAGAGGCTTATATCAGAAGTCTTCATAGAATCGGCTGAAAGTTTGAAGGGGTTTATAAAGGAGAAAACTCCGGACCTCTTCAAAAACAAAGGCTATGCCAAAGGCTGGCTAAAAAAATTCTCACCTCTTTTCTCAAAATTTTTCAGCCCCACTTCTTGCAATTTGTTGGCGGAATGACTATAATACGTGGAAAACCAAAACACGGTTTTCGTGAATACTATTATCAGAAACCGCATGACGAACTTATTAAGAAAAAGATAGAGGATAACAAGAATGTTCTGATAACTGGTAATCCATTGTCCGGTAAATCAAGGGCTATTTATCAGGCTTTAATTACTCTAAATAAACCGCACAGTATTATAATCCCAAAACTTGCAGATATACAAAATCTGGAAGATTTTGAAATTCCCTTTTGCTTTAGTTTTTGGAGGAAAAAATCTAGTGCTTGATGATTTGGATAAATATGCAGAGAAACAGAACTTCTTCCATCTACTTCAAGAATTTTTAAAACAAGAAATCCTCATAGTCGCATCTTGCCGTTCAGGTCCGGAATACAATAGATTACTTAAATATATGGATAAGTTCAATTTTGGTATCTCTCAAGTATTTGATGCTCCAATAGAAATCCAGAAAATCGAAATAGAGGAGGGAGAAAAGATTGCAGAACAAATTGGTACAGAATTATCCTCTACCTTTGATGGTAACATTGGTTCAATTTTCATACCATTAGATACGATGAAAGTGCGGTACAGAGATTGCACTGGGGTTGAAAAAGGTATTTTGAGGTCTATAAGACGCCTTTACTACGCAGGAATCTATGGGTCAAGAGAAATTTTCTTTCTCGAAAGAATAAAGTACGTTTGTAAGGAGATGGAAGGAATAGAAAAGAAGGATTATGAGTGGAATGAATTGTTTAATAGCTTGAAAAACAATGGCTTTATAGAAATCAAAGATGACGAAATTTGGGCTGAAGAGGCTTACTTGGAATTTGTGATCGAAGATGATTTATCTGTTTTGGATATTTTAAATAAGATGATGGATATCTTTTCCAAAGATGCTGATGTATTATTTAGTCTTGGAAACAAAGCCTGTCATATTGAATTAGATAACAAAGCAGAATATGTGAAAATTGCAATCAAAGCCTATGAGGAGGCACTTAAGGTCTATACTCCTGACCGCTTCCCAAGGGATTATGCAAAGACTAAGGATAGACTTGGAGATGTATATCTAACTCTTAAAAGGTACTCTGATGCTTTAGCATGCTATAAATCAGTATTGGAGATAGAGCCTCGAAACAAAAGTGCTCTGAAAGGAGCAGGTATTTCGTGTTCAAAGATGGAAAGACACAAAGAAGTCCTTGGTTTCCTTTTAAGGGCTATTGAAGAAGACAAAGAAGATTATTTTAGCTGGAAGGCGGCCGGAATAGAGTATGTTGAATTGAAAAAGTATAAAGAAGCTTTAAATTGCTATCAGCGTGCTTTTGAGCTTGAGTCAAATGCCGAGAATGCTTTTTTGGTAGGGTACGCACATTTGAAAAGGTATAACGACCTTTGGGATTTTTTGAATCAAGTTCATAACCGAGGTATATGGAGTGAGGAGCTTGCTGGGTTGGGAATGGCAATAATTAGTACTCCAGAGGGAGAAGAGGCAACTTGGCAGAGAGTGATAGAAAGGACAGAAAGAGAAAAATTAGAAGCCAGAGAGGTAAAAGAAGAGGAGTATAACTTTTTGTCAAGATACAAGTGGTCTTTAAAAGAAGATGATTACACACATTTGGCTGAATGGCAAGCAGAACGGGGGCGGGTTATCCCGGCTATTTTTAGGATCATCAGAGAAGAGAAGGAAGAAAGAATAAAGAAAGGAAAAGATACCTGGTATGCTCGTGTAGAATGCCATAAACTTATTGAGGCTCTTGAATATATTACGCAAAAAGACCCTTCCTCAACCAAGCTGTATTTAAATTCTGCCTTTGATATGTTCGAGATACTAGATGACTTTTTACTTTCTCTTACTAAAAGAGATCCTTCATTGGTGTTAGAGTAGGTGCCAAAACTGACAAGCATCATTAGTAAAGGCTTTGGCGATGAAAAAGAAATTGAGTTTTCTATAGTAACTGCTATGGAAATTATAGCTGAAATAGGTAAACATTATCCTGATATGGTTATGACTGCCATGCCAATATTACAAGACGGACTCAAGAGATTCGAGAAAACAAAGACTCCAAGAATATTAGCTGCAATAATATACGCAATGGCATGTATTGGTAAAAATCAACCTTCCTTGGCAAAATCCATAGTTCCTCAATTTTTGACACTTCTAAAACATCAGAATTTTTTTGTTCGAGGACATGCAGCTTGGGCTCTTGGTTATATAAAATCTGAGGGAGAGCAAGCAAAAGAAGCAATTGAAGCATTAGCCCGCTTGGCCCGCTTGTTTGGTGATAATTCCAAATTCATCTTGATTGGGCTCGATAAAACGGTATCAGTAAGAGATATGGCTCGGCGTGCAATAAGAAGCATTGAAGGAAGAGGGGTTGTTTTTGGTTCTGAAAAGAATACCTCAGAGAAAAAGTCCTCATTGACGAAGAAAAGCAGGAGAGACAAAAAAACGATACGGTAATGGAAAAAGTTGATGAGGAAGGAAACGCTGCCTGTTTTTCCATTGCACTGAAACAGAAACCACTTTCAATCACTCCTAAAAGTCACGTCGCCTAACAGAGCGTGTCGGGCTTCGGTGCTTCGCACCTTCCGCCCAAATTCCTGCTACGCTCGGAACCTCAGATACGCTCGAACCGTTAAGTGAAAGATAATGGAAGGGTTATAAACGATAGCTATTGAAGATGGGAAGCTTACGACTTTTCTGCCGCTTTAAACCGTTCCCTTAAAAATTCAGGATCCAGAGAAGCGAGAAGCCAGCCTGCACGTGGTCCTGACGGCCTTTTTAATAAAACCATATAGATTGCTTTGAATACCTCTTTCGCTTCCATATTGGTCGCGGAGGCTACTTCATATACTTTATTATGCCAGTCTTCGGCACTCAAGGTCATGCCTCCCTGTAGTTCCTGAGCTAAGAGCTTCAATGCGTTTCTTTGCGCATCCGATAAGCTTTTTAGTTCCTCTTTCGGTAACTCCAGTTGCAATTCGAACTTAACGCTTGGAGGTGCATAGGTCCGCAACCAATTTTCTGCATATCGTGCCTTCTTCTTTATCTCCTTTAATTCCGCTTCATTTTCTTCATGAAGC
>JASEGQ010000044.1 GCA_030017875.1 Candidatus Aenigmatarchaeota archaeon
CGGGCGAGAATAATCATGCGAGGAGAAATTTCCTTTATGAACTTTTCATCTTTATAGTCGCCGTAAACTTTAATTACTTTGAACCCTGCATAATTCAGCTTTCTCCTTATTTCAAATAAATCATAGAGTCGCATGAGGGTGCTTGTATGTTTTATCTTTTTGTCTGGTGTTATTATAGTGATATTATCGAGATAGATTTTCCTTTTTTTATCGAATGACCGTTCTTCTAGGATATATTTATTATTGATCTTTTGCCAAGTTTTTTTAGGTACTTTTGTGAGCAACCAATTTTTATTAGGTAAGTCAAGTAAAAATAACCCATTTAACTTCAGAGCATTGGAGACTGCCTTCAATACTTTGAAGTTTTCTTTCTCTTTGTCAAAGTAGCCAAAAGAGCTAAACATATTAATGACTACATCAAACTCATTTTTGTATGGAATAATACGCATATCACTCTGGACCATCCGTAAAGACACATTATTTTGTTTCGCTAATTTTTGGGTTAAGTCAAGAAATTGTTTATTAAGATCTAAACAAGTAACATTAAATCCCCTTTTTGCAAGTTCTATGGCATGACGTCCGGGACCAGAAGCTAGATCTAAAATCTTCGCCCCTCTTGCTAAATTTAAAGTATGGTAAATAAATTCTACCTCTCTTTTCGTGTCTAAAGGAGTTTTTTTATGTCCGAAAAATCGCAGATAATATTTGGCAAAGAAATCTATATACCAGTTTGCTGTTTTATTTTTGATATTAGACATAGGTTTGTTAAAATAATCCATTTATAGCATAACTTATAAACATGAAAAATCAAAAAAATCCCTTCGCTATTTGTCGCGAAAGGATTATTAAAGCTATTTTTTTGAATTTAAGATTTTCAAAGCAACCATTTTATGTTTTTGTTTCTATCTTTTAATACTCTTTTATATCGTTCATGTCTTTCATCTCCTTTCTTGAATTTCTGGAAGTTTAATACCGTTTTCTCTCAGCATAGGAGCAACTTGGTCGATAAAAAACTTAACTGCTGCACAGGCGTCATCATCTGGAGCCTCTCTGGAATCATGTAGGAAAATAGCATTTGCCCTACAGCCCGTTGCACAGAGCCAACTTAAATGGCAGAATTGACATCCCTTAACATCACAAATGCGGATATCTTTAATCTGCTGCATAGTTTTAGAATACCAGATGCTCTCGAGAGACTGTTTGCGGAGATTTCCTACAACAAGATCAATATAAAGGGGACAAGGTGTTACATCTCCATTAGGTTTAATACAGCAACTCTGTCGTTTTCCTTCATAATCGCAGACAAAGGCTGTAGGTGGCAGGATCTCTAGATTTTCAAAGACTTCCACTCGGAAAAAGTGTTCGATTTGAAGGCGGAAATTGTTATTTTTCCAATTCTCTGTCTCAAGATGTCGCTTAATGATTTTTAGGTATTCTTCAAATACTTTCTCTCGTGGAAGAGCAAATTCTGATTGATGCTTAGTAAAACTGCCGGCAAGTTTCGGCAATGCAATACGCCACCCGATCACCTCCATCTCTTTTAGCCAATCGTACATTTGGCAAATATTAACTACATTGTCCTTAGTAACCACTGTGTTAATCATTATTGGAATACCTGCTTTAACTGCATTCTGGATATTCCCTATTAATCGATTAAAGACTTGTTCACACTGATCTGGACCAAACCCTCGTAATTTCATTGCCTCTGGCTTCATGCCGTCTAGGCTAACAAAGAGTGAAAGTTGTCCCTGACACTTGAGTAGTTTTTCAATAACTTTGTTATTGAGAGACAATCCGTTAGTAAGGATCGAAGAAATTGCAATCTCATTTTCTTCTATTATCCGGATAATCTCAAAAAGATCAGGACGCATGAATGGTTCCCCGCCGCTTATGCCGATTTTCTCAACTTGTAATTTTCGCATTTCGCGCACAAGCTTCTGTATCTCTTCGAAAGTAAGGTCTGTCGGTTGTCTAAGGTACGATTCTTGGTAGCAGTGTCGGCATCTCATATTGCATCGGCTGGTTAGCTCGAAATGGACTGATTGAAGTTGAGGATCTAATACTAGGTCAGGGAACTCTCGAGGATTTTTTTCTTTCGTGAAACAGACAGCTCCAATTTGCCGAAGATTTCCTAGAAATTCAAGTATTACTTTTTGTGAATCAGAATCGTAGTCCTTCAGTATCTCAGACAAGCTTTTTTGCCCATCGCACATTCGAAGAAATGAGTACTGCTCTGAGTCAAGAGCAAATTTTTCCCTATTACGAAGATTGTAAAGAAATTGTTCCGTGAGAGAACCTTTTAGGGTATACAATCCCGTTAGATTCACAATCTTTGAATGATACTTATTCAACATTCTGTTTATCTCCTTTAGAGAAGATTTGCTGGGTATCTCTCTGAAAGATACCCAACCCTATTCTGAAGCCTCTGATGGTCATTAATCCCCGGGATTAATCCGGTCCCACGGGGTGGATTGCGACCTTAAGCTGATAACGAGGCTTCGCTTTTTTCAATGTTGCACAACTAAGCTTCTTCAACCTACTCACCTCCTTTCTTTATTTAGAATTTGAAATACCATTTTACTAGTTTTTAATGAACGATGACAAAATTGACTGAGCCTTTAGACTGTGAGCATCTTCTCCTTCTTTCGCCTCAGGAATTCGCCCTCACTCTAAATTATATCCATTCGGATTAAAGAATCAATCCCTTTAGTTAGAACCTCTACCTTTTCTGGCTTAAAAATTCCTGCTTTCTGATTTCCTTTAGATTAGTATCAAAAAAATAGCTGCAGAATATTCTAAAGGTTTTGGATGGAAGACTTTCTTTAAAGTCATTAACGGATCTTCCGGAAGAGAAGTTTCACTAATTGAGAAGATTTCAATTAGGACATTGGGAACATCCCTATCTTCAATAGAGAATTTAATTTTGGGGACCACAGGATCACCGGTAAAATCTCCTAAATCAAAACTTTTGGTACACTCTTTCCATTGAATTTACCTCTTTTTTCCATTCTTTATCTAGCCCAAATTCGGTTGGATTTATGGCATTATTGTGGAGATTAAAAATTGGTACTTTTTGATATGGATGATATAAACCGAATTTTCTCCCCGCTTATCCAATAGCTTTTTCAATTCTTCTTCGCTAATTTCTCTAAGCTTTCAATCCAATTTCTCGAGATATTCTCTTTTTAGGGTTTTCAAAAAATTTAACTTGATAACCCATTTTTCTTAACTTCTTTGTCACCAATGATGCGAGAATTTGGCTACCTACCAGTGAGAATAATACTTTTAACCATTTTTATTTACCTTCCTATCGCTTAACTTCTCAAAGAGCTATATTTCTCCATTTTTACTTTAAATTTACTCACAATCTCTGCTATTGACCTGTGACCGGA
>JASEGQ010000045.1:0-1236 GCA_030017875.1 Candidatus Aenigmatarchaeota archaeon
ACGCTCTTAGGAAAAATAGCATCGTCGCAGCAGCTCCGTCCATCAGGCCAAGAGATAGCAAAAAGCTCGGTAGAAGATCCGGAACAATAGGACTAAACTGCATGACTTGGCTTTCGACAAAACTTCCAACAATAGAGATAGGCAATACTCTGATTGCTGGTCCAAGTGTTCCTGGGTGTAGCTTTGTTTTGTTGCGAGAGGTTGCTTTAAAATTGTGGAAGGAAACTGGGCAACTGTATGACCCAGAGCTAGCAATTGCAGAAGATTACAGATTTTCTAGGCTTATAGGAAGATACGGAAGGGTTTCTTATGAAAAGAGAGCTGGGACGTTTGTGAGGACATCAAGAGTTACCACTGGCTTTGATATTCTTAAATCCGTTGGTTATGCTATTAAGTGGTTGCCTTATTATCTCTTTCCAGATCTTTGGAGATACAAGGAGCATAAGCTGCGTATTTGATAGTCAACTTTTTAAAGCTAAGCAATATAGAAGAATATTATGGAAGAAGAGAAGAAAGAGCTGGTTGGTAAAGTCACACACTACTATGGAAAGATTGGCGTTGCAGTTGTAGACCTAGAAGCTCCTTTGGCAGAGGGAGACGAGATACTGATAGAGGGAAAGACAACCTCGCTTAGACAAAAAGTAGAGTCTATGCAGATAGAGCATAAAAATATTAAAAGAGCAAAGGCAGGAGATTCTATAGGCTTAAAGGTTAATGAAAAAGTTAAAGAGAATGACTTGATCTACAAAATAGTTCAGTAATGTTTTATCACCCTGAGCATCAATTTAATTTTTCAATTTTTACGTTGCAATACTTAAGAGCAGGAATTTTTGACACTGGATCCAAAACAGGAGCTGTAAGCTTGTTTACTGCAGCTTCTGAATAATGATTTGGAACTGCGATCACTCCTTTCTTGACTCTCTCGCTAATCTTAGCTTCTATCTCAATCTCACCAAAAGGCGAAACCAATTTAACTTTTTCTCCATCGCTTATTTTCAATTCTTCTGCATCCTCTTTGCTTACTTCAACTAATGGCTTTGGCTTGATTTTGCCTAAAGCTTTCCTCGTCATAACTCCAGTGTTGAAATGCTCTAAAATTCTGTGAGAGATCAAAACAAATGGATAAGCATCTAGCTGCTGAGGTCCGATAAAAGAGATAGGATAGAATACTGCTTTTTTCCCAGGATATCCAAAATCCTTCTCATACAATATCTGAGTTCCTTTTGGGTTGTTTTT
>JASEGQ010000045.1:1246-3024 GCA_030017875.1 Candidatus Aenigmatarchaeota archaeon
CAGGATATCCAAAATCCTTCTCATACAATATCTGAGTTCCTTTTGGGTTGTTTTTGTCGCAAGGCCACTGTGTCCCTTTGTTTCCTAGTTTTTTGTAAGTTATCCTTGAGTACTGAGGAATAGCTTTTCTCATCTCTTTGAATATCTCTTCTGAAGAGCTAAAGCTGAAATGCTCTTTGAATCCCATCTTTTCAGCTAACAGCTTTATTATCACCCAATCTTCCTTTGCTTCTTCCGGAGGATCAACAGCCTTGTTTATTAGCTGAACCCTCCTCTCGCTGCTCGTAAAAGTTCCAGTTTTTTCTGCAAAGTCCGCAGCAGGTAAAACAATGCTAGCAAGCTTAGCAGTCTCAGTCATGAAAATGTCCTGAACGACCAAGAATTGTAAATTCTTGAGGTTCTTCTCCACTCTGTTAGAGTCTGGTAGGCATAGGATTGGATTCTCTCCGATTATGTACATACCAACAATTCTTTCTGGTATTGCTTCTATTGCCTCGACTTCTGTTAAGCCTTTTGACATTGGCAAGCCCTTTACCTTCCAAAGTTTTTCAAATTTTTCAATAGTCTCTTGAACAAGAGAGGAATAGCCTGGATAAACGTTTGGTAAAGCCCCTGTATCACAAGCTCCTTGCACGTTGTTGCAACCACGCAGAGGGTTTATTCCTGTCCCGGGCCTTCCGAAATTTCCTGTTGCTAAAGCAAGATCAGTCAGAGCTAGAATGTTTTCAACCCCGTTGCTCTGTTGAGTTATTCCCATTCCCAAAAGAATTGCTGCTCTTTCTGCTTTTGCATAAAGCAAAGCAACCTCTCTTATTGCCTCTTCTTTAATTCCTGTTATTTCTGAAACAGTTTTTAAATCAAATTTTCCCAGACTTTTAACAAGCTCATCAAAGCCTGCTGTTCTTTCGTTGATGAAATCTCTTTTCTCTAGCTTTTCTTCGAGTATAACTTTTAACAAGCCAGCAGCAAGAACTATATCAGTATTTGGCTTTATCTGGAGAAAGATGTCAGTCCTCTCTGCAGTTTCACTTCTTCTAACATCGATTACTACAAGCTTCCCTCCATGTCTTTTTAGTTCTAAAATTCTCTCAAAGCCTATAGGCTGTGTGACAGCAGGATTTACTCCAAATGCTAGGATGCAATCTGCTTTAGCCAGATCTTCATAGCTATTCGTCATAGCAGACTTACCAAGAATTTCGTATAAGCCAGTTAGGGTTGAGGCATGACATAAGCGGGTAGAATTATCTATATTATTTGTTCCTATAACAACTCTAGCAAACTTTTGAATCAAATAGTTCTCTTCGTTCGTGCACTTTGTCGAAGAAAAAATAGCTATAGAATTTTTTCCATAGGTGTCTCTTATCCTTAATAGCTCCTTCGCGACTGTTTCTAAAGCTTTGTCCCAGGAAATCCTTTCAAATTTACCATTCCTTTTTATCATCGGATATTTCAATCTCTCTGGAGAATTAACAACACCCAGCAGGCTAGCTCCCTTAATGCAGAGCTTTCCTTTGCTAACGGGATGGCCTTTTTGAGGAGTTATCTTAACAATTCTTCCGCTCTCAACCTCTATCTCTATTCCGCATCCAACCCCACAATAAGGACAAACGCTCAAAAATTTCATATATTGAATTTGGATTTGAAATTAATTAGAATGTTTGAATGGCTTGATATATAAGCTTTGGAAATTCTTCATATTCACGAAGCTCGTTCCAAAGGATGCAGATTCGTATGCAAAAATCTCTATGGTTAGGCTTAATTGGGATTTAAAGCAAATT
>JASEGQ010000046.1 GCA_030017875.1 Candidatus Aenigmatarchaeota archaeon
AAGAACTTTCTTCCAAAGAGTAGAAGAATGCTAATTTAAATTTTATTTGAATGTGTAAGATATGCCCATTTATTCGGTGCACGCAGTCATCAACTGCAACAACAGACTCCTGTTTCTAAGAGTTATTTATTCCCTGTTTGGTTTGCTATATCAACTATTGAACGTCCTGTCTGGCTACTATTCTACCAAAGCTTTTACAAGGTCAGCTCTTGCTATTATTCCTACGAGCTTATCGTTCTCTAATACAGGTAGTCTGTTGACATCGTTCTTCTCCATTATGCAGGCTGCTTCGAGCAAGCTAGCATCTGGATGTATGGAAATGATTTTCTTGCTCATCATGTTTCTTATTTCTGTCTTTGAGATCCTCTCTATCTCCTTTTTGAACAACAAAAAATCCTTCCCACTCTTAACAAAATTCAAAAGGAGCAAGCTGAGAGAAGGGATCTGGGCTATATTTGCCTTTGCTAGTTTCATACTCATGAATCTTACAATATCAGAAATGCTTATTATCCCTACTACCTTATCATTTTCGACCACCGGAGCACCGGAAATGTCTTTCTGAGAAAAGACCTTTGCTACCTCAAAGACAGAGGCTCTTGGAGAAAAATACACAACATCATGGCTCATGAAATCTCTAACTTTTTTCATTTCTATCTGTTAATATTTGCATTTTTCAATTTTAAATTCTTGTACCGACAATTAAATTAAGATTCGATGGGATCGTTCAACATCTATCTTACTGGATACAAATCGATGAGAGATGGCTGGGTTAGGAAATTTTAAAAAGAATTGAACACGCTTTCGGCTGATGTTAGATATTTTCCTGATAGAAATTGGATGAAAAGAATATGTCCAGATATTTTTGAGAGATTACCTCCGACAGCATCAGCTATGAGCGTAGGCTGAGGGCAGGGAGAATTTTAAATCTCTTTATGAACAAATTTATTTATCCCATGCGATTGTGTGGAACGCGAGGGGATTGATAGACACAACGTCTGTTTTGGAGGTAAAATACGCGAGTGAGGTAGAGGGAAATACATTATCGCAATCGTTGAAGATAATCCTGATTTTGCAAAAGAAAACACATACGGGTTATGTGATATACCAGTTCGTTTATACTCAGACAAAAGAGTTAAAACAGAAAAAGAAGCTGCTGTACATATCGCGGATAAGCTGATAGATCTAGCAGTATAAAATTAATTTTATTTTATTTTGCTGCCCGCCTCAACATCTTTTTCTGGTTGCAAAAGGACAACATTCCCTTTGTCATCTTCTGCAGCCAGAATCATACATTGGCTCTCTACTCCTAAGAATTTCTTCCTTTCTAGGTTAAGGATAAAGACAAACTTTCTTCCAATCAATTCTTCTGGCTTATAGTAGCCTGCTAACCCTGCTACAGATTGTCTTTTTTCAGTGCCAAAGTCAACTATTAGCTTAACCAAGTTTCTCGAGCCTTGTATTTGTTCTGCTTCCAGAACCTTCCCGATTCTCAAATCAATATTCTGAAATTCTTTAAAAGATATCTCAGTCATCTTTCACCTTAAACTATTTTTGTTTCAAACTTTTTAAACAGCGGCTCAATCCTTCCTATCCTATGCCCTGCTGCAATAACAAATTTATCTAGATTCTCAAAATCTTGTTTGTGAACAGAACCATCGAGGTTTAGCTGTTGCCATAGCTTTTCGGCAGTGAAAGGAATAAAAGGTTCTAATAAAATAGCTAATATTTTAACTAGGTTAACAGCAACATACAGAGTTGTTCTACAATCTTCAGGATTTTGTTTTAAAGTATCCCATGGTTTCTTGCCTTGGAAATATTTGTTCCCTGCCTTGCTCAAGAGAAGAATCCTTCTCAAGCTATCCCTGAATTTCAATTCCAGTATCAATTTTTTCACAGCTTTTTTTGTCAAAGAAGTCTTTTTAATCAGATCTTTCTCTTTTTTATCAAGCTCTTCTGGCTCTGGTACTGTAGAATTAAAATTGTTTCTTATAAAGCTCAAAACTCTAAAAACAAAGTTGCCGAAGTTTCCTATGAGTTCACTGTTAATCCTTCTCTCAAAATCCTTCCACACAAAGTTTGTATCCTTAGTTTCAGGCATTATTAAGCTTAGATAGAACCTCAAGTAATCTGGCTCAACATCAACAACTTTATCCCCAACTTTAACAACTACCTTACCATTAATAACGTCTGTGAACACTCCCCAGTTCTTGCTTTTCGATATTTTTTCTCCTTCATAATTCAAAAACTCTAGTCCAGCAACCTGATAAGGCAGGTTGAACTCCCCTGCTCCCATGAGCATAGAAGGCCAGATTATCGCATGAAAAGGGATGTTGTCCTTGCCTATAAAGTGAACTATCTTTGTCTCTTTATCTAGCCAATATTTTTTCCATCCTTCAGGCTTACCAATTTTCTCTGCCCATTCTGCTGTTGAAGAAATATATCCTATAGGTGCATCAAACCAACAGTAGAAGACCTTATCCTTGAGTCCTTCAACTGGAACTCGAATCCCCCAAGTCAAATCTCTTGTAATACATCTTGGCTTTAACCCCTCTTTTATCCACCCTAAAGATAGATTTCTAACATTCTCCTTCCAGTGTTTGTTTCTTTTTATCCACTTCTCTAACTGTTTCTCAAATTTCTGCAAATCTAAAAACAGGTGATCAACTTCTTTAAACTCTGGTTTATTTTTGCAGATTATGCAATAAGGCTCTACAAGTTCTGAAGGGTCAAGCAAGCGGGTGCAGCCTTCTGCACACTGATCTCCTCTTGCAGGCCTATACCCGCAGTGAGGACAAGTTCCTTCAACCCAGCGGTCAGGCAAAAATCTTCTATCAACAGGACAATAAGGCAGTAAAAGCTTTTTTCT
>JASEGQ010000047.1 GCA_030017875.1 Candidatus Aenigmatarchaeota archaeon
CTCTGTGGCTATAATAACCACAATAGTGCCTTCATGGGTTCAAATCCCATCCCCTGCATCTGCAGTGTAAGGTGAAGGGACCAAAGCCCAGAAAAGAAATTCTTTGAAATTTTTGGAATGATAAGAGTCTGAATGCTTGGGAATAGACCTGGTAGGCATTTAGAAAGATAAGCTAGGTGCTGACGCATGGTTTCTATCAGGCTGACAATAAAAATGAGAAAGGAGTTAGAGTATTATTCTAGAAAGATAAAAACTCAGGATAACTCCATCTCTTTTACTTTTTCCCAGCTATTCTCATCAAGAACTACAATTTTATTTTCTCCTATTATGTATAAATAGTCTTCGATGTAAATCGCTCTTCTTGCGCTTATTCCGCTAACAGCCTTCGTTAAACTTAATTTATTCGCTTTGTATGAAAACACATAACCTCCTCTACTTCCAGGTAAGAAGAAGATTTCATGCTTGTCATCGAGCAGGAATGCATGATGCGTAGCTAGTATATCAGACCAATACTCCCTCAAAGTGTACTTGTCTATCTCTTGCGGGTTTTCTGCTGAAGCAACGTCGAACAAAGCTACCTTTACATTCCTGCCATCTTTTCCTATACCAAGAATTTTATCCTTAGTTATTGGATGGAGGTAAGAAGAATAGCCAGGTATTTTGAGTTCTCCCTTGAGTTCTGGCTTTGTAGGATTGGACAAATCTAATACATAGAATGGGTCTATCTCTCTAAAAGTTACAACATATCCTTTGTCTTGCAAAAATCTCACAGAATAAATTCTTTCTTCAAGACCAAGGTCTTTAATAGAGCCGACTATCTTTAGATCTTTATCCAAGACGTAAACATCATTAGCGCTGTCGCCTCCCCACCCTCCAACTGTTGTAGCAATTCTCAAGTGATTTTGATATTCGTCCAGAGAAAATTGGTTAAGAGGCGTGCCAGGAACACTACCGGCACCTAAAACCTCCATGTTCAAACTTATCTTCGCTATTCCAGTTTTCATAAGATCTCTCTTGTATTCTGCGAAATAGTCTTTCATTCTGTTCGAAAGCTCGTTGTCCAGTTTCATCCTTTCATCACTGCTCAAGGAACTCGTGTACTGCCAAAGGACGACTCCCAATTCTGTCAGTTTGGCTAGCGAGCTTATCTCATAATCCTTAATTTTTCCCAATTTTTCAATCACATAAGATGGAATTATATCTCTACATTTTTCTCTAAGAAAGTCGTAGAGTATGCTGAAAAAGTCTTCGGGATAAGAATAGGTAACGTAAATCGCATTCTCTGACATATAGACTACAGAAGAGTCATGAGAGCCTACGAATGAAACAGTCTTTTCAACCTCTCCAGAGCCTGGATTTAAAATCATAGCGTTATAAGTAACGTCAATCGGAATATATTTAGTTGGATGGTAGATCCTAGAACATTCTATTATCAATGGAACACCATTTCGGGATAGAGGTTTAATAGGACAGGGATGATAATAGTCAATGTCTTTTCTTGTGATCAAATATATTTTACCATTGTACAGCCTTGCACCGACTACGCTGCTGTTCAGCTCAATCGTCCAAACTTCCTTGGGAGATTCTGAATTTGAAACGTCAAGACCATAGATTTTGTCTCCAGAAAAAATTAGCAAGATTTTGTTATAAAGAAGTAGATCACCACCTTTGTTAACTTTTGTTCTAACTCTTAGATTTTCTGGAGGGAAAGCTTTAATTATTTTTGTTTCTCCCAAAATGTACCGAGGAATTTCCAACTCCCACCAGTATCTTCTATAACCATGCGAAGAAAAGTAAATCTCCTTGCCATCGGTCTTCACGATATCAGGCTCGTCGATTCCCATAACCTGCACAGTAGTAGTCGAGACCCTGGATGGTATTTCTTCTCCTTCTTTAAGTGGAGGGAGTGCTGAGGGTGTAGCCACGCTTTCCAAAGTTCTTCTAGCACTCAAAGCACCAGCACTGGCTAAAAATCCACTAAGAGCACCAGTTGATCCAGAAGCTTCTTGCAAATAGAACTTAAACTCTTGTTCAGAAGAAAAACTCTTAACGCCTTCTACTTCAGAGACTGGAGCTTTGTAAAAAACAAAAACATAAGTAAAAGCAGCGATCGCTATAAGTACGAGAAGAACTAAAGCTAACTTGCTAAACACATCCTTCACTTAATTCATATTTGTTTTTAATGTTTTAAAAAATTTTTGGCTTTATTTGGTTTTTTGCCCTTAATCGAAATAAAGAAATTTTAAATTGTTTGCTCACTTAAACTTATACAGGTAAAAATGCCGAGAAGAAAAGATATGCCAGAGTGGGGAGAACTTGTCTTGTGCACTGTTCAGAGGATTACTCCTTATGCTGCCTGGTGCAAGCTTGATGAATATCCTGGAATAGAGGGAATGATTCATGTCTCTGAAGTAGCTGGCAAATGGGTTCACGACATAAGAGAATTTGTTAAAGCTAATAAGCAGTACGTTGCAAAGGTTATCAGGATTGATTATCAGAAAAATCA
>JASEGQ010000048.1 GCA_030017875.1 Candidatus Aenigmatarchaeota archaeon
GCCTGCATTTTCTACCCTTAGCTACGGTACTGAAATAAACTCAGCTTTAAAAGAAGAGCTGCTTTCACCCATATTAAAAACAGTTAATTTGGATGAATTTGAAGCTATTGGAGTTGATAGAGAAGCTGGGATATTGAAATTCGGTAAAATTAAGAAACTGAAGCTAGTGTGAAGGTATCTTTTTTATTTTGTATCCTGCGGCTTTTAATTATCTTCCTTGGGTTAATGAATATTTTTTCTTTTAATTGTTTTTTTGGATAACGTGCCAAGTTTTTTTCACGTCATCACATTTAAAATTTATTTTGCGAATGCTATCTCAATCACATCGTTGTTTTTAAGTTCGTAATCGCTAGCTAATCTCCTTTTAGTTCTGGCATCTATTCCGCATATGAATTTTTCTCCTAGCTCTGTATGCACTTTAAAAGCAAGCTCTTTAACGGTAGTTTTTCTAGGTACTAAAAATACGTCTGGAAGCACATTTCCTTCCTTATCTGTCAATTTATTGCTATCAGCAACGGGATAAACTGCTATATAATTCAATAGCTCAAAAACAGCTTTGTTCAAACAATCTTGCACACCAGTCGAGCCATACTTTTCTATAACCTCTTCTTTTATAAGTTTCAAGGCCTTTAATTGCGCTTCATCTAGTTTTTTAATATCAGGAATTTGAAAATCATTCCCAGGCAGATATTCTATAAGTCCTTTTTCTGCAGCTTTTTTTAATGCGATCTCAGCTTCGGCACTGGTTGGAATAATGTGCTCATATTTCTCTTTCAATTTCTCAAAGTTCTGTTGAGCTTCCTTCAAATCAATTTTATTCGCAGCTATTAGGATTGGTTTGGATATTTTTCTAATCACTCTTGCAAAATTTTCTATATCAGTTATCGCAGCCCTGTCCAAAGCTTGCTCTATATGCTGTTTCCTAACTTCCAATCCGCTCAGCTGCTCTGCCAATATCTGAATCAAATCGGCTCTTGAATATGCTATCTTTCTTTCAAATTTCTGCAGAGCCTTTTTGATCACATCGGCAAACCAGAGGTCGATCTCTTCTTCTAAAAATTTAATTTCAATATTAGGATCATAATTTTTTGTAGGTTTTCCTTCTGAATCTGTTAAACCAGAGCAGTCGACTATTTGAATCAAAACTGAGGCTTGCCTCAAATCATCTAGAAATTTGTTCCCGATACCCTTCCCTAAATGAGAGCCTGGGATGAGACCACCAACATCTACGAGCCTAACAGGAACATACCTCTTTCCATCTCTGCAATAACCAGTTTTTGGATTGCACCTAACTCCAAATTCTTTACAAACGCAGTCTATGCTTACGTAACCTATTCCGACATTTGGTTCAATCGTGCAAAACGGTATACCGGTTATTTTCACGTCTATTAGAGTTGAAGCTTTGAACAGACTTGACTTTCCCGATGATGGCTTGCCTACTAATCCAATTATCATAAAAATTAACTGATTGTTAAGAAATATATACCAAATTTTCGAAACTTTATTTAATGCTGATTTTGAATGTGGTTTCTAGGAGTTTTATAGAAACTTTTAGGCTAAAAAGATTTCTACCATTCTTTCTTCTCTATCTTCTTTTCTCAATCTGTTTTTTACTACTTTTCATGCCAATTCTCAGCGTTTCTCCTTTTATACTTACTTTGAAATATTCTCCTCAACACCTTGCCTTGATAGGAATCAACCTAACAGCTTTGTTCATAATCTTTATACTGATTCTTTTGCTCAACCTCTGGTTTTCGGGGGCTTTGATTTTCGATGTATGGAAAGGGAAAGGGTTCAAATTAGGTTTAGATTACTCTAAAAAGCTTTATTGGCAACTCTTGGCTTTGGGTATTCTACTAGCTATTATACACGGTTTTCTTTCTTTTCTTCGTATCTTCGGAGCAATTCCTTATATCTTTGGAACAATTATCAAGATCTTAGTGAGTTGGTTTTTTATTTTTGCTCTACCTTCGATCATAGTAAAAAAAGATAGCTTTGAGCTTGCTCTGATGAGAAGTTTTAGCGTAGTGAGAAAAAATTTAATGAGGACATTTGCTTTCTTTCTACTCATATCTTTCATCTCCTCTGCTGTCATAATTTTTTCAGTTTTTTTATCAAT
>JASEGQ010000049.1 GCA_030017875.1 Candidatus Aenigmatarchaeota archaeon
ACAGGTATGGCTAGAATTTCGTCCCTTTCCAATCTTTCAACATCCATTGAACGAAAAGCATATAGCTTTTTGCCAACTTGAAAGAAGAGTAAATCCCAATAGTAGCCTTTTCTAATCCAGATTGCCGGTCGAGGACTTAATTTTCCTTCTTTTGCTATGCTAAGATATTTTTCTCCGAGCTTATCGTGCTTTGATTTCAAAATTGCACCGCAATCAGCGCACTTCCACTCTATAACCTCAGTTTTACTGCTTTCATAGACCACTTTTCCTGTAAAGTATGTTCTTCGATGGCATATTGGACAAAATATGTTTTTAACCTTCATTTTCTTCTTTTTCCATTAAGGCATAAAGCCTATACTTTACCCTTTTTAAGGCATCAATTAATGAAACGACCTTTCCCTTGGTGTTGTTGTTTAAGTTAAGCAATGACAAAGCAGAGCCTTTAACCATCTGATACTCCTCAAGTAAGGCCTTATACTTCTTTATCCTCTCATCACAAATGCCAATAATAGAATTCAATTCCCTTTCAAATGTTTCAATATTGTTCTCCATGATTTAAGCTACTTTTGAAGTTAAGGCTTGATTTTTTCGTCTCCAAAAATCTGTCTTGTCCTCTAAAATTTGTTTTAGCGAAAAAGTTGATGTTTGACGTAATGGAAATAGATAAATTGGCTATTGACTTTTTTCTAAATTGCTGTATCATGGAAATATGGTTCGTTAACAAAATTAATATCGAGTGTAGGTGAATGGGAAATGAGTCGGACTTTCAAGGAAATTGAAATAGAGGGAAAGGCAACTTATGTTCTTTTTGATACTGGTTCTACACGTTCCTATGTTAGACAAGAATTCGCCTCTGAGATCAGATGGAAAACTGTTCCATTTAGAGTGGGGTTGGGTGGTCGGATCTATGAAATTAGTGAAGCATGCGCCTTAAACTGTGCAATAGAGGGATTACCGTTTGATATAGAAGCCCATCCTGTTGAAGAGCTTGGTTCCGATGAGAAAGGAAGAAAGATAGATGCCATTATAGGAGCGCTGGCAATGGAGAAATGGGTTCTAATACCAGACCCTAAAACTGGGAAAATAGACTTAACAGCCCTTCGCAAGAGGGAATTCACCGAATATTGAAAGGAGTGAAAAATCACTCTGTTTTTTTATTAGGAAATAGATAAATCAGCCGTTGACTTTTTGTCCATTCTTACTATCATATAGGATGGTCCTTTGATAAGATGAAAAGGAATGGTCGAAGTTGAAAAGAAAATTAAGGTGCATAGGGATGTGAAAGTGGTGGAGACTATAGCTTTATTCGATACTGGATCTAGGGGAAGCTATTTCAGCAAGAACTTTGCTGAGAAAATAGGATACGAGCCATTTTCAGAGCCAAAGCAAAGGAAAAATGCCAAACTTATCGGTGATACAACAGTCTATATAGAAGTGGAAGGGTATATCTTACCAGAAAGAGAGACAATTGGAGTCATTGAGGATTTAAGAGCTGAAGCAATTATAGGATTAAACATCATGGAAAAATGTGGAATTTTTATTGAAGATGATAAAATCAGGTTGAGGTACTATCCACCCACATCGATAATAATTTAGAAATGAGATGTCCGAGTATCGATCGATGACTAGAAAAATAAGCCAGAGAGGCATTATAACAATTTATCTCTCTGGCCTTTTTTATTTTAAGGAGCTATGTGGAGGCTTCAACCGTACGTGCTTATATTTCTCAGACCACATTTCTGGCAGTAAAAGAAATGGTTAGCATCGTTGATGTATCCGCATGCAGGGCAAGTCCATGTCTTGGCTACTTTTTTGTTTGTTGAGGATTTTCCGCCCATCTGCGGTTCAGCTCTTCAACAATTCGTGATATGGATTCGTTATCGCCTTCTTTTGAAAAGCCAATTAGCAGGTCAAGGGCTTCTGAAGCCTCTTCCTTAGACAAATTCTCTGGAATTCGCTTTACTCCAAACTTATGTAAGGCTTCCCTCTGCCTTTCCGTAGCCAACCCTTCAGGCTCAGCAGCTTTCTGCTTAATCCTTAACTGTGCAATCTGCTCAGTTCTCAAGTCTTTAGCAATTTCGCCAAATATCCCTAAAGCTATCTCCACTGCGTG
>JASEGQ010000004.1 GCA_030017875.1 Candidatus Aenigmatarchaeota archaeon
TAGTGGTCAGTATGTTACTGCTGTTGGTTCTAGCCTTAGCTGTAGCACACCTCCAGGAGGAGTAGGAGGAAGTGGAAGTGATAACTATATTCCAAGATGGTCAGGATCTAGTAGTTTGGAAAATTCTGTGATTTATCAGACAGATGGTGGCAACGTCGGCATTGGGACGACTGATCCAGGAAATTACAAACTAAAAGTAGCGGGCGATGGAAGTATTACTGGCAACCTGGCGGTGGGAGGAGGAATTGGTGCTGGAGGACTAGCTCCTGCTACTGGCTATGGAATTGTAGCTCAGGGATCTACTGGAGGTGGTTATTTCTACGATAAAGATGGTACGAGCAGGGCCTACCTTGCATATGGAGATTATGCAATTTGGAGTGAGGGAGGCGCTGGTATTGTCGCTCGAGGATCTCAGTGGGGAGGGTGGTTTTATGATACAGATGGTACGAGCAGAGTTTTTCTTGCCCGGGGAAGCTATGGCATATATCAAGATACTGGTTCGACAAATTATTTTGCTGGCAGTATTGGCATTGGGACAGCAGACCCGGGAAATTGGCGGTTGAATGTTCAATCCTCAGGGACAGACCATCCTCGCGGGCTTTCCTCTATTGCTGGAGGCGGAACAACAACTGTGGGAATTGCAGGTCGGGGAAGAGATGCATCTACCAGTAACTATGGTGTATACGCGTATGCAGGTGGTCCTGATGGTTCTACGAATTATGGAGTTTATGCTCGGGCTACTTGTACTTCTGGAACCTGCACAAAATGGGGATTATATGTTGTAGAGGGCAATGCCTATTTTGCTGGCAACATCTACAAGACCGGAACCGTTAATTTTGTTCAGGATTTGAATGAAACGCACAAGCTCGTCTATACCTCGAGCGAATCAGGAGAAATTGAAGTCGAGTGGACGGATTCCATCTTCGTTGATAAAGAAGTGTTCGTTCCGTTCCCAGATCACTATCGCTATGTACTAAGCAAAAAAGAAGATTATCATGTTCTAGCTACTCCGGTCAACTCATTAGCCAGAGTAGGCGTTTTCAACAAAACTACTGAGGGTTTTACTTTAAAATCGAGCGAACCTACTCAAGTAGATTTCCACGTCAGAGGTATCAGAAGTGGCTATGAAGATCACCCGATCATCATAACACGATAGTACTCCAGAAACAACAACGAGCTACTCAAGCAGGCCAGCAACAGCCTGGTCGTAGGCCTTAATAACATAATTTTTTTACCTTCCGCCTATAAAGTTCGGCAGTTATGCTAAAGCCTGTAGAAGTTTGACTTCTACATTAGATTTATTAGTAAAACTGGACCCAAGTCTATTTTTCTTGTTGATATATCAAATACTTTAATAGAGAGCAAAAAAAGGTGTGAACCAATTCCCATTTTCAGCGGCGAAAAAAGAATTGAAGTGATAAATGTTGATTGTTTTAAAACTCAACCTGAAAAATAAAATTTAAAAGTGCCTAAAAAATTTTGTAAAAAATGGTCTTGTGAACAAAACTAGAAAGTTAACGAGTTAATCCATTCTAAAAATATAGTTCAGAAGGAAATCAAAAAATTACAAATGGGGTTGTTAAAAATTACTCGCATGAGAAAATTATTAATTTTGGTTCTTTTGTCTAAGGGAAATTTACTCCCGATTCGGACATCGATATTTTAATCATTAAGGAAACAAAAAAGCCAAAATTAGTGGTCTTTCTGGCCATGCGATAAAGGAAACTCGGATCGAGAACATCATCAGTTGCCAAGCATTTGACAGTGGTTAGTTTGATAATGCACATAAAACGTCCTATCTTTATGGGCGATTATTCAAAAAAACAAAAATTGTAATTAAGGGGGAAACACAATAAACAATTGGGAGTAAGATGAAAGAAGGAAAGAAAAAATTTAATCGAACAATGAAGATAATGGCACTTTCTGCAGTAGTAGTTTTTCTCCTTTTATTTTATTTTGGTTTAAGAGCAGGTTCAATTGAAGAAAGAATTGTAGAAAAAGTAAAAAAATTCCCAGAAGTCCAAGAGTATAAGGACTATCCAGCAAATATTACTTTCTTGCCAAGGGGTAAGCTGACAGAACTGGCGAAGAACTATCCTGTCATCTATGGCAACATAACAGGAGATGTTTATGAAATAAAATTCCTTTCAGACGGCAAAGGCCTTCTGGTTTTATATGATGAAAAAGAAAATAAAATTATAAGAGTTTTTGAGATAGTGGAAGTGAAGATCGGATGATTAAAAGATTTTTGTTTGCAATATTTTTATTGTTTCTGCTCAACATTTTTTACACAAAAACTTCAACTGCAGTCTCTATCAGCAGCCAGAACTACAGGATTTGCCCAATAATAACTGCTGGCGGTGGGATGTCTGTAGGTTCAAACTATAAACTATTCTCGGTGATAGGGCAGCCAACTATAAGCAACTCCAGCAGCAATTCATACAAACTTGAGCTTGGACTGTATGATGAGTGCAACACGTTGCTCTTGTTATACAGTCCGTACTTTGAGACTCTTTCATATGCTGGAGACATGAATTATTTTAATATATTTTGGCGGGCAGGCTACCCGATTTTAAGTTTCAATCCAAACAGGGAATTGGCAGTCGAATGCTATCTAAATAGCAACCAACGATGCATCCCCTTCCCGTTTATACAAAACCCTGGTAGCGGGACTTGTGCAGTGTACAAACCACAATACGAATTTGGAACTTCTCCAGATGGCACTGTAAACAATGTTTCTTGCAAAGTATACGATCCAAACATAGGTCTTTTTCGCTGGAGAAACGAATCCTTTATACCAGTAGCTTTTGATGTATCGGTTCTGCCTCTTATAACTCTTGCCGTGGGCCAGCCATTCAGCTTACAGATAATCGTAAAAAATAAAGGCTTAATAACCGATAACTATACAGTTGTTGTTTCTAGCAACTCTCCCATTCTTTTGATCGAGCACGGTAACACTACGATTGTTGGCTTAAAAAGCGAAGAAAGCGAAGAAACTTATGCTAGAATAAACATTCTTGCAGCAGTTCCTGCTAGCCTAGACATAAATGTAACCTCCGCAGTTTCTGGCCTCAAGAAAAAAATAACAATGGAGATAAGAGGAGGTATGATGAGCTTATCTGAGCTTGATTTTATTGGAGTTGCTCAGATAATTCTCATCGCAACTCTTTTATTTGCCTACTTAAACCCGGGATACGAAGAGTTTTCTACAGCCCTAAGTATCTTGGTAATTACTCAACAGAAGAAATTTATCAGGCTTAAAAGAACTGGAAAAAGAGATTCCTAAGGATTATAAGACTTTAAGAAATAAATTAAAGTTTTAAGAGAAGAATTTGAAAAAAAGAGAAGGGATTTCTAGAAGAAAAAAACTTGTTTTACTCTTCTTACATACTTGGAAGGAGTTTAGTTGCTTACGGCCCATATCTTAGTCAAAACAAAACTTAGGACACAACGGAGCAGTTAATAGCTGTGTCAGAGCTAGATGTAGAAATTCAAGACGTAACTCCAAAAATTCATTCAGTTGATTACAAATTTTTGCCACCATATTCTATTTCAATAGATCTCACAACAATTTGGAATGTCTCTTCCTATGTTCCATCTATTCCCCCAACACAAGAATTTGAAAGGAGGTTTTGCTGAGTGATAAGCTAGCTTGTGCTTTGAGAATTATTATAGAAGATATAGGCAATGGCTATTGGAGATTTCCAGAAGAGAAAGAAGTTAGGGAAAGTGAGAAGAAAGAGAATAGTGAATTAAAGCAATTTTCTATTTTGATGAAGTATATTTAAAGATAGAACAAAAAAATAATTAATGAAGAAAAAGATTTTAATTAGAAGTATTGTTTTACTTGTTTTGATAATAGTTGTTGTCACGTACCTTGGTTTATATCCACCCCAACCTAAAGTTGAAACTCTTTCAAACGTTACTGAACTTTATTCATCGTTCACGCCCGATACAAAAGATTTCGTTAATTTTTATCTATCAATTTCAAATTGTAAACCTACTCAATATTATTTTGAGAATAGCATACTCTGTTTTAAGTGTTTAGACAAAGCAACTTGCTTTAAATATATCCAAAATAGCATTGGACAATTTAAGATGACTGGCTTAACTTTTTTAAAATATGATAGGGCAATAGACCAAAAAGATGCTAAGGTAATAGGAAGTTTTTATACGGATGATTTAACAAACTTTATGAGTTGTGAATCTGAACTTCTGAACGAAACCATTTTGAAGAGCTATTGTCCAAACTTTTTTATAGAAATCCGTTTACAAGAAAATGGTAAGTTAGAGTCTATAGCCTATATCCTTAAGAATGCAACTCTATCAAATCTAAGATCTTTCACCGAGAGCTATTACAATTTTTTAATTTACATGTTTAACAAAAAGAACGTTCCTTTTAATGAAGATAAAAACTTAACTTCATACTGTGAAGAAATTACAGATACATCTGCCCTAATAAAATGGCGATGTAGAAAAGGTAGTTTAGTTTGTATGCTTCGGAAAGAGAATGATGAAGTTGGATGTGTAAGGTATTAACATGGTAAAAAAATCTTTAGTAGTGATATTCGTATTTTCTATAGTTTCAGCCTTATCGTCCTCATTTGTTTTTGCGTGGTGTGGAGGAGGTTACACATGTTGTAAATGTAGTGCGGATTGTGATGTATGGGGTAATACGGGTTGCCCGGATCATGAAAAGTTTGGTTCTTATTGTTGCTGGGGAGATGTCTGCTGTGATTATTCTGGTGCTCAAAAGGCTTGCTTCTATTATCATCATGATCTGAAACCTTCGAAAATACCCGATGGCGATAAATGTCCAAATCATTGGAAAAACAATGACCCTTCAACTCTTATTTGTTATTATCACTCTGACTGGATATGTACCGCAGCTGGATGGGATTGTGAATATAGTTCTATGACATGTGAAGCATACAAGGTATCAGGAGATTGGTGCGAATGGGACCCAATCTGTGCAGGTGATATAAATTGTCTAACTTTTTCTCAAGCTGATACATGCACATGTTCAGGTTGTTCTGACCATTGTGTAAAAGATAACACTTGTTATTATGGAGGCTGTACCGCTAGTGGACCTTCTTATTCTTCTTGTTCTTTATGTTCTGGTAAAAAAACAGCAGATTGTACCTCTACAGGCTGTCAGAATTATAGATGTATAAAAGATTCTTGTGGAGCAGCCTGCGATTCTAACGACGATTGTCCTGCAGGACATCATTGTAGTGATACTTGCCAATGTATTTCTGGTGATACAACTTCTCCAACAGCTCAAATAACTTCTCCTCCTGCAAACTCTTGGCAAAGGACAGACTTTTCAGTAAGCCTATCCTATTCAGACAACGTAGGACTTTCAACATGCCAGTATAGAAAAGAGAAAAGGCAAGTTGGTGAACCATGGCAAGTAGTTCAAGACTGGACTTCTTTACCTTGCTCGGGAACTTCTTATTCAACTTCCATAACAGTAACAGTAGGATCAGCTGGAGATTGTAACTTTCAATCAACAGACGGCACTAATACTTGTAGAGTAAGAGTTAGAGCTACAGATACATCAGGAAATACCGGCTCTGGCGGTAGAGAATGGAAAATAGACTATACCCCACCAACAGGTGATATAACACATTCTCCTTCCTCTCCTTCACCTTCTGACCAAGTAACTTATACTGCTACGGGAAGCGATTCGCATTCAGGTTTAAGTCAGATCCAAATCTATGTTGATGGTGTCTTAAAGACAACTTGTACTTCTTCTCCCTGCAGTTATGTAGGAGGTCCTTATGCTTCAGGAACATACCATGAGTATTATGCTAGAATCTATGATGTAGCAGGAAATAGCTATACCACCCCGACAGGAAGCTTTAGCGTAGGTGTTTGCACACCTTGCAATTATGTTGTAGGAGGTGATCCAAATTATTGCAGACATTGTAGTGCTGCACAGCAATGGCAAAACATAAACGATGGCCTAGTTTGCGACGATTATGCGGATGAGTCAACTCCTGCAGGAAATCATCATTGTTTGGATCAATCTGGAGAATGTTCTGGAACAAACAACGAGCCTTGCAGTTATGCTAATCAGCCTACATGCAATGCTGATCCATGTTGTTTTTGGGCTCCGGCAGATGGTGGGTTCTGTGTCCCAAGACTATGCTCTGAGCTCTCACAGTCTACTTGCAGCCTATGCTCAGGTTGTAGCTGGAGCTATGTTTCCAGTAAAGTATGTGATCTGGCTTGCTCTTCTGGTTCCTGCTCGAGCAAAATAAATTGCATATGCGAATATGGAGGAGATGGAACAGGAACAACTAGATGTGGAGCAGCCTGCGATTCTGATGACGATTGCGATGATGGTAATCCCCTTACCATAGATACTTGCACTGCTTCTTGTACATGCTCACACACAGCTATAGAATGCAACTCGAATGCCGATTGTGATGACAATAACCCTTGTACTATTGATACTTGTGTCAATCCAGGTACACCAGATGCGTATTGTGATCATACCGATATAACTAATTGCATAGATAACGATGGATGCTGTCCTCCTGGATGTAATAACAATAACGATAATGATTGTGCTCCTCAGTGTGGAAATGATGTTGTAGAATCGGGAGAGCAGTGTGAACTTCCAAACACAAATCCTCCAAGCAACCCTTCTTCAACCTGTCCTTCTGACAGTTGGATATGCAAACCAGGCAATGTTAGAGCATATCGTGACTATTACTGTAAATCAGACTGCTCTTGCGGATATACTGATTCTAGTGAGTACGACTGCGACAATTCTGATGGTTGGTATAATACAGGTTCTCCTTATAGCTGCTGTAAGCCAGGAACTCAAGAAGCATGCACATGTCAAAACCAAGAATATAGGAATTATTATTGTGATGCAGGAGCTTGCGCATATGATGTGATTGACACAAGAATTGTTTATTCATCATGTACAAACTGCAATAATTATGATACAGAGTGCAGAGACTATTATTGCTCTGCTGGATCTTGTACTTATACTAACATGAAATGTGGTTTTCCATGTACAAACGGAGTGTGCAACGGGGCAGGAAGCTGCTACACTAACACAAAAACGAGTGATTGTAATTTAATGTTGAATTGCTCTGTTCCAACACCGCCTTCAGGCTATACAAGAGATCTGACAGGAAGCTGTGGAAGAAGTGGACTTTACAAGTGCTCTGACACTGGAGTGTGTGACAAGGCTCTATGTGAACGGACTTCTTCTTGCCAGAACATAACAGGATCTTGGTCGAGCATACAGTATCCTTCCTCGACTTATACCTATAAGATAGGAGATACGATACAAGTAAAAGTGAAAGGTATTCAAGCTACTTCTGGTTTCACACCTCTGCTAGAGTGCAGACTGAACAAAACAGATAAAAATGGCAATCCAGCAGGTGGAATAGAATTCGATGCATGGGTTTCAGGACCGTTTCCAAAAGACGTAACTTTCTCCTACACAGTAGCATCAACAGATCCTTCAGGAAATTGGAGCATAGACTACTGCGTTCTCGTAACAGACTTTTATAAAAACTATGGATGGACACTAAAGTCTGATGGGAAGAGCGTATTCTGCGTCAGCACAGAGTTAGTCGCTGGCTAACTTTTTGACTCTCTTCTTGACTCTTTTCCTCGGTTTTCTCAGGAAAATGAGAACAACCACAAAAATAAGCAGCAAAAGCAAGAAAAGATTTTTAGATTCTTCTGGCCTAGCTATCAAACCATAACATCCAGCAATAGTTTTATTTAACTTTTCTTCTATATCATTCCTCTCTATCCTATAGGTTTGATTAAAACATTTGACGATCGCCACAGGCACATTCGCTATCCGATAATTCACGAAGAATTCTCTGTTTCTATCGACCATAAAGTCATATTCAATCCAATCTACTTTCTCTTTCCAATAATTGCTTAGATTGTTTTTGTAAGGCTCCACCTGCTGACATACAGGACATGCACTGCTGTAAAAATACAAGACTTGAATTTCTTTAGCTGCAACTATTGGCATCAAAAGAAGGAATGCCAGTAAGAAAGTATATTTTATACTCATAGTAAATAATTAATTAAAGGAAGATAAAAATGTGGACAAAAAAATTATTTATATTTTTAATTTTTTTGTTTCTGCCCTCTGCCAATGCTTTAACAATCGAGCCGTCTCTTCCTCTTACAGGTTGTCCTTATAACATAACTGAAATGGTATGGTATGATGTTTGCTTAGCTCCTGTTGAGGATGCTACTGTTTATTACAACATAACCAACATGACTGTTGTAGATCCTTCAACCCTATACTATCCGGCAAGCCAAAAATTGGTTAACGTTGGCGGTAATGTCTACAAGGCAACGTTAACTGCTCCCTGGCTTAATGGCACTTACACTGCTTCTCTGAAAATAGAAAAAGAAAACTATCCAACAATCTACACAAAAAAACAGTTTGAAATCTTACCAGATTTCCCATTCGCAACAAAGTTCGACTATAGGGGAATGGTTTATTTAGACTACTTCAACATCCTATTGAAAAGCTCTTACCAGCCTGGAAGTTGCTCACCAAATAGGACGATAAAAGTAGAGTGCTACGTGGAGAACAAAGAGGGAGTATGCCCTATCCTAATATTTCCGGGTGAAGAGCACGTGTGCACAGTATCCTCACCACCCTATGACTTTGGTAGCTGTGATAATCCAGAAGGCAAGGAAAACACAGCCTCGTGCAAGTTCTATGACCCAGCTCACCCATGGCTGTTTTCTTGGAGAAACGAAACATTTATACCAGTAGCTTTTGAGGTAACAGTTCTGCCTCCTATAACTCTTACTGTGGGCCAACCATTCAGCTTACCGATAACCGTAAAAAATAGAGGTTTGATAACCGATAACTATACAGTTGTTGTTTCTAGCAACTCTCACCTCCTTTTGGTCGAGGCCGGCAATACTACAATTGTTAGCTTAAAATACGGAGAGAGTGGAGAGACTTATGCTAGAATAAATATTCTCGCAGCAGTTTCTGCTAGCATAGACATAAACATAACCTCTGCAGTTTCTTGCCTGAATAAAAAAATAACAATAGTTATAGAAGGAGGCATGATGAGCTTATCGGAGTTTGATTTTATTGGAGTTGTTCAGATAATTCTTATCGCAGCTCTTTTATTCGCTCTGCTTATATTTAAAAATTACTAATAATTTATTTTTAGGGCCTGTAGTCTAACGGTAGGACGCGACCCTTAGTTATCGGGTAAACAAGGTCGAAACCCAAGTTCGATTCTTGGCAGGCCCACTTTAACTTTTTCTTTTTTTAGTCTAAGAAAATTATATGGAAATTTTAGAGGCATTCGGAAGAGCAGTAAACACATCTTTTAGAAATATTGAGGACTCTTTGAAATCTCTTAACCTATGTCCGGCAAAACTCGAAAAGCTAATTAAAAGCAAAAAGTTTCTGATAGCAGGGAAAAAATTTGATATTGTTATAGACTTCAAACCGAAGTTGAATCAGGTCATTCTCTATCTGACGCCAAAAAGATGGAGCAAAAAGTTTGTTAAAAAATTAAACCCAAACCTTGTAGATTTTAAGTCAATGGTCACTCTCCTTGGCAACGTACCACTGTTTGGAAAAAGCTTTGAATTGAGATTGGGTGCATTTGGAATTTCAAGCTCTGATTTGGTTAGAGCTATAATCAAATTCAAGGAATAAATTCTTTAGCTTTTTTTTGGTAGTTTTTCTCTATTGCTCTGATTAACTTCTATTATCATTCCGTACTCGCTGAATCTTCTCACAAAATTTCTGTGCAAAACCGCAATCAAAGGTTTATCGATCAAAAGAATCTCCGCTAGCTTCTCTTTAAATTTTGAGCTAAAGAGCTCCATTTTCCCAAGAATATGGAATAGTAAATTTTCCTGTTTTCTTTGTACTTAAGGTTTCTCAAGCTTATTCACATTCCCTCACTTTAAACGCTCAAATCATTTCTTAAGAGCTATAGGTATTTTCCTTAAATAAGTATTTTTTATTCGATCAAATTCAGCTACTCCAATCTTTTTACAAAATGCAAGTATATAGTCAATTGCAAACGTGTTTGGACTTTTAATCTTATGGAATGATTTTGTTCGCTATTGCTTTTCCAGTTTTGGTTAATCTGTATATTTTACCCTTAACCATGTCAGGAGTTAGACAGATAACTAGGCCTTTTTCTTCCAACTCTTTTAATGTTCTGCTCACATGTGATAAATGCATTTTTATAATTTTTGAGACCTGACTTGGTATCATAGGTTTATCTTTAAGTGTGAGTAAAACTTTTCTTCTTGAGGAGCTAGCCAAAACAAACCCGTATTTTTTCCAATCCATGATATTTATAAATAACCATAAACTTTATATACTATTTGTTACCAATTTATTGACAGATGATTAAAAAGAATAAATTTTTTGTTCATGCATGGCAATTGAACGGTTTCGCTAGACTGAATATTAAATTTATTAGAAAATTAGAAGCTAGAATCAAAAACAAACCTATTAAGTACCTTGCAAAAGATATCGGAATTTCCACTTTTGTTTTGCGTACGATACTTCGAAGAGGCAAAAGGAAAAGAAGTTGTGCACGAATCAAGAATATTTTCACTTTCATTGATTTTCTAGGTTTGCAGCGAGATGAAGTTGAAAGAAACATTGAACACTTCAAACTTTCTTCATCAGTAGAATGGGAAAATGCAAAAATTAAATTTCCATTAGAAGTTAATCCGTTATGGTTTAGGTGCGTTGGTGTTGGAGATTTTAGTGTTGGGTATAACAAATGGAGATACTATGTTATTTGGCATCAAAACTCGACAAAACCCATGAGAGATCTCATAGATAATTTAGTAGGCATATCACCTTACTTCTGGCTTGGTGGATATAGTGAGAAGAATGAAAGACTTTTAATTCCTTCAATAATTGTTGATGCTTGTTGCTCAATTTTAAATATTTCCAGAAAAGAAATTACTACAACAAAATTTATTAAAGCTTGTTTAAGGCTTCCAAAAGCGTATAGAATCCAAGTGTTAGCACAAACTATAGTTGATGATGGCTATTGCGATAAAGTGCACAACAGAGTTAGTATTCACATGAAAAATAAACAGTTGATTCAGTATTTACATAAATTGTGTCAATCACTAAGTTATCCATCTACGATAATTACAAGATCTATGGGTAGGCACAAGACAAGTAGATTTTATGACTTAATTTTGACGGTAGAAGGAACATTTAAGTTTTATAACGATTTGAAACAAATGATGAAAATTCATGGAGACTTTGCCGGTTTATGGAACAAACAAGATCGCTTAGAAGAAGTTGTTAAGAAAATTGATTTAAAACGTTTACGACGTATAGAAGAAAACAGAGAGTACAGACATCAGATATTGCAACTAATGAAAAAGGGTATAATAACAACTAATGAATTGATAGATTCTTTGAAAATACCTCGTACAAAGTTCTTTAATCTTATGTACGATTTAAAAAAGAAGGGATTGGTCAAAAGTATTAGGAAGGGTATTTACTCCTTATGCAGATGATTGAGTTTCGTTATTATATCATCTACTATCTCATTTACCTTGTTTCTTGTTACCCATATTACTTTACCTTGTTTCTCATAATTTTTGATGAGAGATCTATGAACAGCTACTAAAATAGGTTTATTTGTTTTGAATAACTTCGCTATAATTTTTCTGAAATCTTGAGAAAACATTTCCATAGGTGCTAATTCATCCACGCAAATAATGTCGCATTCCTTAATTGCAAAATCCAACGCTTTTAAAGCAACTCTCTCAAAATCTTTTAAATTAACAGAATACTTCCCAAGCCTTGGTTTACCGTGTACACCTGTACACGCTAGAATTCCTTCCTCTCCTGAGTAAACATCTTTTACGGAAAATCCAATTCTTTTTCCTTCCTTTCTCATTTCTGGGGTAATAACCCCTCCAACTTTTAATCCCCTCTGTTTTAATAGCTCGATAGTTTTGATTAAAACTGTTGACTTCCCACTTCGTGGAGGACCGCTGATGAAAATAACTTTACTCATACTAACGTGATATTGCCCTTATTAATTCTAATTAGATTTTTTCTTTTAAGTTTTTGTAAATGTTGATAAAATCTTCCTACAGGTTTCCTATCAAGTACCTTGGCTAATTCTTTAACCGTCATCTTTTTCTCTTTTTTTATTATTTTAAACATGAATTTTTCAATCCCACCTTTCTTATAGAATATTTTTTTATAACTTCGTATTAATATTCTAAGTCTTTCCTTCTTATCAGGATGGTCGAAATTAATTTTTTCATAAAAGCACTTTAGATCTTGGCTGCCAGTTATAAGGAATCTATATTTTATTTTATGATGCTCTTTCTCCTTTCTTCTTCCAGTTTTTCCAGGTCTGATACCAAATTCTTTAAGCATTTTCTTTACGTCTTCCACGACGATTTTATTTGCCATTACGAATTCTATAGTATGCTTAGGAATAGAGACGCTGCCTTCATCATCAAATAAAGCTCTTAAAAATAAAGCCTTACATTCTTCATTACTTTTTAATAAGTGGGGAGGTATACATTTAACTTCTCGTATATTCGACCTAAAGAGAGACGATAGCATTAACCCTACAATGCTAGGAAAGTTGATGGTAATTATTCCTTCATCTTCAAATTCATAAGCTTCAATGTCTCCAAAAATTTCACGCATATCTCTCTTGAATTGGTTGATGAGGATCTTAGACCCGTTAGTGTAATGTACCGAATAATTTTTCTTTATCCCACCATCTCCAATTACATGCCCAATTATTTGACATAGAGTTGGTGAAAATTTAATTGGCAATTTAGGATTTTTAATCGATTTAGCTTCATCACCATAACCTTTTCTTAATTCTTCGATACTTTTTTCTAATAAGCTCATTAATTCTTGCTTTTCTTTCTCTGGGCAGATGCTTAAGATCTTTTTAATTACCCATAAAGGACAAAAATATTTACCGGTTTCGTATATTCTTCTATGAACTCTGTGAAGTCCTAGAAAGTTATCCAAGCTTGTCTTATTTCCAGTTAATTCAGCACCAAAATTAAAAAGTCTGCTTCTGGTTTGTTCTTTAATTTTTAAATAAACTTTATTTGGAGGTAATCCCCACAACTGAATTTCATTTTTCATTTTATCAATATTTAAATGGCAAAATGAAATAAATAAATTCTTGTTGAAGAATGTATATTTTCCATTATACAAATGAATAAATATTTCATTGAATAATTGAAAATTATGAAAAGACTCTGGACGACTGTTTCTGTAGATGATAATCTTTGGAAAAAATTTTTGAGTAAGGCGATAGAAAAATACGGTCCGGACGTTGCTAAGGCGAAAAAGAAAGCATTAGATAATGCTATTAAGCAGTGGTTAGAAAGAAAGTAAATATAGCCAGAAAGAATCTTTTGGCAATTAATTTTTTGTTAAATAAGGAAGGTCGATAGCGGGAGTTCTCCAAAAGTGGTTTTTACCCCAACTTTTAAGACTTGCCCAACCAAAACGTTAAAAGAGACTCCTCAAGAATTTTTAAAACAGTTGCAACCAACTTTTGAATTTCTTTTGGAAGAGCCTGAGTAGTTTCAGGAACTTGCATTAAGAATTATTTTAGATTTAGAGGGTGCTATTGTGCCAAGAGTTGCTATGAAGAGAAAATTTTATAAAACTAACCAATTATTTTCAGTTTCAATTCGAGACTTTCTTATCTATAACTCTAACACATCCGATTCTTCTAGATCAGTCATAGAAACTGACTTCAATGCTAGGTTTTCAATTTAATTTTATAACAGATTCTCGAAGGTGGAGTAAACTGGAGGGAATAAGAGTCTCTAGGAAAGACGACATCTTTCACTTTCTTGAAATAGGCAGCTTTTTAACTGATATAAAAGTTAGTAAATCAAAAAAAGAAAGGAATTTATAACAACAATTCTTTCTTTAAACAAGTTTTACTCAAAGCATCTTGCAAAATATTGGAAAATCATGATATTTCAAAACATTTCAAAACAGAAGTTGATACCAAAAGGTATGGAGAAGATTATGAAGAAGATTTTCGTACCATGTCGAAATAAATTTCAAAAACTAGAGGAAATAAAAGTAGCGGGGAGTGGAATTCCAGTGGTTTAACCCACATTTGAATTCAGCAGTTCTTTTGAACTTCCACTGACCTTCGGGTCTCCCGAGCAGCTATGAGCCATTCGCCTTAACGTCGACGAGCAAACTGTCATCAACTCCAGGCTGCTTTAAGGAGCTGTAAGCTTCTACCCCGCTTCCTGGAATTATAATTAATTATTTTCTCTCAATTTTTAAATCTTCCTCTTTATGAGCAAACTCACCACTCCATGTGGTGAACTTCTTGCTATTTACCTCTCCCTAGAGTCAAAAATCTAGATCATACTTCCTTTTTCATCTTTCTTCCATGAGCGATTGGGAAAGAGAATACCAAAATGAGCTGCTCGAGCTTTACGAGGTGAGTCTATGAATTATGAAAAAAAGAGCGCTCTTTCAAGAGCAAAGGGCTATATAAAAAGTTATTTCACGATCCCTTCTCTGCTTGGCGGTGCTTTAGGAACTGCAGCAGGATACTGGGGATCGATAACTGCCTTAGCAGCCTATGACCTTATAACCAGGAAGATACCTGAACTCATACAAACAGGAGATCTTTCTTATCTAATCTCTTATTCTGATGTTTGGGGGAATGCAGGAAAGATCGCTTTTGCTTCTGGCATAGCAGGAATGATCCTTGCGAGAAAGGTTGAGATAGCGGCTGCATCTCTTATCAAAAAAATTTTTGGGAGGTGAAAACATGGGGTTTCTCGATTGGTTAAAAACTCCTGAGGGAGCTTTCATAATCGGAATGCCTGTAGGCTACTTTGTGATTGATTTTGCTAAGAAACAGCTCACAGCATACCTGGAAAGGACAGGGGTTGAAATCGGAAAGAGTATCGCAAGAGGAATGGGACAAAAAACCTTGACAAACGGATACTACGAGCTTGACCCCGCAAGAGTCTACAAGGCTTTAGAGGATTTGAGCTCTAGGATCGCAAACATCGAGAAGATGGTTGGTTATAAGAATGAGTGAAGACCTGAAGGAGATCTTTAAAGATTCAGATGCACTCGCTTTTTTAATTTACAAAGGGCTTGAAGGAGCAGTGAACGGATTAGAGGAGTACAGGATATGTAAGAAAAATTCTATGGAGCTTAAAAATAAAATTTTAAAAAAGAGCATCAAAGGCTTGCTAGAAGAGTATATAGATAAATTGCCTTTCTTTGAAAAACTAGCTATCAAAACATTTCTCTCGCTGCCATGGTCCGAAACCATAAAATTGTTTTCTGATTTTGCCTTGAGCTATGGAAAGAAGGATGACGGAACGTACAAGAGCACTTTTGATACAGTAGTAGATGGCTTGAAAAAATATTTCGGGTAAAGAATGGAATACCTAACAAAATTACTGGAGATTAGGGAAAAGGTAGAGAAAAGAAGCTTAACGCCTGAAGTCCTAAAAGTCTTAGAAAATGACTCTGTTCAGAGAAAGATATGGGAAGATGATTTAGATGCTTTGAGCAGAGAAATAATAAATTCAGGCTTGAGCAAGGAAGACAAAGAAATGTTTTTACAGCCTGTTAACAGATATAGAAACAGCATAAGGGAGATAGCAAAATCTCAGAGCCTAGAAAAATACTTTCCCTATCTCATCGCTTTTTGTTCAGGATTTTTTCTTGGCTACGCATTTAGAGGAGAGATCGATTCTGCTAGGGAGGAGTTGGTGAAAAATGTTTTGAAGGGGTTTTATGAGGAGATGAAGAATGAATAGCCTTCGAGCAAAAAATTTAAAATTGATTTGTAAACAAATAATTGTGGAGAAAAAAGAAATCATAGAGATGTTGAAGAGATTTGGCCTGAGCGAATACCAGTCAAAGGTTTATAGTGCCTTGGTTTTTCTCGGTCCTTCTAAAGTCGGAAATATTTGCAAGTACTCTAATGTACCGCAATCTAGAATTTATAATGTCTTGGAAGAACTTGTAGAAAAGCAGTTCGTAGAAGTTTTTGAAGGAAGGCCAAAAGAGTTTAGAGCTTTCTCACCAGAGGTTGTTCTCAGAAGTTTAGTAGAAGAGAAGGAAAAAGAATTGGAACGCCTCAAGGTCGAGGCGTCTTCAATTAAGAAGATGTTGAGGCCTGTTGTTACAGAAAAGGATATCATAGAAGGAGTATGGACTCAAAAGGGTGAGAAATCAAAAGAGGTCTTGAACAGGTTAGCCGAGATGCTTGAAAGCTGTGAAAATTATGCTTATGATATAACAAGGGATTTTTCCTATTCTTCTGCTCTTAGAGAAGCCATAAAAGGCTGTGTTAGGAGAGGCGTTAAGCTTATGACAATAAGCATGAGCTCCATAAATGAAGAAAATTACTATAAAGCAAAATGGTACAATGCTTTGGGCTTACCGATAAGAGTTTTTGAGACAAAGGTGCATCCTCGAATACTGGTCGTTGATGGAAGAGAAGTTTCTATAAGATTAGACGGCAATCCTTTAAAGAAAAGCTTTACTTTCCAATCTATCTGGTCTGAAGACCCTTCCCTTGTAAAAGTTTTTGACTCTTACATGAAAAATTTGTGGAGCAGAGCCAAGCCAGTTGAGTTTGATAAAATCCCTATAGCAAAGCTCAAAGCTTAGGAGTGATAATTCTTGCTCGCCCCTTAACACCTTTCAGTTTCTTTATCCTTATCAGACCAGTTTCTTTTAGATGGTTGATCAGGTCCCTAAAAGCTCTCTCGCTTATCGGACTTCCAACTCTATCGCAATATTCTCTATATAGCTCCACAGAAAAAAGTTCCTTTTTCTCTTCCAAAATTTCAAGGACAACTCTTTCATCTTCGCTTATCCTTTCTTTAAGAATTCTAGGTTTAACAGGCTTAATACTAGACAAGATCCTTTTCACATGCTCAACCTTCACCTTGTTAGAATTTTCCTGCTCAGCTAATCTACCAGCTCTCAGTAAGCACTCTAGCCCTACTCTAACATCACTTCCACTCTTAACCGCATGATTCGCAGCTAGGAGGACAACGCCATCCTCAACAGAATGAAAAGCGAGCTTCACCCTTTCCTGCAAGATGTCTTTCATCTCTTCTAAAGAATAAGGCTTGAACTCAACTTCCTCTATGCCCAAACTACTCTTTATCCTTGGCTCAACATCAACAAAAACATTTGGGTTGTTTGAGATGAAAACAAGACAAACTGGATTTTGCATATATTGGTTTATCCTTAGAAGGTCGTACAATGCCTCTTCTCCTCTAAAAACTAGTTGATCAACTTCGTCTAAACAAACAACCAGGCCTTTATTCGTTTTTTTGCATGCTTCTATCAATTTTTCTAAAATCTCGTCCTTGCTCATCCCCCTTCTCTGAACAAAGACTTCTAGCTCGTATGCAATTTTTGATAGGATAGCGTGCGCGCTCTTATAATCCCAGCAATTTATATAAATTGTTTTCACTCTCTCACTAAACTCTTCAAACTCACGAAAAACGAACTTTGTAGTTGCAGTTTTACCAGTCCCAGGACTTCCGAATAAAAAAGTGTTTTGAGCCTTTCTTCCTCTTGATACTGGAAATATATTGTTTGCAAGCTGCTTTATCTTATCTTCTCTGTGAGGAAGCAGCTCTGGCAAGTACTCTGGAAACAGAACTTCTTCATTTTTAAAAATCTTTGATTCTTCTACTGAAAATATGCTATTCATAAGACTTCCTTTAATTTGCTAATGACCTCTTCTTTACCTCTCTCAATTATATACGGCCCAAGCCTAGGTCCTTTGTTTGATTTTAAAATAACTTGATACAACAGCCTGAAAAAATCTGGAGGTTTTATGCCATTTTCTTTTGCAATTTCAAAAATTCTTGTTTGTAGCTTTTCTCCGTCCTTTTCTTCTATTATAGACTCAGCCAATTCTCTAATAGCATTTTTTTCCTTTTCAGAAACCTCTATCAACTCTATTTCTGGTCTTCCAAAATCCTTTTGCCAATTTTTTGCAAACTCTAATCTTTCTTCAATGCACTTTCTTCTAGATTTGGAGACTTTTTTGAAATAACCAAACTCTTTCAACTTTCCTAGAGCAAATTCAACCTGATTCTTTTCTGGCAGTATCTTTGCAACCTCTACAATCGTTCTGTAAGGGACATGCAATGAAAGAGTTTTTGGAGGCCTTAGAAAATGGACGTATTCGAACAACCTCTTTGCGTTCACCAAGTCTCTTTTGTTCTTGATCTTTTCTAACCCGAAATGAATTCTTTCAAGTTTGTCGAGTTCGTCCATGTATCTTGGTATGTCGGTCACGTCAAGCTCTCTTGTTCCTACAAATCTTTTGAACATCAGCAAAAGAAGGCTTTGCACGCTTCCGTAATTAAACCAAACTTGGGGAGTGAAAACATTCCCAAAAGATTTAGATAGCTTTTTGCCACTTTTGTCAAGAAACATCTCGTACATCAAGTGAACAGGAGGTTCGAACTTGAGAATTTCTCTGCAGATAACATCGTTCACTCTTACTGAATCTAAAATATCTTTCCCGTGAGCTTCGAAAACAATTTTCAAAGCATCCCATCGAGCAGCGAACTCACCCTTCCAGCTTAATTTACCGTTACCTTTAACGTAGCTTGCTTCACCCTTGTATCCGCATCCTCTGACAACAATCTCTTTCCAGTTGTTTAAATTTTTCCCAACAAACTCTTGGTCACAAACATAGAGAACTTTGTGCTCTTCGGAAATTAGCTTATGAGCTCTGGTTGTATACAGCCGGCCGCAATTTTCGCAAACAGGAAAATACGGGAGCATTTCAACAAATTTTTCTTGCCCAACTAGCTCTTTTACTATTTCTCCTACTCTATCTGCGTTTATTAGGATCGCCTCTATTTGCTTGTCTAAAATCCCTTTCCTATAGTTTTTAGTTCCGGATTGGAAAGTAAACTCTATTCCTGCCTTTTCTATAGCTTCTATCAGCAAGGAGCTCATGTGCTCGCCATAGCTATCATGGCACTTGAAAGGATCTGGAATGTCTGTTACTGGCATTCCTATGTAATCCTCTAGCCAGTCTGGCAAACTCAGTGGTACGCGTCGAAGTCCATCGCGATCATCAGAATAAGCAATGAACTCTGATTTAAATCCTAGATCTTTCAAAGCTAGAGCAACTCCATACGATCTTACCACATCTCCAAAACTGCCAATATGTGGAAAACCTGAAGCACCCAACCCTGATTCTGTTCTTAAAACTTTTATACCTCGCTTTAAATTTTTCTCCCTTTCTACAACTTGCTTGGCAATTTTATCCAGCCAGAATTCAATTTGTTTTTCCATGTTATCAATACTGTTAACTTAAAATATAAAGTCGATTCGAATCCATAATATCGTTTCAAAATAAAAAAACAATTAATTTTGGGCTTTGCCCTTGCGTTGTGTATATTCCACTTGTATTTCAACTTTTTTTATATTCCAATCCATAACGATAAAATTACCAATTAAAAATGGGCCCGCTGGGATTCGAACCCAGGACCTATCGCTGTCCTATTGCGGACAGCCGCCTTATAAGGCGAACTAGCTGGCTTTGTAGCCATTTGCTCTTACCAGACTGAGCATCCCAGTGTCTTACGACACTTACGAGCCCAGCATATATCACGAGCCCATGATATTACTAATAATTTATTTATATATTTTTATAAGTCAGTTTCGCCGGAAGTGCACTCTCTCGAAAGCCTAATGATATTATTTATATAATTAGTTTTTTATGAGAGTTGATTTTGGTAGTAAAGAGAAACAAAGAAGATTTTTCAAATATGAAATGGGAAAGGAAGTTGCCTAAATTTTGCTTAAATTAAATTTAGATTACGAGTACGAGAAAATTCTAAAAATAAACAACCGTTTTTTCATCCCAGACTTTACATTTCATTTATCGTTATAATATTGGGAGTTTGTTGATCTTCAAAAATACTCATTGAAAAAATTATTTTAGTAACAAGCAATCGATCGAAAAAAATACAATCAAAAACTTGGGAAAACAATGGATGTTTTGACCCCAAAAGAATTACCAGATCACTCAAAGTATACCTACAAACACATTCTTTTATAAGTTTGTTCTGTTTCAATATTATTTGGTATAAATGCCTAACAAAACTTTTTTGACGAATAAAATAGTTAACTCTTTGCTAGTAAACCAATTCCAAGTTTTCCTTACCCGGGGGTCTTTTGACGTCGCTGCAAAAAAAGAATTTTTAATTTTGATAAAAACTTTAACGAATGTTGACGGTTTGAACCAAGATCAAGCTTTAAGTTTAAGAGCTATTTCTTATTTTCTCTCTGCATACCCTCTAGTCATATCAATAAGAACAAACAGAGAAATTTTAAGTAACGAAATAGTTTACTCTAGATTTCAGATACCAGTTGTTACTCCAGAATTTTTTGAAAACATCTTAAAGGAAAAGGCTGTTCCAGAAATAGAATCTGCTAAAGGTAGACACTCTGTCTCAATCAACACTAAAACTCTAAGAGAAAAGAGAAAGGAGCTGGGCTTCACGTTAGAAGAGCTTTCAAAAATTATTAGAATATCGAAAAAGGCATTGTACGAGATAGAGAATGAAAGAGTAAACCCCTCTATAGAAACTGTGAAAAGGTTAGAATCCATACTTGGAATCAACTTGAAAAATGTTTTTAGATTAAGACCCAGTGAACCAACCTATCTGAAACCAAGAAGTGAATTCCAGAGCAAAGTGACAAAAGAATTTTCTCGCATCGGAGTTGAAAACAGCCCAACCTATTCAGCACCTTTTGAAATAATAGGAAAGGAAAAGTTTTCCATGATTGCATGCTTGTCAAAAAACAGTGTGAAAATAAAAAGAGAGGCGAATACTATAAAAAAGCTGTCTTCGATATTTTCTTCTAAATGTATGTTTGTTGTTAAGAGATGTGAAAGCCAAGCTATAGAAGGCATACCAATAGTTTTGGAATTAGAACTATCAGAAATAGAGAATGCAAAAGAATTAATAGAGCTTATGGAGGAAAGAGGCGATAGTTAAATATATACGTACATACACATTATAAATTTGGAGGTGTTTTAATGCCAAATGGAAAAGCAATGGTAGGTCAACTAGGAGGACAGCCAATTCTCATATTGCCAGAAGGTACTCTTAGAACTGTAGGGAGGGACGCTCAGAGAAATAACATAGCTGCTGCTAGGGCTGTGGCAGATGCTGTTAGAACTACTCTCGGACCAAAGGGAATGGACAAGATGCTTGTTGATTCTATTGGTGATATTGTTATTACTAACGATGGTGTAACAATCTTGGAAGAAATGGAGATAGAGCATCCTTCAGCAAAGATGATGGTCGAAGTCGCTAAAACACAAAACGAGGAGGTTGGCGATGGTACCACAACTTCTGTCATAATTGCAGGAGAATTATTGAAAAAAGCTGAAGAACTGCTAGAGCAAGAGATTCACCCTACTGTTATAACAAAAGGGTTTAGAATTGCTAAGGATGAAGCACTAAAAATTTTAGACGAAATCTCTAAGCCTGTATCTTTAGAAGATACAGAAACTCTGAATAAAATTGCGATAACAGCCATGTCAGGGAAAAGCATGGAAAAGGCTTCTCCTAAGCTAGCAGATTTGGTTGTTCAAGCAGTAAAAATGGTAGCAAAAAAGGAAGACGGCAAAATTGTTGTTGACACTGATAACATAAAGAGGGAAAAAAGGCACGGAGGCTCTTCAGAGGATACAGAGCTTATAAAAGGAATAGTAATAGACAAGGAAGTGGTTCATCCTGGAATGCCTAAAACTGTGAGGAACGCTAAGATTGCTTTGATAGATGCTGCTCTAGAGGTTAAAGAAACAGAAACTAATGCTGAGATAAGAATAACCTCACCAGAACAAATGCAAGCATTCATAGAGCAGGAGCAGAAAATGCTGAAGGACATGGTCGAAAAAATTGTTGCTAGCGGAGCAAACGTTGTTCTTTGCCAGAAAGGGATTGATGACATTGCTCAGCATTACTTAGCAAAGAAAGGAATTCTTGCTTGTAGAAGAGTTAAAAAGTCTGACATGGAGGCTCTAGCAAAAGCAACAGGAGCAAGAATAGTCACTACCTTAGATGACCTAACTCCAGAAGATCTGGGATTTGCAAAGCTTGTAGAAGAGAAGAAAATTGCTGGTGAAGCAATGACTTTTATTCGCGAGTGTAAAGATCCGAAGGCAGTCACAATACTAGTAAGAGGGAGCACAGAGCACGTTGTTGATGAAGTTGATAGAAGCGTGGAAGATGCAGTAGGAGCAGTTGCTTCTGCTGTTGAAATAGGGAAGATTATTTATGGAGCAGGAGCACCTGAAGAAGAAGTTTCTAGAAGATTGAGGAAATTTGCAGAAAAGTTCTCTGGAAGAGAACAACTAGCAATTCTCAGCTTTGCTGATGCCTTAGAAGTTGTACCAAGAAGCTTAGCAGAAAATGCAGGCTTAGATCCGATTGATATTTTAGTTGAACTAAGAGCAGCTCATGAGCAAGGAAAGAAATATCATGGCATAGACATATTCAACGGGAAAGTTGTTGACGCTAACGAGATGGGAGTTATAGAACCACTAAAAGTCAAAACACAAGCAATAAAATCTGCTGCCGAAGCTGCAGAGATGATCCTAAGAATCGACGATGTCATATCTGCTAGTAAGTTAGAGAGAGGTCCTCCTTCTCCGCCAGCAGCTGAGGAAGCAGAAGCCTGATCAAGACAAACTTTTATTTACTTCCTAAAAGAAAATATAGTTAGGGAAATTATGGTTGAAAAGTATCAAGAAGAATTCGAGTTGATTCCTATCTCTCCTATAAGAAGACTGGAGAAGAGAATAGAGCAATTAGAATCCGCAGACTTCATAGACACAAAGGGGTTCCTTAGGGAGATGGTTGATATAATCAGGATGAATCAGCAGCTTGTTGACGAGCTCGCAAAAGCGAATGACGCTTTGAGAATTGAGATATCAAGACTTCCGGCAAGATTGGAAGAGGTTGTAAACAGTATAAATGAGCTTTTAACTTACATAAAAGCTTCGGCGACAGAAGAAACAGGAGCACCAACCCCAATGTCATTTAAGCCATTAACAGACAAATTAGATCAACTGATAGAACAAAACAAAAAAATCGTAGAAAGCAATCAAGCACTTTCAGCGGTTCTGTCAGAAATTGGGGAGAAATTGAAAAGACCTTTAATGCCAATAAGAAAGCCAATGCTGCCTCCAAAACCTATGCCGACTCAATAAGGATTTTTTATGAATAAAAAGGCTCAGGCAGATATAATAGCTGCTGTTCTTATCATCATAATAGCTATTTCTCTTGCCGCCACCGCTTACATGTGGGGGATCCCCCTTATACAAAAAAGGCAAGACATGGCTATCGTCGAAAGAGTATACAGCTCTTTTGATAAAAACAATGCAAACTCTCTGACAAGAAAAATAGAGTTTATAGCAAATAACGGCGGGGAAGATACGTTCACGCTAGACGTGAATGGCATATGGATTCTATATCCAGCAGATTCTCAAGGAGAAAGCAATTCTATATACTTTACTTTTAGAAGCAGGGCCTCTAACTTAGCGACAAATATTAACTGGATACCTTTGAGTTCTGCAAACACAAATCCTACAGCCACAGTCGGCATAGATGACCCCTCTGTTGTTTTCGGAAGGGCAGACTCCTCAGAAGGAGCTTATAACATAACTTATAAGCTGTGGTTCAGGCAGTTGAATGGAACAGATAGAAATTACTTAATCAAATTGTTGCCAAGAAATCCTGGGTATCCAAACAGATCTACTGCAAAAACGATAAGGATTTCACGCGGTGAAATAAAGCAAGATCCTCAAGACCCAACAGGAAAGCTAATTATTACAGAAATCAAAATTCTTTTTGGATAGAGATGAGTAAAGCCCAGTCTTTGGTCGTACAATTTATGCTATTTTTCATGACAGGCTTTTCCGTATTTTTAGCCATTAGCGGTCTTTTCAAGTATCAGTCTGACATGTTTAGGGATAACTTGCTTTCTTATGACGTTGAGTTGGCAAACAGTTATCTGTCTTCTGCGGCTATTGCCTTGGTTGATAGTTGCAAGCAATGTGACAGCTCAAAGGTTTATTTGAAATTTCCTTCTTCGACACTTGGCTACTATTATGGTTTTAAGCTAGAAAACGGGTTGAACGTTTCGGTTATCTCTAGAGAGGAAAAAAATTATGCCTCGTCTATACACAATCTAAATTATTCATTAGTTGTTGAAGGAAGCACAGATTCGACAAGAAGAATATCTTTAACATTTGAAAAAACGAAAAATAAATTAGTGGTGGAGTGAAAATGGCTGTTTCGCTAAAGAATTTTGTTAGAAGAGTTGTTGTTGGTTATAAAAATTATCTAGCCTCTCAGCCAAAGCCCTATCCTACCCCGCCAATGGCGGGTATAGCGATTCAACCAATGGTCGGGGAAGTTCCTCCTGTAACAATCCCCATAAAAATAGAGAAAAAAGAAGAAAAAGAAGCTAGACCAAAACCTGAAATCGAAGGCGTAGAAATTCCAAGATTTCCTTCAAAAAGAATAAGAATCGCTGAAGCACCTGCACCAGAAGAGGAGAGGAGAAAAATATCCATGGTTTATCCTTTAATTCCGAGAAAGCCTGGTAGGGATGAGCCGATATTCGCTTATGCAAAAATATACTGGGATGCAAAACAAAACAAGTATGTCTATCAAGTGGTTGAGCCGGAATTAACAGAAGGGATAAAATCACTCTTGGGAAAAATGAAAGAGCTTCTTGAGGAAAGATTAGACATAGATTTCTCGAAGCTGAAAAGATTTGAAGCGAAAGACTATCTCCATAAGATAATCAACGAGCTGCTAATTTACCATAGGTTCAAGGTAACAGAAAAAGAAAAAATGTTGCTTAGCTATTTCATAGAAAGAGATTTTATTGGTTTAGGAAAGATTGAACCACTCATGAACGATGAGCAGATAGAGGACATAAATTGCGACGGTGTCAACACTCCTTTATTCGTATTTCACAGAAATCCAAAACTCGGCTCTGTAGTTACGAATATAATTTTTGAAAATCCTGATGAGCTGGATTCTTACATTCACAGGATCGCTCAACTCTGTGGGAAATCTGTATCGGTCGCTTCTCCTTTGGTCGACGGTACCTTGCCTGATGGGAGCAGAGTTCAGGCGACTCTAGCTACTGACATAGCAAGAAGAGGGAGTAACTTTACAATCAGAAAGTTTACTGAAGAGCCCTTGACACCTATACATCTTTTAAACTACGGCACTCTTGATGTTCAAACACTTGCCTTTCTTTGGTTGGCCGTTGATTTTGGAAAGAGTGTTTTGGTGAGCGGGGGGACTGCTTCTGGAAAAACCACTTTGCTAAATGTTCTTTCTCTTTTTATCAGACCTGAGAGGAAAATTGTGTCGATAGAGGACACGCCAGAATTAAAATTGCCCCATTCCCACTGGATTCCACACGTTGCTAGAACACCGATAGCGATGGAAGAAGGTAAAAAGATTGGTGAAGTGGATTTGTTTGACCTGCTAAAAGAGAGTATGAGGCAGAGGCCTGATTATATTATCGTAGGAGAGGTTAGAGGAAAGGAGGCCTATGTTCTTTTCCAGGAGATGGCAACAGGCCATGCCTCTTTGGCCACAATTCATGCTGAGAACCTTCCAAAGCTGACAGACAGATTGACAACACCACCAATATCATTGCCTCCAAGCTTGATAGGGAGTTTAGATCTTATCGTCTTTCTCTTAAGAGTAAGGTATAAAGATAAACATGTTAGAAAGGTTAACGAAATTTTGGAAGTTGTAGGAGTCGATCCTGAGACAAGAATGCCAATAACAAATGAGGTTTTCAAATGGAATGCAATGAACGATGAGTTTGAGATTGTTGGAAAAAGCACTATGCTCAAAAAAATATCTCAGGCTACTGGCTTGACTGAGCAACAGGTAAGGGACGAATTGGAGAAGAGGATGCTTGTTTTGAGCTGGATGAAGGAAAGAAATATAGTGAATTATAAAGACGTTTTCAATGTCATAAACATGTACTATTCTTTCCCTGAAAAGGTTATTTCCACAATCATGGGTGGAGCCTAATGGGTTTTTATACAAGACTGGCTATGAGTCTTTTTGGTCAGTGGAGCGAGATCATCGCCCCTTACTTTTCTGAGATAAAATCAGACTTGAAAAGTGCTAGGCTAAGAACTTCTTTACAAGAGTATATAAGCACAGCGATATTGACGAGCTTCTTGATATTTGGCTTTGAGTTTCCTCTTCTCTCCTTTATTTTCGCACTCCTGGGACAGGGCTTTTTGTTCAGCTTTATTTTTTCCTTTACACTCTCGATTTTTGTGACCCTCACTTTCTTCCACGCCAGGATGGCATATCCTAAGGTTCTGATCAGGGAGAGGGCAAAAAAATTGGATAACGCACTACCGTTCGCCTCCCTATATCTCTCGACGATAGCAGGCTCGAAACTCCCCGTGTACAGAACTTTTGAAATATTTTCTAAATATAGCAAATACGGGGAAATCACAGAAGAAATCTCGAGAATAACTGGCGATGTAGAATCCTTTGGGATGGACATAAACACAGCTCTGGAGAGAGCAATAGAGAGAACACCATCAAAAAAATTTAAGGAAATGCTTTGGGGGGTATTATCGATAAGCAGAACTGGAGGAGACCTGAACGCTTTTCTTAAGGAAAGGGCAAGAGGTTTTGCAATTGAGTACAGAAGAAAACTATACGAATTTTCTCACCAACTAACGATGTTTATAGAGATATACCTAACCGCAATCATTCTTGGTGCAATCTTTTTTGTCACGCTGACGTCTGTGATGAGCGGAATAGCGGGAACCGGAGGAAATGTTTTGATTCTCCAGTTCTTCTTAATATTTTTCTTTTTGCCATTAGTCTCTCTCGCGTTCATCGCTTTGATAAGAAGTATTGCTCCTGGTGGTGAGTAGTGAAAATTAGCTTTAACCTCAAAATCATCATCGCTTCTATTGCTTTTTCGATATTTTTGATAAGCGTTAGCATGTTCAGTGGAGACATGAGGGTTCTCGGGATTTCGCTGATTCTTTCTTTATTTGCTGTCAGCGGCTCAGTTTTTTTGATCAAATACATAAAATATAAAACACTTAAAGAAATGGAACAGAGGTTCCCATTTTTTCTCAGGGATATCATAGAGGCTTTGAGATCAGGAGTACCGTTTCACGTTGCTGTGGTGATATGCAGCAAATACGATTATGGAAAACTCTCGCAAGAGGTGAAGAGAATGGCAAACCAGATATCTTGGGGGGTGCCTTTCGATAGTGTTATTGACAAATTTGCAGAAAGGATGAAACATAGTAGAAGACTAACGATAGCCTTGAAAATCATAAGAGAGACTTATCTCTCCGGAGGAGACGTCGTTTCAACTCTAGAGTCTGTTGCCGACACTATAAACACCCTTGATGATTCTGAAAAAGAGAGAAAGAGTTTGCTAAGCCAGTATGTTGTCTTGATGTATGCCATCAACTTTTTGTTTGTCGGTATTGTTGTTGGAATAAACAGGTTTATGATCCCTATATTCCAGACCGCGGGACAAGCAGGAGGAATGGAAGCCATGGGAGTTCAAAATCCTTGCAGCGCGGTCTATGACGTTCTATCCTCTAACTTTTGCAGTATGCTAGGCTTTACTTCAATGATTTTTAATATCGGCGATATAACAGAACCGAAAAATATAGGAGCTTATTATACTTCGTTGTTCTTCATCATGAGCATAGTTGAATCAGCTTGTTGTGGTTTGGTTGCTGGGCAAATAAGTGAGAAGAGTGTTATTGCTGGAATAAAGCACAGCCTTATAATGATCGTTGGTACCTTCGGCGCATTTTTCACCTTGATAGGACTGGGGATAATGGGAGTTTAATGAAAGGACAGATAAGCTTTGTTGAATATTTAGTTTCGACGACAATTTTTATCGCATTCACAACTTATTTTTTCTTCAATCTCGTGAGCCTCGTGCCTGCTTACTTGAACGAGATAAGAAGTGAAAGGGTAAGAAGCGAAGCTTATCAAATCTCAGAAATTTTAGTAAATGACCCAGGCGAACCGATAAATTGGGATTTAAGCAACGTAAAAAGATTGGGCTTTTCGGATGAAAATTTTAACAAAACGAACCTTTTATCAGAAAACAAAATCAATATGATAGGACCAAATTGTATACCAGGGTATGATGAGGTTAAAAAGTTGATTGGCACTGATCTTGATTTCATGTTAGTTCTGATTGAAAGACCGAATGGACAACTCAAAATGCTTTGCAGCCCTACTCA
>JASEGQ010000050.1 GCA_030017875.1 Candidatus Aenigmatarchaeota archaeon
ATTGGGAGGAGCCGGTATTGGAGCTGCTTTCACCATGATCATCAGGGCAGCGGAATTAATTATTGCTTTGGTGGGAGTGTGTATTTTATTCCGGCTGGGAATAAAACTATTTGAGGGTAATGTGCTGAAAAAAGTTGGAAAATTAGCCATAAATAAAGACTAAAAACTAAATAAAAAAAGCGAACTATGGGGTTCAAAATTAGCACAAAAGGGTCTATTATAACCATAAAAGGTATAGTAGGAGATTTAGCTTGTTTATCAGCGCCCAACTTATATCCAGGTCGGAATTAACCAGAGAAAGATGGACAGTGACGAGAAAATAAAGGCACCCACACGTAACGGGTGCTAATTTCTTCCTCTTCACGATAAGCTGTTGACATCTTGTAATATTTCATTAAGATACACTTAGTACATTACAAAGTGAAAAGGAGGTAGTTGAGCATGGTGCTCCCATCAGAGACTGCCGCAAAGAAAGAAGGAATCCGCTGCGGAGAACTCGGCGGAGTCCGTAAAGACGGAAAGAAGTGCACCCAATTGCTGGTGGGGGCTAACGATCTTTCGATTGTTTGTCTTCATTCTCAGCATTCTCGAGAGGACTCCAAGAGGAAGCATTCGCTTCTTGCCCTTCTTTGCAAGGCTGTGGAGCGAGGATATGTTTCTCGGAAGGAGATTTTAGGTGCATTTCCAGAGCCAAATCAAGAAAAATGGGAGGAAAAGATGAAAGCACTGACGGAAAAGGATAGAACACTTATTGAGTTAGTGGGAAAGTCTATTGATTATTCTCATGAAACGCCTCCATTCGAGATGGAGACGGCTTGGGAGGGAGAACTAGAAGTAACCAATGAGGTACGAGAAGCGATTGACACCTTGATTAATAGTATTGATCTGTCTTCGTGGAAAGAGACACCTTATAATAAGCCTTGTGAGGCGTGTGGTAAGAAAACACTAGTTTGGATTGGAAGGAGAAAAGTCATCCTTACTAAAATTCAAAAATCTAAATATATTGGCCATGCCACTCTTGCTTCTGATGTGGAGAACTTCCGTGCATCGGCCTATATCTGCCAAAACTGTCACACCCTTCACGTACGAAAAGTTTACACAGGTTCAGAATAAGTTGTTAAAGAGCCGCGATTTTGTGCGGCTCTTTTCAGTGTGCTTGGCAGTTTAAGAAGTAAATAGGTGTAAATCCTATCTTACTCGCTCCGACAGGGCAGTCAAAGCCTTTAGAGAAAAGATAACTCACTTTACTAGGAGGCGGCAACCGAAGAATATCCAAATGCTTATTGAAAAGCTAAACCCCATCATAAGAGGATGGGGTCTGTATTTCTGTATTGGTGACGTCAAGAAAAGATTTGGTGATTTAGACAGCTGGATTAGAATGAGACTCCGTTCTTATCTGATGAAGAAAAGAGCTCTTTCTCTAAAAGCCAGTCTGAATTATCCCAATCAATACTTCAGAGACCTTGGTTTATGTTTTCTATCTGACCTTATCATATCATCTTTCCCTGCTACGGGGCAACGGTATCGGTGAGCCGTATGCGGGAAATCTGCACGTACGGTTCGATGAGGAGACAGGGCATTCATAGTTGAATTTACCTTCCTACTCTATATTTATCTATTTAGAAGTTTCTCAAAGATTTTTTCATATTGCTCTATCATAAAGACAATGTCGTGCCGTTTTCCCGTCTCAAAAGAGTTCATGTGGAGCTGTAGCAATTTTGGATCGCCCTCTTCAACCCAGCCGTAGTAGAGATCGGAATACATTTTTAGTTTTCTATAGAGCGTAAGGGGCTCGTAGGGCGAAAGGAAAAATAGATTACCTTTACCGCTCGTCGGTTCGAATTCTTTGCCGTATTCTTTTGGTCCACCCGTCGGATGGGCGATATTGCCTCTACCATTGATTGCCCACCTCTGGTCGGAAGTGCCGCAGGCTTCCCACCCCGGTAAAGAACAGTTAATC
>JASEGQ010000051.1 GCA_030017875.1 Candidatus Aenigmatarchaeota archaeon
CGATTTTCCTTAAGTTCAAAACTGTTAGGCCATCCTCCCTTATCTTATAGATAAACTCTCTCATGTCTCTTGTTCTCTGCTTCGTTCCTATGTGAATCCCTGAAGCTAGGTACTCCTGTCTTGTTATCAAAAGCTTCGCCGGCATACTATCATAATTTTTTTATAGCCTTTTATAGTTTTAGTCGATTTTTTAAAAACTATCCGATGTAAGTGAGCTTCTCTTTCTCTTCTGGCTTTTCTGGTGGTTTCAGTAGCTGGGCTAGAGCCTTTCTCTGCACGTTCTCAACCTTCTTGATGAACTCCTCCATATCTTTCACTTTCTTCTCTAGTTTTGTTAAATCAATCTTTAAATTCAGAATTTTTGTCAAGACCTTAAGCAAAGCCTCTGCGCTCTTTGGGTCAGGAATTAGGTGAAAGCCTGCAGTCTCGCCAAGAAGACATACTCCTTTTATTCCTCTTGTCTTTCCTAGACCAATGAGCAAACCAGAAGCTCCGACTATTGTTCCTACTTTGCTTCCAGCCTCAAAATCTATTCCAAAATTTTTGTACTTATCTATAAGCTCTGGCTCGCTAACTGCACCAATAACCTTAGGAGTGGTAGTGGCTTCACCGATGCCCAACCCAGCCAAGGTTATCATATCTTTTACTCCATACCCTAAAACAAAGTCTAATATAGCGTCAACAACCTCGTAATGCCCTTCTGAATCAACGCTTTGGCTGTCCCCAATCAGAATTATCAAATCTCTCTGTCCCTTCTTCTCAGCCTTCCAATAATAGAACTCGTTTTTCAAGACATGAACAGCAGAGCTCTGATGCAACAACACAAAAGGCATGAAGTGAGAAGAAAAGAGCTCGGCAAACTTCTTTGCTTTTAATTGCTCAGCCAAATAGCCAGCAGCAATTCTCCCCACATTTCCTACACCGGGCAAACCTTCTATGAACAGAGGGTCCTTGAGTCTTGGTTTTTCAAACTCAATTATTTTCGTTACCATCCCATCACATAATAATTTGTATTGAAACAATAAATCATTTAAAGCATTCTGTATTTCCCATACTTATCTTGTGGCGAATAAGGAGGAGGCAAAGGACTAGCAGTTTTTTGATTGCACTTTGGACAAAACTCTTTGAAAGTGTATAGCTTGCAGGAAGTGCACTTTCTCATCTTCATTTAATCAACTTATAACTTCCCTCTCCTTCTAACTGCTTAATCTTTTTTACAGCAGCTTCCAAGCTTTCTATCAATTTTTTTTCTGTCGACTTAGGGTCTTTCCCTATCAGCTCAACTCTGTACCTTGGAGCACTGATGTATTTTATCTCGGCTCCGGTTTTTTCTTGAAGCTCTGAGAGAGTTTCTTTTATTCTGTTAATTCCGTCTTCTGCATAGCTCTTGAGCTCTAGTTCAGCCTTTATCGTGACCTCTTTTTCTTTAAAAGCCTTTTCCGCAATTTTTGATATAGCATCTGCCCACTGCTCAGGAACTCCTTTTTTGATTAGATTCTCCCTTGATTTTCTCGCTTCTTCAAAAGCAACGGAGAGGTCGCCAAACTTTTCTTGTAGAAGAAAGCCGACTTCCTCATAAGCCTGGTCCAAACTCTTCCCCAGCTCATTTGCAGCCTGCTCAAGAATTTTCTCCGCTCTCCGCTCT
>JASEGQ010000052.1 GCA_030017875.1 Candidatus Aenigmatarchaeota archaeon
AAATGAAAAAATCAAAAAATATTCTATTTCTCTAGCAGAACTTCATATGCCACGAGCAGCGTACCAATTAGAGCGAATAGCCAGCCGATCACTGCGAACACGTCTTTTAAGCCATAACGCTCGAATGTTAGGTAGGTGTCAACTATCGGCACTGCACTAAATGCTCCTGCAAATAGCATAAAAACTCCAGCTGTTGCTATCCATGCCCATCCTTTCTCTGCTTTGTGTCTGAACTTTGCGTACTCTGCTAGAGCTGTTCCCAAGAGCAGGGCTATACCAAGCTCCAGTACACCAGCTGTGAAGAGTACCATCGTTTCACCTTATTTTTAATATAAGCGAAAGCAATATAAAGACTTCTGTTGCCTTTATAAACATCACCTTTAAAGAGTAGTGACAAAACATTTAGTAAATAAAAATCAAAATTAAATTATGAGATATCCTATAACACAAGCCTATCGCTTGTTATCGCCTAGGCTTCTAACACTTATAACAACAGTTAACCTAAAAAACGGGATCAACGCTGCTCCGGCAGATTTTGTATCTCCAGCAAGCTTCAACCCCCCTATTGTTATTGTCTCCTTAACTCCGGGTATAAGAACCTACAAAAACATAAAAGAGACCAATGAGTTTGTGATAAACATCTTGCCAAGGCAATACCTTGATCAGATATTGAGATGTGCCGCACGCTATCCTGAGGGAATAAACAAGCTTGAGATAGTTGGATTAAAGTGGTATTCTTCTTCAATAGTTAAGCCACCGAGAATAAAGGAAGCGAACATCTGGCTCGAGTGCAGAGCTTTAGAGGAAAAAAGAGTTGGCGACCATTTTGCAATTTTTGGTGAAGTCTTGGCAGCAGAAGTAAGAGATGAAATAATTAAAGAAGGAGAAGTAGATTTAGCAAAAGTCAGTCCTGTTTTACATCTAATAAAAGACAATTTTGCTGTAGATTATAAAATTATAAAACATAAGAGGTACGATTACAAGTGAATTGTCCAAACTGCAATAGCTCAGTAAAAGAATTGCTAGCTTGCGACATTTGTAATACTATAGGCTGCATAAGGTGTATAACAAGGTTCAACAAAC
>JASEGQ010000053.1 GCA_030017875.1 Candidatus Aenigmatarchaeota archaeon
CATCAAATCTTCCGTACATCTTTAGTATTGCTTCATCCGTGTCCCTTCCACAGAGGTGGACGTAGATGCTTGCCATCTTTGAGTTCTGCACCCAACCGAAGTATTCCTTCATCTGTGCTTCCGTGAGGTGATTGGCCAGAAATGTAGCTCGTGCGTGTCTGAAAGCGTGTGGGTTAACCTTCTTTTTTATTCCAGCCCTTTTCGCTATTCTTCTGAGCCTCTGGTAAAGCCCGTAGTAAAGCAGTTGCTTATGTGAGTTCCTCGTGCCCACGCTTACCCACAGCGGTGCGTCAGGGTTGTCCTTGAGCGGGTGATGTTCAAGCCAGTTTGATAGATGTGGTACGGATGAGAAAAGGTAAGGTATAATACTCCTCCATCGCATGCGCATGCATTATAACCCATGTATCCCTCAGGATAGTCTTAACTCTGCAATAACACTTGTGAAGTCTCGCCCATGAAGTCTCGCCCAGTCTTAAGTACCTTTCATTAAAGGATTGAACCCCCACGCTGAATTTTTCAATGAGGGGAT
>JASEGQ010000005.1 GCA_030017875.1 Candidatus Aenigmatarchaeota archaeon
TTCTATATCTGCAAAAAGAAAATCATGCACCGAGAAGATAAGACATAATTGAAGTATTAAATGCATACCAAATGAAACATTTCTATGAAAGAGCATAAAAAATATTCAAAGATGATAAGTACACTGATTAATCTACGCTGAGAACTACCCTCAAAGGCATTTAACCTATAAATAAATGCCTTTCTATTATTAGAAATCATGACGAATCGCTTGCTGATCGAAATAGCAAGACCATTTGTCAGAGCTTTTTCAAAGAGATGTGAGAAAGATAACAGATATGTGATAGAAGCAGCACTTCACAAATATGTAGATAAAAATGAAAAGTTGTGTTTTTCTTGTAACCTTAAATCAAAAATATTGAATCCGTTTATCAGTCGCACAGCAAGTTCGATGGGTATAAGCGATAAAAACCTCGAATGGGCACTCAAGAACAAGTATATAAGGGACGCTGTCGCTTGTGCTGTTGAAGGTGTAGGAGATTTCGGGTTTCTTGAGCCAGCTGTTTGTCTCTACCTAATGGTCTGGAATTTTACTAAGTTATGCAATTTCAAATGCCCTCATTGCTACGAAAATGCTGGGGCGGCTCATCCAAATGAGTTGAGCATAGATGAAAAATACATGGTGGTTGATCAGTTTGTTGAAGCAAGGGGGAGGCATATAGCTATATCAGGTGGGGAGCCTACAATACATCCGGATTTTAAAGATGTTGTGAAATATATAAAATCCAAAAATCTTTTGGTATCTGTCGCAAGCAATGGCTCAAGATTTTGCGATGAAAGATTTACAAAAGAAATAGCGCCTTACCTGACGTTTGTACAGTTAAGCCTAGACAGCCCGTTCGCTGAAAAGCACGATGAATTCAGAAATTTCCCAGGGTCTTTTGAAATGGTAAGGAAAGCTGCCAGAAATCTAAACGAATACGGCGTGAACGTCGCATACGCTTATTTTGTGAGCAAGTCGAGTCTCCCAGACATTCCTGGAATGATAGAGCTTGCCAAAATAGATGGCGTTGATTTAGTTTTATACGATTACAAATGCGTGGGAAGAGCAAGAGACATGGTTTCAGAAGATCCCACACCAAAGGAGAGAGAAAAGTTGTATGATTACTTATGTTCATTTGTTAAAGGAAAACAAAAGAAAGAAAAGCCGATGGTATATGTGATACACCCTAGATACGGTGTAAAAACTATTGAGCATGATGTGCCTCAATTCCAAGCAAGTCACTTCACTCCATACGAGATTCCAGAAGGCTTTGGAAAGGCAAAAATGATAGGGAGTTTTATTGGTGGTTGTGGAGCTGGAACAAAGAAAATAGATCTAGAGCCGGATGGAACCCTTATAGTTTGTGTAAACATGCCCATACCTCTTGGAAATGTGAGGGAGACAACAATAAAAGAAGTCTGGAAAAGTAGTCCAACTCTATGGAAGTTAAGAGATAGAAACAACTTAAAAGGAACTTGCAGAGAATGCGAATACGTCAAATCTTGTGGAGGTTGTAGAGCTGAGGCTTTCGGCTATACAGGAGATTACTTGGAATCGGACCCTTCTTGCATTTTGGTAAATCCAAGCGGGAATTACAAAAACTTAGAAAAAACTTTGTTCGAATAACATTAACCCTTGAGCTTAACCTTCATGAAATCATAAGCAACCTTCGTATTTTCAAAAACTTTTTTTGCCTCTTCTTCCAACTCTCTCGCATCCTTGTATCTTCTGCTGATGTGAGTTAGGATAAGTTGTTTGACGTTAGCCTTTTTCGCAATTCTTGCAGCTTGCTTTACGTCTGCATGCCCCTTTGCACTTTCTTCAAGGAAAGTACCGTCATGAATCAAAAGGTCTGAGTCTTGTGATATCTTCAACACATTCTCACAAGGCCTTGTGTCACCAGAATAAACGACCTTTAACCCTGGTTTAGAAATAGCAACTTGCTCTATCTTTACTTCTTTCCCTTTGTACTCAGCTGCTCCATATTTTTTTAGCTTTTTCAACCAAACTCCTCTTCTGAGTCCTAGCTCTTTTAATTTCTTTACGTCAATACTCCATCTGTCTTTTTCTTTAAAGCAGTAAGCCACTGCAGGAACAGTGTGATAAACAGGAATAGAAAACACTTGATAATCTTTTGTTTCGTTGATCAAAGAAATTTCCTCACCCTCGAAAGGAACGTTTATAGCTGTGACAGGAAATCTCATCCCGAAATAGCCTAGATCAACAATATCAGAGACAAATTTCTCTGCCTCTGGAGCAAAAATTCTTAGCTCTTTTGTTCTTTTCTCCAAATTCATTGTCTGAATTAAAGAAATCAAACCAGCAAAATGATCGGCATGCCAATGGGTAATAAAAATCTTATCGATTTTCATGAAGCTTATTCCAGACTTCATTAGCTGTAGCTGAGTGCCTTCCCCACAATCAAAAAGTAGAACATCCCTTTCTTCTCCGAGATATTCTAGAGCTATGGCTGGATGATTTCTCTGTTTGCTGGGTATTCCAGAGACTGTGCCCAAAAAGGTTATTTCTATCATCAAATGTAATTACTACTGCAAAAAGATAATCTTTTAAATTTGTTTGTTTAATAAAAGATTTATGAGATTGGTTGCTTTATACCTACCAGAACGTTACGTAAAAGAACTGAACGAACTAGTAAGGAGAGGGCTTTATCGAAATAGATCGAGCGCCATCAGAAGTGCTGTAAAATACTTGTTAGATGATGAATATCGGCTGGTCAAACAAAAAATTGATGAAACTAATAAAACAAAAGAATTGTGTAAAGCATTGCCTGGTTTCATAGATTTATATTAAACTTTCTTTCTCAAAATATCCTTTCAGAAATATACCAAAATTATTATCTTTTTTAATCAACTCCATTATTCTTTCATTCTCAGAGATTATCTCAAATCCTTTAACCAACTGCTCAGCAATATAATTTGGAATCCCCTTTGCCTTTAAAATCTCAACATTTTCTTTTAAGCTATCAAAAAGCTTTTCTCTAGCAGTCAAAAACTTTCTCTTAACCTCAACACACCAGAAATTGCCTTCAATAAAAGGTCCTGTTATTGCCTGATTTTTATATTTTTCTAGAAATCTTTTTGAATCGTCCAGGTCAAAAACTCTTGGCCCGACCCTTTTTTGTACTATTGGAAGCTTAGAGACTTCCATCTCGAGCAGAACTATAGCTAAATCCTTTTCGTCAGTATAAACACCCTTCCTCAAAACTCTAAACTCATACTTCACTTCTTCCAAAATACTTTGCAACCTATCAGCAAATCTTCTCAGCTGAGGCCAGAGAATGTCAGGAACAAGTTTTGGAGGAGTAAACTTAACAAGAATAATCTCAGTCCTTCTCTTCATTTGGTACAATATCAAATCGTTCTCTGTTATAGGCTCAAGCTTCCTTTCAAAAAACAATTCTTCTCTTGGATTTTTAAAAAACTCTTTTGCTAATTTTATGAACTTAAAAAAATTTTCTGCTGATAAAGCTGCGGTAGTGTTTCTTGTCTTGTCTGTAGGGTCGATTAAGATTAGGGCTTGATTTTTAAATTTTCTTCTGAGCTTTGGATAATCTTTAGAAGAGTAGAATTTTTTAATATCGATTATTTCCCCGGGCTTCCAACCAATAGCATTTTTCAAAACGCTTAAAAAATTTTTATACCTTATTATCAAGAGCTCACAAACATAGCCAGAAAATCCTTGTGTCTTCGCATCAGCTCCATAGAACTCGTTTGCGTCGCAAAATTGCTTTAACAACCTAACCTCGCTTGACATTTTTTTAGTCAAACTCTTTTCTATGAACCTAACATGAAAAGGAGTTCTGTCTACTGCTGATTTTAACTTCTCAGGAGTTTTTACCTCATAGCATGGAACTACATCTATATCTATGCCTTTAACACTACCGCAAACATAGGGATGTTGTGCATACTCTATTCTATAGCTTCCTTTCATTTTTCCTATAATTTCTTTACCTAACTTTAGGCCTAGTTCTTCTAATTTCTTCTCTGGCAAACTTTCAGGAAATTGTATGAAAATATCAAACTCTAACTTCCCAGGTAGCCAAGTGTCTCTCGTTATGCTACCGGCTAAAATGGCTTTTGCTCTGTATTTTTCTGCTCCTTGCTTTGCAACTTTCAAAGCGTTTTTTGCTAGATTTTTTAATCTTTCATCTTCCTCTGGTTTTGGCTTAATTTTCTTTAGAACTTCTTTCAGAACTTTTTGATAGTCTTTCATATTATTATCTTGTGTTTTTTATAAAGATTTTGAAACGTATGGCCCTTCATATTCATATCCCTGTGCTAAAAAATACTGTCTTGCTCCAACACCACTGAGCACAACAATTTTATTTCTATCATATTCTTCCTCAGCAATCCTTTCTGCTTCTTTAAGTAACTTCACACCATATCCACGATGTTGCCACTGAAGTTCTCCAGGCGATAATCCTACCGGGACAGTAATGCCCATAACTTTTAATTCTCTCACAAGAGCTGTATTAGAGCTTATTTCTGGTCTATGACTTTCTTCTGGTATCCTAAGTCTAAGAAATCCAAGAATAATGTCATTTTTCGTGTCCTCAAAACTTAGAAATATCTCTTTGCCGTTTGATGCCTCGTAATCTAAAACACAAAGCTCAACAGCCTCTATGCTTGGAAAGACTCCTTGAGCAATTTTAAATCCAACCTCCCTGCATCTGATGCAATTACAAGTAACTCCAAGCTCCTCAGCTCTTTGCTTAACTAATTCTCTGAGGTTTGATCTTTTACAACCAGCTTCTATTTGATTAGCTGGCACGTCTCTTCCAATCCTTTGGATCCTGCAGTATTTTGGAATAAATCTCTTTACTCTTGCTAACAAATCGATTAACTCTTCGACTGCATATGGCTTATACTCGCCTCTCTTCCACATTCTATAAAGCTCAGTTCCCTTAACAACAACAGTAGGATAAATTTTTAGATAATCTGGCCTAAAATTCTGATCTTCAAATACTAGCTTAAACATTTCCAAGTCTTTATCTAAATCAGATCCAGGTAAGTTGGGCATTAAATGCAGATTTACTTTTAGTGCAGCATCTCTTGCAATTCTTATAGCATCGATTACATCCTGAATCGTGTGTCCCCTGTTAATTTTTTCCATTATATCTGGATAGATAGTCTGAGCACCAAGTTCAACCCTTGTCACGCCATAGCTTAGCATAGCATCAACATGCTCTCTTTTACAGAAATCAGGCCGTGTTTCAATTGTTAAATTCACACATCTTTGCTTAGCATTTTCATTCATTTTTATCGCTTCGTCTAGGCTCTTAGCTTCGCTTTCATTCAACGCATCAAAAATCCTTTTAATAAACCAATTTTGATACTCCTTTTCTAAACCAAGGAAAGTTCCGCCAATAATTATAAGCTCTATTTTATTTACAGAATGTCCCATCATCTGATACTGCCAAAGCCTATTTTTCACTTGCAAGAAAGGATCATAGCTGTTGTAAATTGCTCTTTGGATTGCAGGCTCTAAACCTGTGTAGCTAGAGGGTGCATTTAATCCTTTTGGACAATAAACGCATTTACTCCATATGCATGATTCTGGCTTTGCTACAACAGTTATAACAGTTACTCCAGAAACTGTCCTTATAGGTTTCATCAGAAGAAATTCTTTTAGTCTTTCTTTTTCTTCTTTTTCACAAGCTTGTAGGATTTGAACATTAGTGGGAACCCTAGCTAGCCGATGCTTTTTACAAATACTTTTAGCTACTTTCCATACCTTCTCTCTTGTTGGTTTTATTCTATTCAACTCTTCTACAATTTCTCTTAGTATTGTCTCTTGAAAGTCCATACTCTCAATTTTAATTTAAAATTAATATAAAACAATAAGATTAGCTATTAAAGAGTATAATTACTATTCTTTAGTAGCGAAATCTTTATATAGTGTCACTCAACAATAGTAACATATGAACAATAAAAATTTTGAAAACATAAAATTCATCGAAGAGCAATTGTACGAAGCAAAGAATGCACTGTTCACAGCAAGGACAGTGAAGGAAGTAAAGTTTCTCCAAAGCAAAATTAATTATTTGAAAAACAAAGCAAAAGAATTGCAGGAATAATAGAAAACTCAATTTTTAAAATTATTTCCCATTCGATATTTTTTTGAGCCCTCGAACACGACCTCAACGCCATAGCTTCTTGATGCCGAGTTGACGGTTGAAAGCGGGATGAATTGGATGAAAAATTCAACGACCCCGCAAGACAGAAGCCCACATCTTCAGACGCAGGAGGTGTCACAGAAGTTTAAACTACCTGATTGTGGATTTAAGAGTCACCCAATCGGTTCTGGGTATAAATAACATAAGGGCTTGCACTGTCTTTCCGATGAACAGAGAAACAATGATGTTAGATTTTTTCTTTTTCTGGAGTTTAAAGATAAATATTTAAAAGACTAATTTTGGTGTGGGTTTAATTCAAAAAAACTCTTCTTTAAATTCTAAAAATCAGCAATTAGTACAAAAAATAGAAAATGGTACTGTAATTGATCACATCCCTCAGGGAATGAGTTTAGCTATATATGAACTATTGCACAAACGTATAGCTCTGGATCCTAAAAAAACTAGAACTGTAATCTTAACAAGTACTGAAAGCAAAAAATATGGGAAAAAGGACCTTATCAAAATTGAAAACACTTATCCAACAAAAAGCGAGATAGATCTTATTGCCATTTTAGCACCAACGGCAACAATAGTCACAATAAAAAATTGGGAAGTCGTCGAAAAGTATAAAGTAGAAATCCCTGATTTGGTACCTGAAGGGGTTCTCAAATGCCCAAATCAGGCTTGCATAACTTATAATGGGCATGAACCAGTTAAAGCAAAGTTTAGAGTTAACAGGGTTGATGATACGACTTCATTGCAGTGCTGGTACTGCGGCAGAAATTTAGAAGGAGCAATCCTACAATACCTTGAATAATAGCCCCGAGCGGATTCGAACCGCTGTCTCAAGGTTTCTCCCAATGGCCAGAGCCTTCTACCTTACTTTGTATGCTTGACCACTACATTCCGTGAATTTATCTTCTCCACGGGGCTATTTCGGGGCTGTATATACAAATAATTTGAAAATATATAAAACTAAATATTGTGTAGTGGATTAAATGAGAATTTTACAGTTGCACTCAGACTTTATTGAATATGAACCGATAAAGAAAGAAATTCCTCAAGCAGAAGAGGCTGAAAAGAAAAAGAAAAAATACGAAGATATTTTAGTCTTGTTCACAACAGTTGAAAAAGGCGATGATGAATCTGTTGGTAGAAAAGCTGTAGATGAAGTCAGAGCAGCCCTACAAACACTAAAGGTCAATAAAATTTTAATCTACCCTTTTGCTCATCTGAGCAGCAATTTAGCAGAGCCAGAGATTGCATTAAAAGTTGTTAAAGAAATGGAAGATTATGCTAAAAAATTGAGGATAGAGACTTATAGAGCTCCATTTGGTTGGAACAAGGCATTACAGATAAAAGTTAAAGGACATCCTCTGGCTGAACAATCAAAAGTTATATCAGCAGAGAAAGCTAAAGAGGAGATTGTATCTGAAGCACTGAAAGCTCAAGAAAAAATGAAATCGGCTTTGTTTGTTTTATCTCTGAATGGTAAGTTGGTTCCAGTAGAAAAATTTGATTTTTCAAAATATCCTAATCTTGAAAAGTTTGCAAAATATGAGATGGCTAAAGTCAGAGCAGTTCAGCAAATTCCTCCTCATGTCACTTTGATGAAAAGGCTAGAAATTGCTGACTATGAGGCTGGATCAGATCCAGGAAACCTAAGATGGTACCCAAAAGGAAAGTTGATAAAATCTTTGCTGGAGGAGTTTGTAACTCAAGAGGTCACAAAATACGGAGCAATAGAAGTCGAAACTCCAATAATGTATAGCTTTCAGCATCCTAGCTTAGCAAACTATCTGAACAGATTCCCTGCAAGGCAGTATGTCGTTAAATCAGAAGACAAGGAATTCTTCCTAAGATTCGCGGCATGTTTTGGCCAGTTTCTGATGAGCAAAGATGCTCAGATCTCTTACAAGCAGTTACCATTTAAAATATACGAGTTAACAAGGTACAGCTTCAGGAGAGAAAAGAGTGGCGAACTCGTTGGGCTAAGAAGACTGAGAGCATTTACAATGCCAGATGTTCATGCCATGTGCGCAGACTTAGAACAGGTGATGAAAGAATTTGTAATCAGGTTTAAGCTCTCTATGAACATCCTTAAAGAATTAGATTTGAGCAAAGAAGATTACGAGCTTGCGATAAGACTCACAAGAGATTTCTATGAAAAAAACAAGAAGTTTGTTCTCTCTCTGGTGAAATTGTTCGGAAGACCTGCACTCATAGAGATATGGCCTGAAAGATTCTTTTATTTCATCTTGAAATGGGAGTTCAACTTTGTTGATAACTTGAACAAAGCCTCTGCCTTATCTACAGACCAGATAGATATAGAAAATGCAAAGAGATATGGAATAACTTATGTCGACAAGGAAGGAAAAAGGCAGTATCCTGTAATTCTGCACTGCTCACCTAGCGGGGCAATAGAAAGATGTATTTACGCGATGCTTGAAAAGGCTTATTCAGAGCAGCAAAAGGGAAAAGTCCCTAAGCTGCCTCTGTGGCTCTCTCCTGTTCAAGTTAGACTAATTCCTCTGTCAGACAAGTTTTTGGAGCAAACCGAAAGAATTGCTAGTGAGATAGAAAAGAATTGCATAAGGGTTGATATAGATGACAGAGACGAGACTATAGACAAAAAAATAAGAGACGCTGAATTGGAGTGGATACCTGCAATTTGTGTGATAGGAAGCAAAGAGATTAAGAAGAAAACGATAACCGTAAGGCTTAGAGAGGAAAAGAAGATAGAAGAAATGAAAATTGGGAAATTGATTAAGCTAATTAGAGATAAGATTAAAGATAAGCCTTTCAAACCATACTCACTACCTAAGTATTTAACAAAGCGTCCAATCTTTGTTAGCTAAAAAATGTTTTCTGCTTAACTTACGGCTTTTGAATGGTTCCAGACAAGCTTAAACAGAGGCTCTAGAACATTGCTAGCAGCGTGCTCGCTCTTACTCCAGACTGCTATGTCTTGAGTTGCGTGCACTGATTTAGAATCTGTTAAAGAAAAGACGAGCTGCTTTCCGTCAACAATCGCAAACCTTCCTTCTAAGGGAATTTCCCTTTCGTCTGAAACCCTTATGTCCGCTATGCTGCTAAAGGCTTTAATAGCCTCAGAGCATTTCTCAGTTCCACTTGTAATGATTTTTATTTCAACACCCTTCTCCTTTGCTTTTCTCAAAACATCTAGATGATTCGCAAATAAGTCATTCAACCCTTCTGGGGTCGTGGCTATGTTTATCTTTTGGTTCGCAACTTTGAACATTGAATCGAGTTGCTGAAAAACAGAGAACTTTCCTTTGAGTGCTCCTGTTATTTCTTCTGGGGCAACTAGCTTTAATCCCTGGGAGAATATATCGTTCAGTTCACGCATCAGCGGTGATTCTTTAAGCTCATCGATTCTCTGCTGCATTATTTTGAAATCCTCTTCAAGCTTTTTCTTCGCTCTTTCCAAAGCCTCTTCTGGAGCTATAGCAACATATCTTATTGGTTTACCAGTTTGAACAATAACGAATCCCTTTTCTGCTAGACTTTGTAAAACGTCATAAGCCCTACTCCTTGGCACATTAGCAATTTCCGAAAGCTCACCGGCAGTGGAAGTACCTCTAGCAAGTAACGCGACCCACAATTTTCTTTCGTACAGGTTTAGACCAATCCCCTTCAAAGCATCAAGAACTTTTGTTGAAGCTAACATCTTCTCCCTTGTTACTAAGTAGTGATTTTAATATATAAATTCTTAAAGTTTAGCAAACTTAGAAAACTTTAATATTTTTCTACAAAAATCTTTTAACTTTATCACTGAAGTCTCTTGCGATAGCTAAGTAGTTCACAACTATCCTCTTATCCCTTGAGATTTAAACAACTCTTCAACTCTTTGAATAGTATCAGCATCTTCTGGTCCCTTTTCGAACCTTATTTTTTGGAAACGAGGGAATCTCAAAGCAAATCCAGACTCATAATTTGGCGACTTCTGTATCTCCTGATAAGCAACCTCTATTACAATCTTTGGTTTAACTTTTACATTCTTCCCTTTTTCTTCGACTATAAGAGGTTTTAAAGTTTCTGTCATACTTCCATATTCTGCCTCAGTCAAGCCTGTAGACATCATTCCACAAGGTAAAAACTTTCCTGTATCAGGATCTCTGCACGCCAAAACATAGCTTGTTATCCATTTTGCTCTTGCACCCTCACCCCATGTTGCACCAACAATTACAAGATCTAGAGTCTCCATTATTGGTTTAATCTTCATCCACCCACCGACGTGCCTTCCAAACACATATTTTGAATCCAAAACTTTCAAAAAAATTCCTTCTTGCTTGGCATCCAAAGCTTCTTTGTAGAATTTTTCAACTGCCTTAACATCATCGGTTACCAACTGCTTAGCCAGCCCAAACTTTCCTTGAATAACCTTGACAATTTTTTCCAAAATTTTTCTTCTCTCTTTAAATGGCTTATCGAAAAGCGTTTTGCCTTCGAGATAGACAATATCAAAAAGATGCATTTGAATTGGAATTTCCTTTACCATTTTTTCAATATCATACTTTCTATGTATTCTTTGAGAAAGAATCTGAAATGGTAACGGCGAACCAGTCTTTGGATTTATTGCTAAAGCTTCTCCTTCAACTATACACTCACTCGCTTTCAAACCTTTTCTACAAAATTCGACTAACTCTGGAAATTGTTTTGTAACATCCTCTTCCCTTCTTGTGAAGAGCCAGACTTTATCCCCTTGCTTTTGACATTGTATCCTTGCCCCATCATACTTATATTCGGCTGCAATTTTTCCAAAATCTTTAATCACTTGCTCAATACTTTCTGCTTTTTCTCCAAGCATCACTTGTATCGGTCTGCCTAACTGAACTTTAACCTTCCTTAATCCTTCAACCCCTTTCTCACTTGCAATCTTTGCAACCTCCCCAAAATCAGAGACTATGTTCCAGGCATAATCAACTGCTTCTGTTAGCTTTGCTTTTTCCTCTTTGCTCATTCCATCCTTAAACAAAAATGCATTTACTATGGCGTCGCGAATAATTCCTTCTGCAACCCCTACTCTCAGCTCACCGAGAATAGCTCTTACAACATATCTTGCTTCTTTTGGCTTAGAAGAAACTAGAAGCTCTGCTATCAAATTTAGCTTTCTTTCTTGAGAGCCTTCGCCAGTCACAAAAGCCAGTTGCTGCAAATTTTTAAAAACAAAATCGACTGTTAACTTCTTTTTTAACAAAGTAACTTGTTTCTTTGATTTTATACACTCCTCAGCTGCTAATCCTAGGTCACCGGTTTCCTTAAACTTATCCTCTACATCCCTTGGCTTAAATCCTGTAGCTTTTGATATTGCTTTTATCATCATCTGTGTTGCGATTCCCAGCTCTAAGCCAGTAAATTTAGGAAAAACTATCCCTTGAATTAGTAGCACTACCTTAGGTAGCTCATCAACAGAAGTTTTTCTTAAAAGCTCTGCTAGTATGTCTGTCTTTTTAAGTTTAGCTGAGACGGATTCTAACTCTTCATAAGTGTCTGCTAGTATAGTATAGTCCATACAATCAACATTAAGTTCTTAGAAGTTTATAATTTAAATACATTGGCTTATACATGGACTTTTGGAATTTGCGAATCCTGCCTGAAAACTTATGAAGAAGTAAAAATGATAAAGGAAAAGATAGTTTCTGGGGATAGAGAAGGAAAATATTCACAGGAACTTTTCGTGTCCGGTCTGTGGAGCAACCAAGAGGTTATAAGAAAGCTTTAATCGTTAAAACAAAAACTTCTATTAGAGAGAATGAATGTTTTTGAAGCTATAATGAACAGGAGGAGTATAAGAAAATTTGAAAAAACTCCAGTAGATGAGAAACTAATCGGCTTGATTCTTTTTTCAGCCACTCAGGCACCATCTTCAGGGAATGTTCAAGACTGGAATTTTATTGTTGTGATGGATGAAGAGAAAAAGAAGAGACTGGCTAGAGCTGCTCTGGATCAGGATTTTATCGTAGACGCTCCAATAAACATAGTCGTTTGTACAGATTTAGAGAAAATAAGCCTGAGATACGGGGAGAGAGGAAAGAAGTTGTACTCTATTCAAAACACAGCCGCTGCAGTACAAAACATTCTTCTAGCAGCACATGCCCTTGGTTTGGGCTCGGTCTGGGTCGGAGCCTTCGACGAAGAGGAAGTTAAAACTGTTTTAGAATTGCCAGACAACTTGAGGCCTGTGGCAATTTTACCTATAGGCTATCCAGCAGAAAGACCCAAAGCTCCTGACAGGATACCCTTCGAAAATTTAACCTATGTAAACAGATTCGGAGAGAGGTACGAGTTTGAGTTCAAAAATCTAGCAGCCTATCTTAGAGAGGCTTTCAAAAAATTTGCAAAAAGAAAAGTAGAGAAACCCTCAAAAAAACTGACTTTCGAAGAGTTTCTAAGAAGACTGGCAAAATAACTTAAAATACAAAACTATTAATTATATAGGTAGAGACTTGTGAAAATAGGCTTAATAGCTTTTTTGTTAGCACTGCTATTAACAGTTTCTCCGGCACTGGCAGAAGTCGAACTAACACTCAGCAGTAACGAGCTAACAGTTTATGCTGGGGAGACAAAACATATTTACATAACAGTGCACAACAGCCAAAACTTTCAGGACAATTTTGTTCTAGATGTTTGGCCTCCTTTTTTTGCAGACATAAGCTCAAACCTCGAAAGATATTTGATTGGACTAGCTCCTAACTCTAACGAAACAGTCAAGCTATACTTCACAACACCTGACTGTGCGGACGAATCCGTTACTCGATTTAAAGTCTCTGTAAAATCGACAACCAGAAACGTATCAGATTCTCAAGATATCATACTAACAGTTCTAAGAAAATTCACGGTTTGCATCTCAGACTTTAAACTCAGCAAGTATGGCGCGTTTGAGCCTGAAGAAACGCTAACAGCTTATACTTCAATTACAAACCCTACAGACAAAATATCTCCGAAATTTTTCTTACAAACAAACATTAAAAAAGATGGTGAGATAGTTAAGAGGTTCGACGATGAGATTACAATAGAGCAAAAATCAACAAAAACAATCTCTCATGTCTATACATTTGGAAAATACGCAACCCCTGGAGACTATACAATAGAAGTTCTACTGAAAGATAGCCTGAACGTTGTAAAAAGTGCAAAAGAGCAGACTGTAAGGATGAAGGAGGTAAACAAAACGACTTTTGATAGGTCGACGAACATAGGAATCTTATCTGCTATAACAACAGTGAAAGCGAGAAATGAAGGGAACGTACCTGCTCCTGTGATCATCTCAACTTCTATTCCGAGCTTTGCCAAAAATTTGTTTTTTACAGAAACGAAACCAACCATTACACGAGAAACAGTAGGATGGACAGAATACATCTGGCACTTTGAGAGCCTTAACCCTAGAGACGAAGTAACGATAAAGTACGAGATAAAGCTCTTTTATGTCTGGGTCTTTTGCTTGCTTGTTGTTATTATTGTGGTTATCGCTTTCAAATTTGTTTACGGGCCTGTGATAATCAAAAGATATAGGCACGTCGGAGCACTGACACCAGGAAAAGAGGTCACGATCGCATTAGAAGTTAAGAACAGGAGCAGACACAAGATAAGAGATGTAGAAGTGAGAGATTTTGTTCCTTCTCTACTTTCTGTATCAAAAAGATTCGACACGATAAGACCTATGGATATTAGGAGAACTGAGGCAGGCGCAACTCTAGTATGGAAGTTTGACTCACTAGAACCATTTGAAGAAAGAGTTTTGACTTATAGAGTAAAGCCGATGGTCGAAATCACAGGAACTTTGAGATTGCCAAAAGCTCACGTAAGGTATCTTGATAGAAAAAAAGAAAGGAAAACCATTATCTCAAAAGCAATTTTAATAAAAGCAAAATAAAAAATCTTTTATATCCTTAAGAAAATTTAATTTATTAGCCCTGCTTAGCTCAATGGTTAATAAACTTAATTACAGAGCATCCGGCTGTAGAACAGCACTTTAAAGTGTTGCTCACCAGCAGATGTTCGGAAACCGGAGGGTTGGGAGTTCGACTCTCCCAGCAGGGATAACTTTTTTATAAAAAGCAGACATTACCAGCAATCTAAATTTCTTCACAATTTGGATGTAGTAAAAGATTTAAAATAGCAATACTGAATTTTATACGTTGGCGGCCAAAAAGAGGGGGAAACATCTGTTCCCGTCTGAACACAGTAATTAAGCCCCTCGTTGTACTGGGTTGTACTTTCCGAAAGGAAGGGAACTCCAGCATGCTGCCAACTTATTTATACAAAAAGCTTATCAATTCTCATAATTTTATTAAATATAATGCCTCGATGGTGTAGTGGCCTAATAATAAGGCTAAGCATGCAAGCCTGTCACATTGGATAAGACGAAGCTTGCGACACGGGTTCAAAAGGTTTTGCCTGAAATTCCCGTTCGAGGCGTTTTTTTATTTTTAGTTCTGTTACGCTGTTGTTACTGAAAAATTCCAGCATAATCGAAATTTTGATAATTTTCTTAATTCCATTCCTGGTGGGATTGATTTTGTAAGTGTGCTTCTCAAATATAACGAATGAGAGATTTAAAAAGGGATGCTTGGCGAAATCTAACAACTTTAAATTAACAGAAGCTAACGCAGCTAGAAAAAAGTTATTTTTCCCGAGCGCTAAATCAAAACGTTAAGTTTAAAAATACTCAAATACTTATATAAGAATACACTAACCATCGCAGGATGGTGAAAAAATTAAAAAGATGACTTTTCTTTATTCTTTAGAAATGAGAATGAATTAGGCAGGTGAGAACTTGAAAAAAATTAATATAGAAAGACACGAACTAGTACCAAAGCACATAATTTTAAGCGAAAAAGAAAGGCAGGAGCTCTTAGAAAAGTATGGAATAACCTTGAAGCAATTGCCAAAAATACTAGTCTCAGACCCTATCATACAAATTCTAAATGGAAAAGTCGGAGATGTGGTAAAAATAATAAGAAAAAGCCCGACAGCAGGAGAAATCACACACTACAGGGTTGTTATAAAAGGGTGAGATTTTGAACAACGAATTCCTAACACTGCTGAATGCTTTCACAAAAGAAAAGGGGTTTGTTAGGTTCCAGCTCGATTCCTATAATGATTTTATAACAAGAAGGATACCTAAAGTATTGTCTGAGATCGGGGTAATAAAACCAGAAGTTCCAGAGCTTGGTGAATTTAAGATAAAGCTAGGGGAGTTTAAGATAGGGGAGCCTTGTGTAAAGGAGGCAGACGGCTCTGTGAGAAACATATTGCCCTCAGAGGCAAGAACAAGAAACTTAACATACTCTGCTATGATGTTTGTAGAAATGACTCCTGTGCTCAACAACATAGAAAGTGAAAGTGTTGTTGTCAATTTTGGTGAGATGCCTGTCATGGTAAAGTCAAAAATTTGTCCTCTCTCAAACATGACAAGACAAGAGTTGATAGAGGCAGGAGAAGACCCAGACGATCCTGGAGGCTACTTCATCATTAACGGTACAGAAAGAATTTTGGTTCTTACTGAAGAAATCGCACCAAATAGAGTAATCGCAACAAAAGTTAGCGCAGGAAGCATAACAGAAATTGCAAGAATTCATTCAGAAAAGGATGGATATATACAAAGACATATTCTAGAGAGAAAAAACGATGGAACTATAACGATAAGCTTTGCGAATGTCAACAAATTACCGATAGTTACTTTGATAAAGGCTCTGGGCTTAGAGTCAGATAGGGACATAATAGCCGCACTCTCTTCTGATCCAGAAGTTCAAGAAGAATTTTATGTTAATCTGTATGAGACTAAAGCCACCACGAAAAATGAAGCACTCGATGAAATAGGAACACACATCAAGATACCGCAAAAGGAGTACAGAATTGATAGGGCCACAAGGCTTATTGACAGATACTTATTGCCGCATCTCGGCCAGAACCCAGAAAAAAGAATAGAGAAGGCTTTGTTTCTGACAAAAGCAACAGCAAAGCTCATAAAATTGCATCTCGATAAAATCGAGGAAGATGATCTTGATCACTATTCAAACAAAAGGCTAAAATTGTCTGGAGATCTTTTAGAAATTCTTTTGAGATCCATACTCCTTGGAAAATGGGGATTGATAACAAGGATCACATACAATTACCAGAAACTGACAAAGAGGGGGAGGTTGCCTCCGTTACAAGCTATAGTAGAATCGAATGTGTTAACAAATCAGCTCGTCTCTGCTTTAGCGATAGGTTCTTGGGTCGGCGGAAGGACAGGAGTGAGTCAAAGACTCGAAAGAGGGAGCTATATCAAGACTATATCACACATGAGAAACGTTTTGTCTCCTTTGACTTCTACTCAAGAACACTTTGAGGCTAGGGAGTTGCACCCCACTCACTGGGGGAAGTTGTGCACTTCAGAAACTCCTGAGGGAGTGACAATAGGCTTGAGGAAATATCTTGCGTTGATGGCTGAGGTAACGAAAGGGGTGGAGGAAAAGGAGCTGAAGCCTTTATCAAGTTATTTAGAAAAGGTGGTCGAACTTAAATGACAGAAATATTTTTGGACGGAAGATACATAGGATCGACGAATGAGCCAGAAAAATTAGTGAATGATATCAGGGAGAAGAGGAGAAATGGCTTGATCTCCAATCAAATAAATGTTGCTTTCCATCCTAATCAAGATGAAATAAAAATTTTGAGCGATTCTGGAAGGGCGAGGAGACCCTTGATAATTGTGAAGGAAGGAAAACCAAAGCTAACTCAAGAGCATATAGATAAATTAAGAAGAGGAGAAATCAAATGGGACGACCTGATCAAAAATGGAATTATAGAATATCTCGATGCCGAGGAAGAAGAAAACAGCTACATAGCTCTAAAAGTAGAAGACCTAATTTCTGAGCACACTCACTTAGAATTAGACCCTTCTATAATTCTTGGCCTATCAGCATCTTTTATTCCATACCCAGAGTTTAATCGTGGGGATAGGGTAAACTATGGAGCGAAAATGATCGGTCAGAGCATCGGTTTGTTTGCAACAAACTACCAGAGCAGGGTTGACACAAAGTCGAACATAATGGTATACCCACAAGTTCCATTAGTACAAACTCATGCACATAAGATAATTAATTATGAAAGACACCCGAATGGTACAAATGTTGTCGTTGCTATTGCATGCTTCGAAGGATACAACATGCAAGACGCAATTGTTATAAACGCTAACTCTATACAAAGAGGCTTATTTTGGACTTACATGTTCAGAACATACGAAGCAGAGCAAAGGAGATACATGGGAGGACAAGAAGACATAATCGGCATCCCTGAGCCTGGTGTGAGAGGCTATGCGGGTGAAGACACTTACAAACATTTACCAGAGGACGGCATTGTTAATCCAGAAACAAGGGTAAACTCTGATGATGTTTTGATCGGAAGAGTTTCTCCGTTGAGATTTCTAGGAACGATGGATCAATTTATCACTGGAATAGAAAATATAAGAGAGACATCTGTCAGGCTAAGGCACGGAGATTCTGGAATTGTGGACAGGGTGTTTTTAACAGAAACAGTAGACGGAACAAAACTCGTTAAGGTTGTTGTCAGAGACCTAAAAATTTCAGAAATCGGAGATAAGCTGGCTAGTAGGCATGGCCAAAAAGGGGTCATCGGGTTAATTGTTCCGCAGGAGGACATGCCTTTCACACAGGACGGAATCGTTCCTGATATAATCTTCAACCCGCACGGAATACCTTCTAGAATGACTATGGGTCAACTGCTCGAAATTATGGCAGGAAAAGTTGCTGCCCTTTCTGGAAAGCAAATATATTCTCCTGCCTTTAATCCTACCTCAGAAAAAGAGATTAGAAATTTGTTAGAAGCTTATGGCTTTAGAAACGATGGAAAAGAAACGATGTACGACGGAAGAACTGGAAAAAAATTTGAGGCACAAATTTTCATAGGAAACTGTTTCTATCAAAAATTGGATCACTTGGTATCGAACAAGATTCATGCAAGATCTCGCGGCCCCGTAACACTCTTAACAAAACAGCCAACCGAAGGAAGGAGCAAAGAAGGGGGGTTGAGGCTAGGAGAGATGGAAAAAGATTGCCTTATAGCCCACGGTGCAGCGCTCGCTTTAAAGGAGAGATTCGATTCTGACAAAACAACAATTCCTGTGTGCAGCGAATGCGGGTTGGTCGCAATCAATGACAGAATCAAAAACAGAAAATATTGCCCTGTGTGCAAAGAATCGAAGATTACTGACGTAGAAATAAGCTATGCGTTCAAACTTATGCTAGACGAACTCAAGAGCATGCTGATTTATCCAAAAATGGTTTTGAGGGAAGAGTGATGTTAGTAGATAAAATAGAGTTCAGCCTACTCAATCCAGAATTGATTAGGAAGATGAGCGTGGCAAAGATAACAAAGACGGAGCTATACGACCAAGAAGGCTATCCGATCGAAGGGGGACTGATGGACCCTAGGTTAGGAGTAGTTGATCCAGGAGTGAGATGCAGAACTTGTGGTGGAAGCGTGGGTGAATGTCAAGGCCATTTTGGCTGCCTTGAACTAACTAGGCCAATTATCCACGTGCACTATGCAAAAATTCTTTTCAGTATTTTGAAAATGATTTGTAAAAAATGTAGCAGGATACTCATAGATGAGAAAGAATTGAAAAAAATAAAAGAAAGGAAGTTGGCGTTTAAAAAGATCGTGAAGCTCGCAGAGAAGAGATGTCCTTACTGCAAGCAAGAGCAAGGAAAACTCAAATTCATTAAACCTTACACTTTTACAGAAGATAACGAAATACTTAACCCAATAAAACTTAGAGAAAGATTTGAAAAGATGAGCGACGAGGACTTGGAGATCTTGGGTTTTAAGAAGATGAGGCCAGAATGGCTCATACTTACTCTGCTACCAATTCCTCCTGTAACTGTTAGACCATCGATAACCTTGGAAACTGGTGAGAGGTCTGAAGACGATTTAACCCATAAGCTAGTAGATATTGTGAGAATCAATGAAAGATTGAAAGAAAACATAGACTTAGGAGCACCAGACTTTATAATCGAAGATCTTTGGGAACTCTTGCAATATCATGTCTCCACATATTTTGACAATGAAATCTCAGGTGTTCCGCCTGCTAGGCACAGATCCGGAAGAATTCTCAAAACTCTTTCACAAAGACTCAAAACAAAAGAAGGAAGATTCAGAGGTAACCTAGCTGGAAAGAGAGTTAACTTTTCGGCAAGAACCGTTATTACCCCAGACCCTATGATAGATGTAGACGAAGTTGGAATCCCACAACTTATTGCAAAAGAATTGACAATCCCTGTAAGAGTGAATGAAAAGAACATAGAAGAGATGAAAAAATTTGTGCTCAACGGACCTGAGAACTGGCCTGGAGCAAATTACATCATCAGGCCTGACGGAAGAAGAAAGAAGATCACAGAGCAAAATAAGGAAGATATTGTAAAAGAGATTGCTCCTGGATATATAATCGAAAGACACTTACAAGATGGAGAAATAGCTTTATTCAACCGACAGCCGAGCTTACACAGAATGAGCATAATGGCTCACAGAGTAAGAGTGATGCCATTTAAAACTTTTAGGTTAAATCTCTCAGTCTGTCCTCCATACAATGCTGACTTTGATGGAGACGAGATGAACCTACACATACCACAGACAGAAGAGGCGCAAGTAGAAGCAGAAGAATTAATGGCAGTTAGAAAACACATTCGTAGCCCGAGATTTTCCGGTCCTATAATTGGTGCGATCATAGATCACATAACTGGATTATACTTATTAACTCATGGAAAAAAGAAATTCGACAGAGAAGAATTTACTCAACTGATAAGAGCTGTTGACCCAGAAATAGAAATACCAGACAAAAAGACAATGACAGGAAAGGAAATATTTAGCATGTTCTTACCAAAAGATTTTTCTATCGAGCACAAATCAAAATCTTGTGTCGGATGCAAAAAATGCTTGAAAGAAAGATGCGAGCACGATGCTTATGTTGTAATAAAAGATGGGAAAATGTTGTGCGGAACAATAGACAAAGCTGCTGTGGGAGACGAGGAAGGAAAGATCATAGACAAGATGGAAAAGTTGTATGGACCTGAATTTGTAAAGAAGTTTTTGTTCAAAATAACAAGGCTTGCTGTTGATGTGCTAACAAAGGTTGGCTTTTCTATAAGCATATCTGACCAGGACTTGCCGCAAGAGGCCGTCTCAGAAATAAAAAATGTTTTGGAAAAAGTGAGAAAAGACGTTGATGAACTGATAAAACTTTATGAAAAGGGCGAGCTAAAAGTTTTGGTCGGAAGAACACCAAAAGAAAGTCTCGAACACTCTATAAAAATTACTTTGAGAAATGGCTTAAACGAAATCGGAAGCATTTTGGAAAAGAGTATAAAGGAAAACTCTACAATCATGATGGCGAGAAGTGGAGCAAAGGGAAGCATGGTAAACATAACTCAGACTGCTGCTGTTATAGGACAAGAAACTATCATGGGCGAGAGAATGGAGAGAGGATATTATGAAAGAACATTCCCTCACTTTAAGAAGGGCGATATAAGCTTAGAGGCAAAGGGGTTTGTTAGCAGGGGGTTCAGAAATGGCCTAACTCCTTTTGAATTTTTCTTTGACGCAATAAACAGTAGAGAGTCTCTGATGGACAAGTCTTTAAAAACTAGGCACTCCGGTTATATGGAGAGAAGGCTTGTTGGAGCACTACAGGATCTGAAAGTAGAGTATGACGGAACTGTAAGAGATAGCGCAAACAGAATTATACAATTCATTCCAGGAGAAGATGGTTTGGATCCATCAAAGGTGGAAAGGGTTGGTGTAGATGTTAGAGGAATTGCCAAAGAGTTATTTAGGTGAGCTGCCAAGAAGTATTATCGAAGAGGTTGAAGAGGTAGCAAAAGAGAGAAGGCTGAGTGAAGAAAAAAAGGAAAGATTAATAGAGGAAGTGAAGAAGAGTTACCTAAAGGGTAAGTTTGAGCCAGGAGAAACTGTTGGTATAATCGCTGCCCAAAGTATTTCTGAACCAGCTACTCAAATGACGATGCGAACTTATCACTTTGCTGGATCTGCTGGCATAAAAGTTACTTATGGGCTGCCTCGTTTGATTGAAATCTTTGACGCAAAAAGGGAACCAGAAACTCCTGTTATGACAATATTCCTCAAAAAGAGATTTAACAGCAGAAAAAGAGCGAAGAAAATTGCAGAAGAGATCGTGGAGAAAAAAATCTTTGACGTGATAAGAAGAATATCGATGAACCTTAGCGAAGGTTCGATAGAAATAGAGCCATTAAATCCCAAAAGAATAGGAACTATAATTAAAGCAATAAAAGAAAAAATGAGGGACATAACAGTAAGGGTAAAGGCAAAAAAGGTTATCATAATACCAAAAGGAAAGGTCAGTATCGGAGAACTACGAAAAATTAGAGAAAGAATCATAGAAACAAGAGTTAGTGGAATAAGTGGAATTGCTAGCGTTGTTATAAGAATGGAAGGGGAGGAATGGATAATTAACACGATAGGCTCAAACCTAGAAGAAGTTTTGAAAATAGAAGAGGTCGACGAAACTAGAACAATAACAAACAACATTCATGAGATGGCAAGGGTTTTTGGAATAGAAGCCGCAAGAAATCTTATAATAAACGAGGCACTCAAAACCCTGCAAGAGCAAGGCTTGGATGTTGACATTCGCCACGTGATGCTTGTTGGGGATATAATGACAGTAAGTGGGAGTATAAAGCCTATAGGGAGATACGGTGTGGCAGGAGCAAAGACTTCTATTTTGGCTAGGGCAGCGTTCGAGGAAACCATTAAGCATTTGGTAAGAGCTTCTGTGAGAAACGAGGTTGACAACTTCCAGGGTATTTTTGAAAATGTTATGGTCGGACAGGTAATTCCTTCTGGCACAGGGATGTTCGATCTTGTAGCAAAGTTTGAGGAGTGACGATGGACCTATCAAAAATAATACTGGAAGCTCTGAAATCTAATAATGTAATAATCGGCTATAAAAAATCAATCGCATTTTTAAAATTGAACAAACCCAAACTAATCGTGATAGCAAATAATGCTCCAGAAAGAATAAGAAAGGAAATAGAATACAACGCAAAGATTGCTGGAGTTAGGGTGGAGATTACAGATAGCAACAGCAAAGAGTTGGGAGTTCTTTGTGGAAAACCATTTCCGGTAACAACTCTAGTAATCAAATGATGAAAATGTCCCTCGTATTTGACACAGAAGCTATTCACTTGATAACACTTTTTGAAAATGTGACAGGGGCGCCTGTGAAAGACTGTGTTGTTGATAATACAACTAACACTGTATACTTCGTTATAGAGGAAGGAAAGGTTGGTACTGCTATAGGTAAAAACGGCAACAGCGTAAAAAACGCGGAAAGGATAATTGGAAAGAACATCAAACTCTTTGAATTTTCTAAGGACATTAGCGGATTTATAAAAAAGCTGATTCCACAAGCTGTAGAAATAAAAATAAGAAATGAGAACGGAAGGATAACAGCAGAGGTTAAGATCGAAAAAAAAGATAAGGCCTTGGTAATAGGAAGAGACGGAAGAAACATAAAAATATTAAAGGAGTTGCTCCACAGGAATCACCAGGTCAACGATTTGGTAGTAAGGTGAGATCATAGCTGGTATGTTCTCTGGAAGAAAAATAAAACAGAAAAGAAAAGAGTTTAGATGGAAGGACATCCATTATAAAAGGAGAATGCTTCAACTCTGGAAAAAGGATCCTTTGGAGGGAGCACCTCAAGCTAGAGGTATAGTGATTGATAAGCGTGCTGTTGAGCAGAGGAAGCCAGCCTCTGGCTTGATAAAAGCTGTTAGAGTTCAGCTATTAAAGAATAACGTTCAAATCACAGCTCATGTTCCAGGAGAAGGGGCTATCGATCACATAGCTGAGCACGATGAGGTTATAGTCGAATCTATAGGAGGAGCACAGGGTGGACCGAAAGGAACGATGTGGGGGATTAAGTATAAAGTCGTGGCAGTAAACGGTGTGGCTCTGAGTGAGATCCTTTCTGGAAAAAAGCAGAAACCAACAAGATGAAGATGGAAGAAATAAAAATTTTTGATCGCTGGAGTACAAAGGGGATAGAAGTGAAAGACCTTGGCTTAGCTAAGTATATCAATCTAGAGCCAGTTTTAGTCCCTAGATCAGGAGGAAGATACGCAAAACAACAATTCTACAAATCAAAAATGAACATCGTTGAAAGACTGATGAACAAGTTGCAGGTTCCTGGTCATAGGGGCAAAAAGCATGTGATAACTTCTGGCAGGGCTGCTGGAAAAACTTCTATACATTATAGAATTGTGAAAGAAGCTTTTGAAAAAATTGAGCAGATAACGAAGAAAAATCCTATTGAGGTTTTGGTCGGAGCAATAGAGAACGCTGCCTTGAGGGAGGAGATAACTGCTTATCAAGTCGGAGGAATAATAGTAAGAAGAGCTGTTGTCACAAGCCCACAGAGAAGAGTTGATTTGGCATTGAGTAACATAGTTCAAGCCTCTTATAGAAAAAGTTTTGGAAAAAAAGAAAGCATGCCTAATGCCCTAAAAAATGAAATAATTGCTGCTTACAATAATGATGCCTCAAAGAGTGAAGCGATAAAAGAAAAAGAGATGAGGGAGAGAGAAGCAGAAGGGGCAAGGTAAAAGTTTTCAATTCTGGTAATGGAAATGGTAATTCACTTTTTAATCGATTAAAAACTGGTAAGAATTCTTTACATATGTTAATTCGCAGAAATAAAAAAAATTTGAGTAATTAATTTATTTTTATTTCTTTATGGAGCAAAGTATGCAAATATTTTTACTGAACCAAATACTATAAAGTAGTCACGACTTAATAACGGAATAAATGCTCTTAAAGCTTAAAGTCAAAATAAATGAAACAAAAGGAGGTGAATAATTGCCTAAAAAGGAAATGAAAGAAAGAATTACAGAGGTTATGCAACATCCTGGAAGAATACGCAACGTTGCCACATCCTCGCAATAGGATTAGTTAGCTAATCCTACGAGATTGTCCACCATGGCAAAACGACTCTCACAGACAATCTGATGGCTGGTGCAGGCATGCTAGCAGAAGAGATGGCTGGTCGTGTTATGTACACGTGGTTTGATGAAATTTGTATAGCATAATGCTATGCAAACATTAACAAGAGAGGAGACGACAGCTAACCATCTACGGCGCAAATAAAAATGCGTAAACGTCTCGATGGTTCACGAATTTGAAGGTCAAGACTATCTCATCAACTTGGTTGATTTTCATTTGATTAGATTCAAATGAACAACTAACACCTGGGCACGTTGATTTTGGCGGGGACGTCTGAATAAAATCCGTTAAACCCGTGCAATGCGTGCAGTTGATGGGACGATTGTTTTAGTTGATGCTGTAGAAGGCATAATGCCGCAGACCGAGACAGTTTTCAGGCAAGCGCTAAGGGAGTACGTTAAGCCAGTTCTCTTTATAAATAAAACTGATAGGTTAATTAAAGAATTAAAACTCTCACCACAAGACATGCAAAAAAGATTTGAAGAAATAATCAGAGACGTAAATATCTTAATCCAAAAATACGCTCCTCCTGAATTCAAAGACAAATGGTTAGTTAATGTTCAAGACGGTTCAGTTGGGATAGGATCAGCATTTCGGCGTTGGGCAATTTCTATTCCTTTTATGAAAAAGACTGGAATTACTTTTAAAGAAATAATTGATCTAACCCTGAAAGGAAAAGAAGATGAACTAGCAAAAAAAGCTCCTCTACACCAAGTAGTTTTAGACATGATAATCAAGCACCTACCAAATCCTTTGGAAGCTCAAAAGTATAGGCTAGAGAAAATCTGGAAGGGAGATTTGAAAAGCGAGATTGGAAAACAAATGCTGAATGTTGATCCAAATGGCAGATTAGCGATGATAGTCACAAAGGTTGTTCCAGATCCTCATGTTGGTTTTGTCGCTACTGGGAGAATTTTTTCAGGAAAAATTTTCAAGGGAAAAGATGTTTATCTGATTGGGCAGCATAAACAGAAGAAAATTCAGCAAGTTGCAGTTTATAAAGGGATCCTCAGAATACCTGTAGAAGAGGTTACTGCTGGGAATATAGCTGCTGTTGTTGGTATTCCTGAAGCTTTCACTGGAGAGACTGTTTGTGAGCCTGATGCTGTAATTGAACCTTTTGAAGAGATCAAGCACTTGTTTGAGCCGGTTGTTACAAAGTCCATTGAACCGAAGGATGCTATGGAACTACCAAAGCTCGTTGAAGCTCTCAAAAGAATTGGAAAAGAAGACGCTGTTCTACAAGTAAAAATAAACCAAGAAACCGGAGAATATCTCGTTTCTGGTTTGGGTGAGCTGCACCTGGAGGCAAAGGTCGAAAACAAGCTAAAACAACTCGGAATAGAGGTTGAGATGAGCAAGCCAATAGTTGTTTACAGAGAAACTATATTCGAAAAATCTCCTCGAATCGAGGGTAAATCACCTAATAAGCACAACAAATTTTATATTGAAGTCGAGCCCTTAGAAGAAGGTGTTTACAAAGCAATGATAGAAGGAGAAATACCGAGTGATATCGACATAAAAACAAAGAAGGTTGAACTTTTTAAGAAGTTATCAAAATTTGGAATGAACTATGATGAGGCAAAAAATGTTGCAGCTATTTACAACAAAAATGTGTTTTTGGATTTGACAAAAGGAGTGCAGTTCATGAACGAAGTTATAGAAATGGTTAAAGATGCTTTTAGAGAAGTCATGGACGACGGACCTTTAGCAAGAGAGCCTTGCACAAGATTAAAGGTGAAACTCGTTGATGCTGAGCTGCACGAGGATCCTGTTCATCGAGGTCCGGGGCAAGTGATGCCTGCTGTCAGATATGCTATAAGACAAGGAATGCTTCGAGCTGGGGTTGCTCTGCTCGAGCCAAAACAAACAATAAGAATTGATGTACCAACAGATCTGATGGGCGAAGCTATAAGAGAGGTTGAGAACAGAAGAGGCCAGATTTTAGACATGAAGGAAGAGAGGGGAGCGAGTGTTATAACTGCTAAAATGCCAGTCTCTGACATGTTTGGCTTCGATGCTTCCCTGAAATCTGCAACCTCAGGAAGAGGCTTCTATAGCCTGATAGAGACTGTGTTTGAAAAACTACCGACAGAGATGAGGGACGAAGTTGTAAAGAGCATAAGGAAGAGAAAGGGATTGCCAGAGGGGATACCAAAACCAGAAGCTTAATATATTTAAATACTGGCGATAAATTAAAAGTTAGTTGATTTGGAGGTTGAAACATGCCAGAAAAACCTCATATAAACATAATGACCGCTGGTCATGTAGACTGTGGGAAATCTACTCTCATAGGTAGGCTACTGTATGAAACAGGAGCTATAAGAGAAGAAGAAATGAGAAAACTGAAAGAGCTTGCCACAGAACTAAAAAGAGAGACTTTTGAATATGCGTTTGTTATGGACAAGCTAAAGGAAGAGAGGGAAAGGGGGCTAACAATTGACATAATGCACAGACCTTTTGAAACACAAAAATGGTTTTTCACAATAATAGACTGCCCTGGACACAGAGATTTCGTAAAAAACATGATAACAGGAGCAAGCCAAGCTGATGCTGCTATATTTGTTGTATCTGCAAAAACTGGAGAAGGTGTGCAAGAACAGACAAAAGAGCACGCATGGCTTATGAAGGTTTTGGGAATCCCTCAGCTGATCGTTGTTCTGAACAAGATGGACACTGTAAATTATGATGAGAAAAGATTTAACGAAGTCAAGGATGAAACAGTAAATTTGCTCAAGACCATTGGCTACAAGGTAGAGGAAATTCCTTTCATACCGATATCAGCCTATGTTGGAGATAATGTTGTAAAGGAATCAGCGAACATGCCCTGGTATAAAGGTCCTACCCTGGTTGAAGCTCTAGACTCATTTATCAAAGAACCAGAAAAGCCAGTAGCAAAGCCATTGAGATGGCCTATTCAAGATGTTTACACAATAACAGGAGTTGGAACTGTGCCTGTAGGAAGAGTGGAGACAGGAGTTATTAAGGTTGGAGATACTTTAGTATTTGAGCCACCAGGAGTCAAGGGCGAGGTAAAATCTATAGAGATACATCACCAACAAATACCTGAGGCAAGGCCAGGAGATAATGTTGGGGTAAACGTAAGGGGAGTGAGCAAAACAGACATAAGAAGAGGGGATGTTGCAGGTCATCCAGACAATCCTCCAACTGTCGCAAAAGAGTTCATCGCGCAGATAGTTGTTTTACGACATCCGAGCGTTATCGCCGCAGGGTATACGCCAGTATTCCACTGCCATACAGCCTCGGTAGCGTGCCAAATTGCAGAGATAATTGCGAAGATTGATCCAAGAACTGGTGCTGTTGTTCAAGAAAAGCCTGACTTCATAAAAACCGGAGATGCGGCAAAGATTAAAGCTATTCCGACAAAGCCTATGGTAATTGAAAAGCAGGCTGAGTTTCCAGAATTGGCAAGATTTGCTATTAGGGATATGGGAATGACAGTTGCAGCAGGAGTTTGCTTAGATGTAGTAAAAGCCAAATAAAGTAATGCTTTACATTTCTTTTCCTAATTTAGTTTTGTTCTTTTCATCCCTCGTATTCTTCCCCATACTCTTCTTCATACTCCCATTCAAATTCCTCGAGTATTTCGTCATAGAGAGCGCATTCCCCAGAGTCCCAATGTCTGCACTGTTCGCATTTATCATCATTCTCGCAGTATCCTTCTCCATAATAGTAGAGGTCATGTAATATTTCTTCTAATGTATATCCAAACTGTGCTGTCATTAATTCATTCCATTTATAAAGGCATGGACGGTTGTTATAAATAGCAGGATATTTGTATCCACATTTTTCACATTCTTCATATTCTGTCATTATAAACTACCTACGCTTGCGATGAATATAAGGGCCAAACATGTCTATGTGATAACCACTAGGAACATGCTCTAGTTAACTTATTCAGATAAAAAATTAGCTAACTAAATGTAAAAAAGCTCTCACCCAAGTTGAGAGAGAGTCAGGCCGTAAAGAAGTTCCATCAGTTAAAGCATCGTTAATTCACAATTTAAAGGATGTAGATATAGTTTTGAAATTTGGAGCCCCAAAATTAACTAAAGCTGAGAAATTAGGATTTAGCATTGAGAGTCGAGCAAGCAATA
>JASEGQ010000006.1 GCA_030017875.1 Candidatus Aenigmatarchaeota archaeon
CGAATTGAAAAAATTATTAAAATTCTTAACAGAAGATATAAGATAAAACCTTGGAAAGAAAAGCCTTTTAAAATTTTGATTTCTACAATTCTATCTCAAAGAACTAAAGATGAAATAACGAGGAAAACTTCCGAGCAATTGCTAAGCAAAGCAGATACGCCAGAAAAAATTTTAAAATTGTCAGAGAAAGAGATAGAAAAATTAATTTATCCTGTTGGATTTTATAGACAAAAAGCAAAGAAGATAAAAAGGCTGTGTAGAATTTTATTAAAGAATTATGGAGGAAAAGTGCCGGATAATAGAGAAGAGCTGTTGAAACTCCCTGGGGTTGGCTTTAAAACAGCAGACGTTGTCCTTTCAAGCCATGGTTTACTTGTGATTGCGATAGATACCCATTGCAAAGTTATAGCAAAAAGACTTGGTTTAACTAAAAGTGATGATGCGGAAAGAATAAGAGAAGATTTACATAGAATAGTTCCCAAAAAATATAGAAGAATAATTAATCTACTTTTTGTCGAATTTGGGAAAGAGATTTGCCAGACTAGGTTGCCAAGATGTTATATCTGCCCCATTGTTAGCTTATGCTCTTATGAGCCAAAAACATGTAGAAAATTACCACTGAAGTGAGTTCTAAATCTATATCATACATGTTTTTTCGGATTTCTAAAAGGTGGAAATGAAAAGCTATATTTTGGTTTCAGTCGTAGCAATGGCAGCGATCTGCTTAGCAGTTGGCAGCTACAGCCTGACAGGAGTTTTTTCCAAAGCTTTTGACAAGACCCTTTCTCCTGGCGAGCAATACGAAAGAAGCATCACGATAAAAAAATATTACAACCTGACGATAAGATTTCAGAAACAGAATTCAACCTCTTATCTAAGCTTTAATAACAATGAAACAACAGTAATACTTAAAGACAGTGAAGGAAAAGAAGTAGCTAAAGCCAGCGGAGCAGTAAATGGAAGGTTGTATTTCCTTTTAGAAAAGTCTCAGCTAGATAGGATAAAGACAGTCTCAGCATACAACTTAGAAAGCTATCAAGATGTTGTGGATCAAGGAGTAAGCACAACTTTTTCAGGAACTAAAGCATACATAACAGTGAAAGTTTCTTATAAGCCAGCGACGTTAGCAGGCTATGTCATAGATGAGCTGACAAACCAAACTTTAGAAGAGATAGAGGTTTTAGCATTCCCTGATGGTTCAGATCCCTATACAACAGAGCCAATCCTACGGAACACAAGTACAAGTGACGGAAGATATCTGCTAACATTTCAGTTAGACTCCAGCAAAGCTTTAGATATCTACATCAAGGATTACATCGCTAGCTAGTCTTTAACGCTAAGAATTCTTTTCGCTTCGTTAATATAAGTTCTAAGCTTTCTTCTTGAAATTTTTGTCTTTCTCTCTAGTTCTTCGACATCATGCTTGACTAATTGCTTAATCATCAGAATTCCCATTTCAGCAAGCTTCTCTCCAGTTTCCTTGTCAACACTCTTCAAGAAAGTTATCGGATAAAGTTTTTTCTTCTCTATTAATTGCTCAAGCCCATGCTCTAGTGGCATTTTCCATCCTATCAGCTCAATCCCTTTACAGCTTGCATATTGCTTCGCATGATCAGAGAATTTTGTGTTGCACACTATCAAAGCTTTGTCAAAATTTATCGAGTCCAAACCAGAAGTAAAGCCTTCCTTTAGATCTTCAATAGTTGCTTGTGTTTTCAAGCATACATCAATTCCTGTATAAGTGTGAGGTTGGAAATGGTGCTTAACCTCTACACAAATTGTTTCGTTACCTTTCTTTGCTATCCCGTCTACTTCATGCTCGACGCACCTTCCCCTTATTATCTGAGGAGGAGAAACTTCGTATCCATACTCTCTCAATAGAAGAATAACAAATTGCTCGAAATCATTAGGCCTAAGCAAACAGATGGCTTCTCTCAAATCTATTTGATATTTTATCTCAGGCTTGTATTCTTCCAGATAGCCGAAAATCATCTGAAGAATCTTTTTTGTTTGTATTCCCTCGTAAGCCTTGCTCTCAATCTTGTCAGCAATCTTTTCTGCTATTTCTTTCGAAGCATGCATCCTCAGACAAGTTCTTATGATCTTCTCTTTTTGAAATTCCTGTTTGCTTCCATCGAATTTTGTTACAAATGTCATTTTAATTTCCTAATGCTAACAATTTCTATAAATTCTTTAACAAATTATATAAAACCTTCGTTTAATATATTTCCTATCTTTTATACAAACGTCTAAATACTATACAAAATATTATTTAATGATTATCAGAAGATGTCCTGTCTGCAGGAGCAAAGACTTGGATTACATGGTCTGGTTGGGACAGAAGTACAGGTGCAGGCGCTGCGGCTATTTCGGACCTTTGTTTATAGAAGAAAAGAAATAAGCTAAGCTAATTCACCAATTCCAAAAGGTATGTGTCTCTTTATTTCTTCTAAATTAATTTCTTCTACCCCCTTTTTTATCTCAAAAGGAACTTTCAGTAACAACTGCTTTTTTATCTCTTTTGCCAATTCCTCTGAGCTTTTGTCTCCTGGCACAATCGTAGCAGTATAAGGAGTTTGTTTTTTCACTGCTGCGAGAGGGCCAGAAATTATCTTCATCTCTTTTGTCACTCCTATAGAAAGCATCAAAGCAACTTTCTTCAAAATATTTCTTTCTTTTACTTCAAAAGTCCCTAGTGGTAAGCCAGGCCTTTTTACTAGTTGATTTGGTTTCATATAGCTCACGTCAACACTACCTAGCTTTAACTTCCAGGCCTTTGAGTGGCTAGCAGCAAACTCAGCAGCCTCTACGATAGTTTGCATCGGTATCTCTTGTTTTTTGTCGTTTCTGACAACAACAAAAGGAGCTCCGTGGATGTCGGCGTGCAAAACTAAATCTTGCTCTCTCGCATGTTTTTTAACTATGTTTTCGTTTGTCTTTGCATCCTTTCCTGCTACTATCAAAAAACTGTCGCTGCTAAAAAACCATCTGAATTTTTCGTACCATTTCTTCTCCTCAACTTTTGCCTCTTTCTTTGCTAGAGCTTCAAACTTTTTCATAGCTTGTTTTATGCCTTCGATCTTCTTCTTTGCCTTTTTTGCTTGCTCAAAGTAATAGCTTGCATTTTCTTCTATGGTTTTTCTGAAATCCAAATCTATGGTAAAGCTGTTAATAACAACTCTGACCTTTGCCTCTTTTGGCCTAATCTCCTTTACGAGCCTCTGTTTTTTAATCTCTTGCTCGATTTTCTGCCAGCTCAATTTCTTTTGCCTCAACGCACTTATAGAGTTTAGAATCTCGTTAAAAGCATGATAATTTTCATAAAGAATCTTGGCTATTTTTCTACATTCTTCTTCTCTTCTCTCAAGAGTCTTAAGTTGAAGCTTCTGTTTTTCTAGGATTCTTCTAATTCTTCCTTCTTCTTTTTTTCTGATCTTCAATTCTTTTTCTTCCTCGAGTTTTTTCTCCAAGCTCTCAAAGTACGCTTCTATCGCCTTCCCAAAACTATCAAACTCAATTTTTTTATAATCTTTATACCTTACCATTTCAAACGGTACAGCATCAATCGGCTTTTCATCTAAAATTATGGAAGGTTTTAACTCGATAGTCTTGAGCTGTTCGAAAAATCTGTATAGCTTGTCAACTTCTTTTTGCTCAAGTTGTGAAGCAAGCTTGCTTTTATCGATTCCTAGTTTTTCACAAAACTCTTCTGTGTAGGTTCCTCCGAGCCCAAAGTTAGAGGCTAAAGCTTTTACTATCTCCTTGTTTATTTGAGTAAGAACTTTTTGGAATTGGATAAAGTCGTATCTGAAGGGATTGATATTGCTAGGAGGATATTTGTAAACTGCTTTTGGTTTTAGTGTCCTATCCTTCCAGACTTGTTGCTTAAGAATTCCGATTATCAAGCCAGAGGAGTCTGTCAAGATTAGGTTACCTTTCCCAAAGAGTTCAAGGATAACTCTGTAGCCATTTACCTCCATCTCTACAATTCTGTCGAATTCAACCTGGCAAATATTAGAGATCGTTTTGTTCAACAGATGCTTTCTTAACTGCATGCAGAAGTTTGTCGGTTTCTCTACTCTCTGAGAGGCCTTTGCTATGTAGATTGCTTTGTCGAGAATAACCTTGAGAAAAAACCTTTCCTGCTTATAAATCTCAAAAATAAAGGTGTTGTTGGTTTGTTTGATTCTCCTAATCCTTCCTCCAATCAGTCTCTCTTTCATCTCCTTCACAAGAAACATCAAGTCTAAGCTTGTTATACTTTCTTTCATGGTATTGAACATCAAACCTTCTCTTTCACTTTCTCTTCGAGTAGCCTTTTCATTTCTTCGCTGCTCTTTCCAAAATATTTTTCAAAATCTGGGGTCGTAGTGATTAGTTTTGTCCTTCCACACTTTTCAGTTTTTATCAATCCTTTTCTTTCCAAGCTAGCAACATAGCCGTAAGTCTTGTTCCCTTGATATTTCACGATCGTAGATTGCTTTATCGGCTGCTTCACTGCTACAATAGCTAAAGTTCTCATCATTCCGTCGCTCATATCAGCAAACGGAGCAAGTTTAGCAACCCTTTCTCTGTATTCTGCCTTTACTCGCAGCTCATAGCCCTCAGGAGTTTCTATTAATTCTATTCCCCTGTCCTCATCAGCTAATTCGTTTCGAATTTTTTCTATCAGTTTTTTAACATCTTCAGATTTAGCACAAACTATTTTCGACAGTTTTTCAAGACTCAACGGCTCATCAGAGATGAATAAAGCAGCTTCCAGCAATGCCTTTTGATTCAAGCCACCACCAATAAGTTTAATTTAATTTCTAGCGATAAATTTGTAAGTCTTTTTAAGATTGATCAAAATAGGATTTTTGATCTGTAGAAGCATGCTTTATCTTGTCTTTGCTTATTCAAATTCATGCTTTGCTTATATAAATTTCCTTGAAGAATTCTTCTTGTTCACACTTTATTTTCTTATCCTGCTCCAGATGAAGCAGAGGAACAAAGTGGCTAACTATCTGCTCTCTGTTCCACTCCTCAACAATTCTACTGAACTCTAATTTGTCCTTATTCAATTTTTCCATCAATTCTTCGATCTCTCTCATTATCTCTTCAATCTTCTTTGTTATATCTTCTCCCCCAATTTCTGCTTGTAACTGAGCTCGCCATACCCTTCTTCTCTCTACCCTTCTTTCTCTAACTAACAAAGCTTTTTTCAAAGCAGTTACTAGCTCGTCCAAGGTAACCTGCCTTTTTGGTATTCTTTTCATCGGCACACCGAGCTGAATAAGATTAGGGTCTATGCCCAGATCGACAAAAGGCTTAGCTTTAGCTACTTCTTCAAATGTTTCTTCCTCCTCGAATATAGACAGATAATCTGCTTTTAGCCTTAATAGAATAGCGGCAACAAAGACGATCTTTGCAGGAATTCTGAAGTCCAGCTCCTCAATCTTGTTTATATAGTTCAAAAAACTGTCAGTCAGCTTTACCAAATCGATGTTCCAAGGATCGAGATTCTCGATGCTAACTATATGGTAGATAACTTCTTCCCAACTCTGCTTCTGAATTATCAACTGCAAAATGTTTTCTTCCTGATCCATACTAACCTAGTTTGCATTGTTGAGCTAGATAACTCAGGATTTCTATCTAATGAAAGACGTAATTTAAATCCAAATTTCCTTCCTATTCCACTTTTCATCTCTTACCACTTTCAGAGCAAACTCCGATTATTTCAATCAAAAATTACCCTGGCATTTCTAGACCTACAATTTTAGACTCACCTTCACTCATAGTTACACCATACACTCTATCACCGAATTTAATCGTTGTATCGTTGTGTGTTATAACAATGAACTGAGCCTCCTTCGCTAAGAGTTTAATTAGCTCAGCGACTTTTTTGCTGTTCTCCTTATCCAGAGCTGCATCGATCTCATCAAGAATATAAAAAGGAGCAGGCTTATACTTCTGAACGGCAAAGAGAAAGGCTAAAGCTGTCAAAGTTTTTTCTCCTCCAGACATTGCGTCGATGTTTAAGAGCATCTTCCCTGCAGGATTCGCTTGAATGAGCAAACCGCTTTCTAAGTTTAGAGGATCCTCCAGCTCTAAGCTCGCAGTCCCCCCTGTCATCTTGTTGAAAATATCGTTAAATTTCTCGCTCAGATCTTGCAGGCACTTGTAGAATACCTCCCTTCTCCTCTCCTCAATCTTTTCGATCATCTCCAAAACAGCTTTCTTCTCCTCGAGTATCTTCTCATACTTCTTCTTGTATTCGTCAAACTCTGTCTTAAACTTCTCATACTGCTCTATAGCTTTAAAGTTGACAGGACCTAGGGAGCTTAGCTCTTTTATCGTTTGCTGTATGCCATCTTCCAAAGCCTTGATCCCTTTTTCTATTACCTTGACCTCAGGATATTGCAAGAGCTCGATCTTAACATTTTCTAACTCAGCATCGACCTTTGCCTTCTGTATTTTGTCTCTATTTATCTCTGTCTGCAAGGCAAGCCTTCTCTCATAAGCTCTCTTTCTCTCGTTTCTCAGCTTGTCAAGGTCCCTTTCTGTATCAACTTTTATCTTCTCCAAATCAACAAGCTCTTTTATCTCCTCGGATCTTGAGTATTGTTCTAGCTTCTTCTCACATTCTTCTATCTCCTTTGCTAAGCTTTTGATCTCTTCTTCAAGCTTTTTCTTCAGCTTAAGATATTCTTCAACTTCGTCCTCAGCAGATATAGCAAGCTTTGGCCTTATAAAGCCACCTGTCATTGCTCCAGATTTTTCTATTAGATCTCCGTCCAGAGTAACCATCCTAACTTTTCCTATTCCTATCGCTCTCGCGATCTCGAGATCTTCAACGATCAGAGTATTGCCCAAGACAAATTCTACAGCAGGAGAGAGCTTAGAGTCGAATTTAACTAGATTAGAAGCAACATCTATAACTCCTTTTCTTTCCGTTAGTTTCAATATCTTCGGCTTGATCTTGTTCAAAGGCAAGAAGGTCGCTCTCCCGATCTTCTCCCTTTTTAGATAGTCTATGCAGTAGCTAGCAGTTTCATCAGAGTCAACAACAACATCGTTCAGATGGGGGCCAGCTGCAACTTCTATAGCTACCTGATATTTTTCTGGAACCTTTATCAGATTTCCTATTGTGCCAAAAACTCCTTTCAAGTTCAAGCCCAAAATTGTTCTTACTGCTCTCGGTACTTCCTCAACTTTTGTTCTTTCCAAATCCTCTAACCTTTGTATAAGCCTGTCTAGTCTTTCAATCTCCCTTCTGTTTAAATCGATTTTGTCCTTATCGATGAGGATCTTTGTTCTCAGGTAGGAGATCTCTTTCTCAACTTCAATTCTCTCAGAAGCCTTAATCAGTTTTTCCGCGAGCTCCTGAATCCCTCTCTCCCTCTTTTCCAATTCTTCTTCAATATTCTCTATCTCTTTTTGTAACTTCTCGTTCTCCTCCTCTCTTTTTGTTATCCTCTCTTCCAAAATCCTGCTCAAATCTTGGAAATTCTTGAGCTTTCTGTGAGCGAGAGAGGCTTTTAGAGTTTGTAGCTGGTTTTGTAAGCTTTGATATCTAAGAGCAGCGTTCCTCTCATCCTCAAGTCTCTTGAAAATGTCATATCTCTCGGTTATTATTATCTCTGCTTCTTTTAGCTTCTGGTCAACTGCTTCTAAATCTTTCTGAGCCTTTTCTTTCTTGTCGTTGTACTCTGCTATGCCAGAGATCTCGTCTATTATGGACCTTCTCTCTACTGGGTTCATCTCGACTATGTTTGTGACATCGCCCTGCAAAACGATGTTGTGGCCATCAGGATAGATCCTTGCCGCTGACAATAGCTCTAGGACTTTTTCTCTTGTAGTTGTTCTTCCCTGGATCTTGTAAACAGAGACTCCTTTTCTGTTCACTTTTCTTGCTATGCAAATCTCTTGTTCTTCGAATTGAAAGATTTTGCTTGAGTTGTCGAGATAGAGATTGACAGAAGCGTAATCTGCTGGCTTCTTTCCATCTCCGCCGTGGAATATCAGTTCGTGCAACCTTTCTGCCCTCAAAGACTTGGCAGAGGTTCTTCCTAGAACAAAACAGATAGCATCTACAAGGTTGCTCTTTCCAGTACCGTTCGGCCCACATATACAGTTAAACCCGTTAAGAAAGGGTATAGCAACCTTTTTGTTAAAGCTCTTAAACCCCTGTAGAACCAAACGAGTGATTAGAGTGCTCATCTTTTCTTCCTCATATTAACATTTATATTTCTTCGCCAATAACCCCTTATGAATTTTCTTAAAGCTTCATTTATGACTTCGGTTTTGTTTCTGTAATGCCCATCTGCCTTTATAATTTCCTCTAAATCTTTTATGAGTTGCTCTGTTGCCCTAAAGTTAACTACTTTTGTTTTCATTCACTCACTATATAATGTATTATAATGTAATATATTAAAAATTTATAAAACTATAGTTTTATAATATTATATTATTTCTAATTATTCTTAGCGATAGGTTGAAAAAAGAAAGGCTAAAAAGTTAAATTAGAAGTTCATTGTGAATTTTGTTAATCTACTTTTAGATCCATACCTATTATTTCACAAATATTCAAATGTATCTCCTAACTTTTTTGTGATTAGATGGGCCCAGTGGGATTTGAACCCACGACCAATTCACCGTATTTCTACTCTGGTTAAGAGCCTCAACCAAATCGTCAGCTGCTCTACCATGCTGAGCTTTGCCCATATTACTTATGGGCCCTGGGCCCTTTTGATTTATAAGCTTGACTATATAATAAGCTTTTTACTAATAAGATCCCTGCTGATAAGAAAAAATACTACGCCCAAGCAACTTCCTATAACATCAGCGATCAAATCAAAAATGCTAAAGGATCTAAAAGGGACAAAGTACTGATGTACTTCATCGCCTAATCCATAGATTGAGCTGATAGAAACAGAAAACAGAATATTTCTCGTAGCGTTAAAAAGTAAAAAGCCAAGAACAGAGTATTCTGCTACGTGAAAAGAAAATTTGGTTGGATCTATTGTGTTTATCATCTCTGGGAAGTTTAGCGGAATCGAGGAAAGATAGAAAATAACCAGCATGTAAGCTAAGACTAGAATGTAATTTTTGATGTTTTGCATCATAGTTATTTTGGTTTATTTTTTAAATTAAGCTGATTATTGAATCTCCTAAAGAATTAAACGAATGGGCCCAGAGGGATTTGAACCCTCGACCTTCCAGGATTTTCTCTAACTGGTTAAAAGCTTCAACCATTTCTGTCAGCTGCTCTACCATGCTGAGCTTTGCCCACAACATTAGTTGTTATGGGCCCTTGGGCCCTCAATATTAAATGGCAGTTAAATACAAAATACTTTCTATTCTTTGATTATGATATCATTTAATTCATCTAAACTTTTAACTATATAATCAGGGTTAAACTTCTCTAAGGTAGATATCCCTACGGTTATTAGCCTGTAATCTCTTGGTATAGCGATATGCTCAGTAGAGAAGAACTTGCCAATTGGTTTTTCAATTTTTCTTTAACACTTCCTGGAGCAGCTACAGCATTTAATTTAATACGCCTATTTTATTCTAATTCTTCTAAGATCGTGAGTCTGCCAAGCATATTTCCTTATCTTAGAGCTCTTTCCATAGCCACAAGCAGCACAGACTTTAGTCTTTAAATTATAACTGTGCCTTCCACACCTTCTGCATCTGATGTGGATAATCTTCCTTCTCTTTCCCATCGAAGGGGTTCCTTTTACCATATCGATCCTTAAATATTCTTGGCTTGGCTTAATTAATCTTTCTATCTCTTTTGCAGACTTTTCATTAAAATTATAAATTTTCACCCTAGCGCTTAATCACAGTGAGCACTATAAAGAGAAAATTTTCCAAGAGAATTAACACAAACAAGATATTAATTTTTTATAACTTATACCTGAACAGGAGAAGCATAGACTATTGTGTCTCCGCGAACCAGAATTGTTCCAAGCCTTACTTTGTTCTCATTTCTTTGAATCTCAGCCTCATCGATCCAGAGGTTGAGATGCAGGTCCAAGGCCTTCAGAGTACCTGTGATCTCTTCCCCGTTTTTAAGCTTTACAAGGATCTTCTTTCCCTTTGCCTTGTCCAGGGCGTCTATCGGTCTATCTGTCATTTCTTCACTTGATTAGATTTAATTGGAAAATATATAAAGGTTAATATTATAAAAGGTATAGGAAATGAGAAGTTTAAAAACAACAAAGTCGATTTGTCCTGAAGATGTTTTCGAAAGGCTCGATGCAGAGCTTTTCGTTGATAATGATAACAGAGTGATCATAAGTAAGAATTGTCCCGAGCATGGAAGTTTTGAGGATGTTTATTGGTCTGATTTTACTCAATTCAAAAAAGTTGAAAGGTTTAGAGATCTGGGGAATGGTGTAGCACTTCCAAGAAAAACCGAAAAAGGATGCCCGTACGATTGTGGGTTATGTGAAAGTCATAAATCAAGAACAACTTTGCTCATAGTGGACGTGACGAATAGATGCAATCTAAGCTGTCCCATATGCTTTGCTCATGCCGGAAAGAAGGGTTATGTCTATGAGCCAAGCAAAGAACAAGTTAAAGACGTCTTAGAGTATGCGCAGGAGGTAAACCATCCTGTAAAAATAAGGGCTGTTCAGTTTAGTGGAGGAGAACCAACAATAAGAGAAGATTTACCAGAACTCGTAAGGGTCGCAAAGGAGGCTGGTTATGAGCATGTGGAGGTTAATACAAATGGAGTTGTGATCGCAAAGAAAGGGCCAAGCTATATCAGAGAACTTAGGAGAGCTGGAACGAGCACTCTCTATCTTCAGTTTGATGGCCTTAAACGCGAAATTTACGAAGAAACTAGAGGCTTGGACTTATTACCAGTTAAACAAAAAGTGATCGAACACGCGAGGGAAGCTGGCCTTGATAGTATAGTTTTAGTTGTGACTTTAGTCGGAGGAGTTAACGATGACGATTTAGGAAATATAATTAGGTATGGAACAAGGAACTCAGATGTGGTAAGATGTGTGAACGTCCAACCAGTAAGCATCTCTGGGAGAATCGACAGAAGTAAAAGAGAAAAAATGAGAATAACGCTTCCAGATTTTACAAGATTATGCGAAGAACAAACTGATGGCCAAGTTACAAGAGACGATTTTTATACCGTACCAACGATCAACATGTTAAGCAAGGTCCTGAATTATGTTCTAAGAGGGGGGCAAAGATATTATCCAGAGTTCACATGCCATCCACACTGTGGCTTAGCAACCTTTGTCTTTGTGAAAGGAGAAAAGGTTGTTCCGATAACAAGATACATAGACGTTGATGGGCTTTATGAAGATTTGAAAAAAATGTATGAGAATGCAGAAAGAACAAAAAAGATACCAAAGAAACGAAAGCTGGTGTACACATTTTTAAAACGCACAAGCTTGAGCTTTCTTCCAAAATTACCAAAGGTCTATTCTTTGCTCAAAAGTGGAAGTTACGAATCTGCTGGTAGAGTAATGAGAGGTCTAATGATGATTGGAGGAATGCACTTCATGGATCCCTACAATTTTGATTTGGAGAGAGTGCAGAGCTGTTGTATACACTATGGTGTTCCTGACAAAAAGGAAAAGGGAAGGCTTATTCCATTCTGCACAATGAATTCGATTCATAGAGATAATATAGAAAGAGAATTTTCTATCCCATTAGAAGAATATAAGGGCTTGTAAGGCGTAAAAAATTATTAAAATCTAACAGTTCGATTTTAAATAAGACGATCTCATGGCAGTTTGGCACGGAGAAAAGGGAAAGAAGTTAACAGGAGGAAAAATCAAAATAGCTAGGAAGAAGAGAAAGTATGAGCTAGGAAGACTACCTGTCCATACAAGAATCGGGAAGGAGAAGAAAAAAATTGTAAGAACCAAGGGTGGGGAGAAAAAGATCAAAGCGTTTTCTGTCGAGTTCGCCAATGTCTTAGACCCCAAAACTAATACAATAAAAAAAGTCAAGATTTTGGATATAATTTCTAATCCTGCTAATCCTCATTTTGTTCGTCGTGGCATTATTACTAAGGGATGTATTATAAAAACTGAGATTGGGAACGCAAGAGTGACTTCAAGGCCTTCTCAGCATGGAATAGTAAATGCCCTCTTGATTGAGGAAAAATTAAAATAAACAAGCATCTAAGTCAACATGCATTATTCTCCTGAAATCTTTTCTCTTCTTCTCTACACTTCTTACATTTGCTCAGAAATATTTCTTCTGGGAGCAATCCAAGATAATCGCAGCCAATCATCTCATCTTTAAGGTTTATACAACATTCTGGATAAATCCTGTTGATTTTTCTGTTGCCTCTTTTACTATTGCTAATTCAACGAAAACTTTTCTGGTTTATAATTTGAGCTACTTACTTCAAGCATAATATTTTCTATTCTTTTTCTTAGACCTGTCGTGCATACTGTTTTGCAACTTAAATGATTTATTCTTTTAATGATTGTCAAAAAGAATTAAGGAAGGGGCAAAATTCTTAAAAATACACTTAATGTAGGTAATTGGCAAAGAAGCCTAAGAAGAAATTGTGGTGTTCTTTTTTTTATCTGCTAGAATTTTATCCGAATATGAAATTTTAAATAGGAGTATCAACAAATAAATTAAGACAAAAATGGTAAGAACAGCTTTGTTATTTGGTTTGTTGACTGGTATATTGTTAGCAATAGGCTATCTCTTTGCAGGATTCGCGGGCATGACTTTGTTTCTGATAATAGCTTTTGTGATAAACTTTTCAGCTTACTGGTTCTCAGACAGAATAGTCCTCTCAATGTATAAAGCTAAAGAGATAACAAAAAGTGATGAGCCAAAGCTTCATGAAATAGTAGAAAACTTGGCAGAGGAGGCAGGGATTCCAAAGCCAAGAGTTTATCTTGTTAGAAGTGAAAGTCCAAATGCTTTTGCAACAGGAAGAAGCCCTAAGAATGCTGCTGTAGCTGTAACTTCTGGCTTACTGGATAATTTAAATTGGGATGAAGTAGAAGGGGTTTTGTCGCATGAGATAGCTCATATAAAGTCAAGGGATACTTTAACTTCTACTATAGCTGCAACCATAGCTGGAGCAATAGCTTATATCGCACAAATGGCATGGTGGAGCATGTTTTTAGGTGATAGGAGAAGGGGAAGCGGAGGAAGCATCATGTTATTGCCGTTGATAATTCTTGCTCCTTTGGCTGCCACTTTGGTTCAGCTAGCAATATCAAGAACAAGAGAATACAAAGCAGATAGAAACGGCTCGATTCTCTCAAAAAAGCCTTTGAGCTTAGCTTCTGCTCTTAAGAAAATTTCTGAAGCTGCTTCAAGAAATCCTATGAGGGGAAATGCAGCAACAAGCCACCTGTTCATAGTAAACCCTTTCAAAGGAGACTCTTTTGTAAATCTATTCTCAACACATCCACCTGTTGCTGAGAGAGTTAAAAGATTAGAACAGATGGCAAAGGAAATTTAGTACCAGTTTCACAAAAATGTTGTAATATGATTTAATACCATCTAACAATCTAGTATTAACATTAGGCAGTATCAGGCATTAAAGAGAAGTGTAGTTAAAAACGCGATGATAGATTATCCGTATCTTTATCGCAAACTTATGCATGAAACAACATTAGTGCGAGAAATCAGCACTCGACTTTTTCGAAGGACTAACAAACACTCATGGCTGAGGGGAAAAAGCCTACGAAATAAACAAAATTAAAGAATAGAACAAAATATGTTATATGAATGCTTTGAACTTTACCGATTTTTTACAGGCAAACTACTATTTCAACAAGCTCTACTCTTTGATTGGTGAGGATTATTTCAGACTAATAGCTTATACAATAGGAATGACAATCTATGCCATATTCATCTGGCATTTTTACAAGAGCTTAGCTAAAAGAGATATATTCAAGCTTGACCTTAGCAAGTATGAATGGTACGATACAGGCAGAAAAAGAATTAAAAAAGCATTGGAAGTCTTCCTTTATATATTGAAATATGGTATAATTTTCCCGATCTATGTTTTTATTTGGTTCTCCATATTTTCCCTATTTTTATTTCTTTTGTCGAAGACGACGACCTTAGAACACATAGTCTTTATTTCGATAGCAGTGATTTCTGCTGTAAGAATTACTTCATATTATAAGGAAGAGCTATCCGTAGATCTTGCAAAGCTGTTGCCGTTCGTGATCCTTGGCGTGTTCATAGTAGATCCAACTTTCTTTTCTTTGAGTTTGTTATACGATAGAATCTCTGAGCTTACTACGTTATGGCAGACACTAATTAGATTTCTAGCCTTTTCAGTTCTTTTGGAATGGACGCTCAGAATTCTTTATTCAATCAAACTTGCTGCCACTAGCAAGAAAGCTGAATAAAGAGCTTATAACTTAGCAAGAGTTTTTTGCTTTTCTGCAGAAATAAAATTAGAGACTCTTACTCCAACAAGCCTTATCTTCTTCTCGCTCTGTAAGAAAGGGCTTGTTAGCTCGTAGGCATTTTCTATCAAATCCTCTATTCTATTAGTTGCAAAGGGCAAAGTTTTGCTGTGAGTATGTGTTTCGAAATCTTCATACCTTATTTTGATTGTTATAGTTTTGAAAAGAAACTTATTGCTTAAGATCTCTTCATGAACTTCCTTTGAGAGCTCTTCGATTGCATCTGAAATTATCGCTGGATCTAAAGTGTCCTCTTCAAATGTCGTTTCCCTTCCCACAGATTTCACAACCCACTCCTCTATAACTTCGCTCTCATCAATGCCATTAGCCATTCTTATGAATTCGGCTCCTAGACTTCCAAAATTCTCAACTATTCTCAGAGGGTTTGCTTTTGCTAAATCACCTATTGTTTTAATTCCCATCTTTCTCAATCTCTGCTCAGTCTTTCTTCCGATTCCCCAGAGTTCTCTAACTGGCAATGGAGAAAGAAACTTTTTGACTTCATCTTCTTTAACAACAGTTAGCCCGTCAGGCTTTTTGTAGCCAGAGGCAATTTTAGCTATCAACTTATTGGGAGCTATACCGATAGAGCATGTTAGGCTTTCTTTCTCTCTTATCTCATTCTTTATTTCTTCTGCTAACTTCTTTGCTTCTTCAAAATTTTTAACCTTATTAGAGATGTCCAAAAAGGCTTCGTCTATGCTAACTTGCTCAAATTTTTCAGCATACCTTCTAAGAATTTTCATTATTCTAGAAGAAACCTCTTCATAGAGCTTAAAGTTAACGGGCAGATAAATTGCTTGAGGGCAAAGCTTCCATGCTCCAGAGATCGGCATTCCTGATCTTACACCAAATTTTCTAGCTTCGTAAGAAGGAGTACTTACAACTCCTCTTCCCTTTCCATTTTTTGGGTCTGCTCCAACTATTACTGGTTTTCCCCTGTATTCTGGATTTTCATTCTGCTCGATTGAAGCAAAGAAAGCATCCATATCAACATGCATTATTATTCTAGGCATAGTTTTCTCATGATAATTTCAAAATATAAATCTTTTTCTAATTATTTCATTTGAGGTCAGTAGTCGGTGATACTGATAAGTTATAGGTAGTCTTAAGAGCTTACCAAGAGAAGTTAGAGAAGATTTAATCATTGTTATTGGCCAAATATAAAAAAGATGGGATTGAAAAAGGCAATTCTAATTATCTAAGTATATGAAGTGTGATGATTTAATAAATTTAGAATGTTTGCAAATTCCAAACAGAGCATTTTTAGTTTATGCCGTTATGAAAAGTTATAAGTAAGATTTTTAAATTTTATCACTTCCTTTATCTCAAAAAGAGTTTAATCGAGTGCTTGGGAAACATTTGGAAAAATATTATGAGCGTTAAAATATTTGAAGCATGAGTTTTGGTAAGTTAAATTTTTAATCTTTATGTTCAATATTTAAATGATGTATAAACTTCCGTTAACTTTTCCAGAGGAAAGGAAAAAAAGAAGTTATTTCGAGGAATACAAAGATGTGCTATCTGCTCTTTATCTCTTCGATAATCTCTCGTCTTATCAACTGAGTGGTATATGTAACTTGGGGCATCCCATTTTTAAGGAGTTAATCGAATTTGCAAAAAAGCGAGAACAAATAGAAAAAAGAAGGAAAAACCAAACATATCTTTATAAACTTACTGAGAAGGGTCTCAATTGTTTGAGTTGTTGGAAATATCTAGAAAAAAGGTTTGATCTTGCTGACTTGGTATCAAGTGTTTTGCCCTATTTTGAAATTGAACCAAAGTGTGAAGAGTTCTTATCTGAAAAGCCTAAGCCTTTAGAATTTCATAGAAAGAGGTCCGGTATCAACATTTATTTAAGCTTTCTCAATGCTATTGGAAGAAGCACAAAACCTCTTTGCATAACGGGAATGATGGAGAAAGAGAACTTATCCTATGAAGAAGTAGATACCCTCAGAAAAATAGGTACTTCAAAAGCTCACATAGAGCTTAAGTCAGGAGAAAGAAAAGAGCAAAACTTTATGCTCACCGAGAAAGGGAAAGAACTCTTAGAATCCTTTTCTAGATATGTTACTCGCTTTGATCTACAACTTTTATTTTAAATCAATCGTGATATTTAATTGATTAAGGTAATCTAGAGCCTATTCCCTTTCCCTACTTTCAATATAAACTACTAAGTTTATTCAATTAACTTTTAAATCTTTAATTCCTAGTATAAGAGCACAAGTAGCAAAGCCTCACTTCCAATCTTACATCTGTTAATATCGTTGAAATATGTAACGACATCAAGTCTTTCTTTAGGCTTCTTCACCGGTCAACATTCTCCAAGCGAAGACAACAGATTTTGTACCATTTCTATATAGGCGATGTAGTGTTATAGACATCTTGGCAGCGTTGTCCAAAGATTCGTCTTTTGATAATCTGTTTCCCATTAGCGTATTTCCTTCTTCTCACCTCTGAAGACATGGAGAGATACTAATTTATTTTTTTCTCCTCCTGAGGCCTAACCTGATCATAAAAATACGAACGTCTAATCAGATTAATGTCTCCAAAACCATAGATCTCCCTTTCACCGTCAGGAGGGGTCTCTTCCTCTCTCAGCAATATGACCTTCATCCCTGGAACTTTCTTTACTCTCTCATAGAATTCGTCAAAAATCTTGTCAACAAATTCTTCTGAAAATGGATCGATACCATACATCTTTAAATAATAGTCCTCAAACTCAGTGAAATGCTTTTGAAGGGCATCGTGAACTTGCATCCATGTAGCATATCCTCTAGTTTTTATCATTTTTAAAACTTCAATCAGTGAAAGTTCATACCATTTCTCTACGTGGTTTTTAAGAGTCCTCATTATTTTGTGTTGTGGCGAAGAATTTAAATTCTTTTCTTTATTACCATAAAATGTGACAAAAACTCTGTGGTGGTCACTAGGAGAGGCAACACGTTCACTCAATGACAAAAACATTTCTCTCCACATACATAAGCAGAATTTGCGAAGAATTTCATCTATACATCCTATCGTTTTATTTCCTCTTTTTCTTGTTTTATAATAAGTTGCGTATGTCTGCTCTCTGCCTAGTTTGCATGTAGCCACAGTTCTAAATCCTTCATCTTTTGCTCCCCTCGCTATATCCAACATAGAATGTGAAGCCAAACTACCGATAGAAATTTGTTTAGGATTATAGTTTGAAATAATTTCTTTTATATCTTCTTGAGTAATTGGCATCATAAAGTTATAAATAAAAAGTATTTAAATAGAAGTTATGATCGACGTCCATGCTCACTTAGAATCTGATGACTATTCCTCGGACAGAGAAGAAGTTATAGAAAAATGTAAGAAAGAGTTAAAGGCTGTGATAACTTCTTGTACTCATCCAAAAGATTTTGATTTAACCATGCAATTAGTTGATAAGTATGAAAATTTTGTTTTTGCCACTGTCTCTATTCACCCAGAATATATAAAGGAAATAAATGAAAAAGAAGTGAATGAATTTTTTGATATGGTTAAAAAGAATAAAGATAAAATCGTTGGAGTTGGTGAAACCGGATTAGATTTTATAATAGAAGAAAGCGAATGGAGGGAAAAACAAAAAGAATTGTTCATAAGCTTTATCTCTTTAGCGAAGGATCTAGATAAGCCACTAATCATTCATGCCAGAAGGGCCTTTGAAGAAGCGATCGAAATACTGGAAGATCATAAAGTGAAAAATGTTTTGATGCATTTCTTTTCTGCAAAGGAACTTCTTGAAAGAGTAAAAAATAATGGTTGGTACATTTCTGTGAATACAGCATTGCTTAGAAGCAAGAAAATAAAGAAAATTGCCAGGGATATACCCCTAGAAAATCTTCTTACAGAAACAGATTCTCCATGGTTAGATCCCCAAGGAGGAAGGAATACACCATTAAACGTTAGATTGGTAATAGAAAAGATAGCAGAAGTCAAAAAAATCTCATTCGAGGAAGTAGACAAAGTAACTACGGACAATGCTATCCAATTCTTTAAGTTAAGATTTTAATACTATCTTATGCATTCATCGCTTTTTTGTGCTTAGAGGTGTGCAGCTATGATAAAATTTTCAATTTCGTATTTTAAAATTTCCTATAATTTTCCTTCGACTTTATATTCTCTATATTACTCAATATATCTTTTGAGATTTCATCGATCTCTGATTTGATAGAACCAAGCTGCTTTTCAAATCTTTCCTTAAATTCTTTACTTTTAATACCTTTACCATACGCATATTTCGCTAGCCCATCCCTCATTTTTTCAAAGGAGTTTAGATAAAAAACTGCCTTCCGGTGTAGATATTTGTCATCAAAGCATATAATCCCCATGCTTTGCAAAGAATTTAATCCCCTTTTCACTCCTTCCCAGCTCCCAGCTCCATACCAATGCTCAATTTCCCTTACGTCTTGAACGACAAAAGCTAATGGTAGAAGTTCTCTAACCTTCAATGTCATACGAATTTCATTTTCGAGTAGAAATTCTCGCACATGATAGCCGTAGGTATAACCTCTTACAGCTTTTTTCTTGCTTCGAGCTAAGTAAGGGTTGTCTTTATCTACGAGCATCTCAAGTTTTATTTTTCTTCCAGTATATCTTAGATCGTTGTTTATCTCCTCTTCGGTAAGGAGTTTCATAATTACCTCTTAGTCAAAAAATTTTAAAGTTTTATCCATTACATAATCGGATCTATTAACTTATTTTATACCTTAAAAATCCTCCTATTCCTCCCAGCCCTTTGAACTGAGCACCTTCCCTTGTTTCTGTAGAGATTAGCTCAACTTTTGTCCCCAAATTCTTTGCTTCTTCGCTCAAGATGTCAATCAAATCTTTTGTTTCTTCTACTGCTAGCAACTGCTTGCATTTGTCGCAATATTGATTTTCGATTTTTTCTTTTGGTAAATCTCTTTCTGCTGCGAAGCCACATGAGCATTTAAACCTTGCTCTAACCCAGTCAAATCCTTCAGAGATTAGGATAGTATCAACTGCTCCTAAATCCAAAGCATTTTTCGTTTCCTTAAAGCCATAAACTACATTTCCAGATTTTTGAAGTTCAGAAAAGAATCTTTCTAAAAGCTCTCTTTCTTTTACCACTGATGCTTTTTCCATCAGATCCTCAGATTTTTTAACCAGTTCTTCCAAACCATACTCTCCGGTATAGCCTGTATCCTTGACGCCTAAAATCTTCTTTTTTAATTGATAATGCAAGTAATTGCCTTCTACAAACTTATTTTTAGTAAAGCCAGGGCCACCGATGATTATACCTTTTAGCTCTGGTTGCAACAATAGCTTGGAAGCTACTTCTCCAACTTTTGTAAAGAACTCATTCAAAGCGTCTTCGCGTAAGCGATCGTACCTCCTCTGGCTGTTATGAACTAGGATTCCATTGGCAACAAAATTTTCTAACTTAGGAACGGATATGTCATAAAAAGCTTTATTTGCCATCTTAATTTCTGAAATACTTTTGATTCTAGCTAAAGTAATATCTCCATCTAAATTTGAGAAGCCTTTATGAAGAATTGCTGAAAAATCCTTAGCGTTCATTCTGACTTTACGGGCTAATGTTAAAATTTTTGGTTTAGGTATAAGAATCAAATTCATTCCTGCTTTCTTCCTCTCTTTGATCATTCGGCTTAATTTTTTTGATTTCTTAACCGAATTAAAATTTATATGTTTAGAGAAATTTAACAAAGAGTTTTCATCTATTATTTCTATCTTATGTTTTTTGCCTTCACTGTAAGAACTCACTATGCCAAACCTTAGCAATAGCAATTGAAGAACTCGGATAATTTCCTCATTTGCCATCCCAATTACAACTTTTTCAGATTTTACATATCCTTCTGCGTCGAACAAGCCACGAATAAAAGCAGCTAATAGATTATTTATTATTACTTGTAAGCAATCGCTGATGTATTTTTTTGCTCCTAAAATTCCCGGGAAGTTATCCTCGATAAGCTTTATCAGATCAAGGCTATCGATTTCTAGTTTATTTTTTCTATGCTCGATAGTAGGATTCAACCCAAATATCCTTTTAATTTTACTTTTATACGTTTCTAAAAGGAGTTTATCTTTATCATTCAACGTAATTCTGCCATAGCTAACACTGCCTTTCCCTAGAGCATATCCCAGAAATTCGCACAATCCTTTGCCTAACTTCTTAGGAAATCTTAGGTTTGTCCCTGCCTTTATTTTTAAATCCATTTTTCCTTTTACTCTAAGCTTTCTTACGCATAGCAAGAAATCGTTTGGTTTCAACTCAGACGAATGTTTTAGTTCTATGCTATTCTCTTTTAGGGTAAAAATTCTATGATCTTTGCTAACGACTATACTTAAAGCTGGATAATCTGTTTCGATTAAAACTCCATTTTCAACCTTTGATTTAAATATCCGAATACCGCTCGCTTCCCTAGTTTTGCATTTTTCAAGATCGCAAACTAGTAATGAATCATTCTCTTCTAGGTCTTTTACCTTAATTATCCTACCATCGCTTAATTGTATTAAAGTATCCTCGCTAACGCACATCCCTCCTTTCACAGTCTTCGAAGGGACCGTAGACTCCAAACTTTTCAACTCTGTTAAGGATTTTCCCCTTAGTAACCCTATATTTGCTTCCCTTGCGTCTAAAACTATCAGGCCATATACTTCCTTTTCCCTGATCATTTCCTTCAAAGGGTCAAGAACAAAGACTTGATCACAGCGATATATTTTTGTTCTAAGCTTTTCTGGAGGTTCAAAACTCCATATCTTTATATCTGCAACTCCAAGCTCAGGGGAGACATTTCCACAAAATATAACCAAACCATTTTCAGGAGTTACCCTAAATAGCTTTAGGTGTTGAATTATCTTTTCTAAAGCACTCATCACGTTCTTTCTCACAGTCTTATCCTTGACGTTTTGAGCTAAGCTATATTCTTCTCTGAGCATGCTTGCTACTTCTTGCAGATTAGAGCCAGAAGGAATATAGACAGAAACTAGCTCAGTATGCCTTCCTCTAATTTTTTCTAACTCTTTTATTATCTTTTTCAGCTTGAAAATCTGCTCTTCCTTAAATACAGATCCCTCAAGGCCTTATGTTGTGCATAGCTCTCAAATCCCTCTCAAATTCTTTCAGTTCTTTTGGTATTCTTATGTCAACGCTCTCTTTTAAAGATATCCCTTTCTCTTTTTTCATGTTCCAAACCTCTGAGTTAAATTCTATCAGCTTTTTAGTCATTTTTGCTAGCTCGGATTTAAATTTGGGCTTTGGGAATTGCTGTGAGTGAATGCTTTTTTTGCTGTACAATTTTCTCCAGATGTAGTCTGTGATGAATGGTATGATTGGTGCAAGAAGTGAAAGAATTGTTTTTAAGCAAAGATGTAAAGTAAACCAGGCTGCTTTTTGTTCTTGCTTACTAAATCCCTGACCATATGCCCTTGCTTTTACCATCTCTATATAGTGAGAAGCAAAAATATTCCAAATAAATTCTCTTATCTTGTTTGAAGGAATGAAAAAGTTAAAGTCTTCGTATCCTTTTAAGCAGTCTTCTATCAAGCCGCTAAGCTCAGCCAAAATCCATTTGTCTGTTTTAAGCAGTTTTGCAGCTCCTGGCTGAGGAAATGTAGAGATAAATCTTGCAATATTCCATAATTTCGTCAAAAATTTTGAAGCTCCGATTATTCTTTGCTCAGAGCAGCGAAAGTCTGAGCCTAAGCTCGATTCTTGTGCGTTCCAAAATCTCAGGGCATCTGCGCCGTGCTTCTTGAGCAAAGGCAAGGGATCAATAATATTTCCCTTGCTCTTGCTCATTCGCTCCCCCCTCTCATCAACGCCTAAACCAGTAATCCACACGTGCTTCCAAGGAAGCTTGCCAGTCAGCTGATAACATCTCAGAATCGAATAGTGAAGCCAGGTTCGAATAATATCCTTTCCCTGCGGCCTCAAACTGTTTGGAAAAGTTTTTTTGAAAAACTTCTTATCTTTCTGATATTTTGATATGAAGAGAGGGGAAATGCTAGAGTCAAACCAGGTGTCAAAGGTTCTTGTCTCACCTATAAACTCTTTGCTCTTCATGCAAGAGCAAAGAACAAAAGGAGGCCTTTCCTTCCAAGGCCTATAATATTTTATAGGCTCAGGGACATTAGCTCTTCCACAAGCCTTGCAGTACCAAATCGGAATTTCTGTTCCGTAATATCTTCTTCTAGAGATTGGCCAGTCAATAGCAATAGAATTAAGCCAATTAATAAGTATTTGTCTGTGCTCTTCTGGATGGAATACAAGCTTTTTAGTAAGCCTCTTTATCTCTTTGATGAAAGGTAGCTGCTTTAAGTAAAACTCCTTCATAGGAATGATTTCTATAGGAGTTTTACTCCTCTCACAAATCGGTGTTCGATGCGTTATATCTTCAACTTTCAAGATCCGATTCTGTTTTTGCAAGTCCTCAACAATCTTTTCTCTTGCTTCTTTAACAGTTAGCCCAGCATATTTTCCTGCCTTCTCAGTCATCCTTCCGTCCTCATCGATAGCAATTATCTCTTTTAGCTTCAATTCCCTAAACAACCTGACATCAGAGTAGTCGCCATAGCTGCAGACCATCGCTGCTCCTGTTCCGAATTCTATCTTCGCTTCTTTGTTTGGAATTATAGGAACCTCTATGTCGTACATTGGAACTATTGCATGCATGTTTTGAATTAATTTATATCTCTCATCATCAGGATGAACGATAACAGCTTGACAAGAGCAAAGGAGCTCCGGCCTTGTTGTTGCTATGGTTAAATCTTTCCCAGTCTCTTTTATCTTGAAAACAACGTAAACAAGCTTTGTTGGCATTTCCTCGTATTCAATCTCAGCATCAGCTATTGCAGTTCTGCAGTCAGTGCAATAGTTGTTTGGTCTTGTTGCCTCGTATATCAAGCCTTTTTCCCACAGCTTGATGAAAGTTGCTTGAGTCAGCTTTCTATATTCTTCGCTATCTGTTCTATAGTAATTCTCAAGATCTCCACTTAAACCCATCGCTTTCATTATCTCTATCATCTCAGTTTCCAGATCGTCTAAAGAATGAACGCAGAGCTGAACAAACTTCTCTCTAGGCATAGCGTGCATGCTTATCCCGTATTCTTTTTCTGTGTATAGCTCTACAGGAATTCCATTTCTGTCTATTCCAATAGGGAAGAAAACTTCAAACCCAAGCATCCTCGCTGTTCTTGCTATCATATCTATCTGTGAGTAGTGAGCTGCAGCACCGATGTGCCATGGACGTCCTGAGGGATATGGAGGTGGAGTATCTATGGAAAATATTTTTCTCTTTGCTTTTGGGTTAAACTTGAATGCTTTCTCTTTTACCCATTTTTTAAAGAGCTCTTTTTCATTTTTTAAATTCCACCTCTTTTCTTTGATCTTTGGCTCAAACACTGCAATCGCCTTCCAACTGCTAAATAAAGTTTTAGAAATAAGAGTAAATAAAAGTCAAATTATACCGATTTCACGTGATCTTGACCTAACAAATGAGTGGTGCTCAATTTAAAATCTTATCAGGGTTGGTATTATTTCTTTCCCTTCATTTTTGAAATTTCTTTCAAGGCATGATAAACTATTTCTCTATGCTTTGTAAGGTAAGACTCTAGTGAAGATGGGTCTTTTAATTTACCTCTTGTAGCTTTCTCTACAATTGAATAAGCGTCATCAAATTCTTTTTCACTTATTCTTCCTAAAAGATAATCTACAAGAAGTCCTGAGCTAGAGAAAAGAAGAATTTTGAGTGGTAAATCATAAATAATTTTTGCCGGCCTGATCTTCTCTTTTAACACTGCAGTAACTGCCTCTTTTAGTTCCTCTTTATCTGACATACTTCTCTATTATAGAAGCCAATCTTTTTAAGCCTTTCTTATTTATCCAATTTAAATTAATTCTTTTATAAGCTTCGGTTGTTTCTGCTAAAATTTCTAAACTCTTATCGGATACGCAGGACTCACCTTCTCTAAAAGATAGAGCAAAAAACATCGAGTTTCATACATCCTTTTTCTACGAGTATTTTTCACACATCCATGCTGTAATCTCCTTTTTTAGCTTCTTTTGTGAGCAGACAAAGTGTTACTAGAATTTATCCTTAGAAACTATTTTAAAGATAAAGGTTTAAAATAGCTTGGTATGAGATCACCACCAAATTATGAAGAAAAAGAAAATCTGGAAAATTTGAAAATTACGATAGACTCCATTTTGAATTGTGGTAAAAGGCGTTTTAGAGTAAGCGATCTTGTAAAGGCATCTAAAATGATAACCACAGTAAGCCGGTTTGTCCCGCACCTTACGTATTTAGTGAAAAAAGGTTACTTAACAGTAGAAAAGACCCATAAAGGTAGTTGGTATTATGTGGACGAACTAGATAAGTTGCGTATGATAGGTTGGTTAGAGTTACCAAATCATGATAAAAAGTTTCTAGAAAAAATGAAAGACACAATAGAGTCCATCCTGTACTCGTGGATCACGGGAGAATGTATGTTAGATCAAGGCATCTGCCACGAGTACCTGGAATGACAACCAAAGACGCTTGTTTCTTCAGCCCATACCTTAGGCGTTTAACAGAAGAAGGCTACCTAACAGTAGAAAGGGCTTGTAGAGGTTGTAAGTATCGTGTGCTCGATCCAGAGAGGTTGCGTAATTACAGGAAAAAGATAGAAGATTATTTGGATTTGTATAGTCTGTATGGTTAAGAGAGTAATCAAACAAACTTAGCTATCCCTGGCTTTAAATCTTTTTCAGTGTCTATGACAACTATCTCTCTATTCAGAGGTAAAGCGACGTTGAATATAGGAACTGTATCGACCCAAGCTACTTTTGTTCCCTTGTGGCTATGACCATGCAAAACTAAGCTAGGCTTTCTCTCTATTATAACTGGCTCATACCTTTGAGAGCCAAGGCCTGCATAAAACCTTGGATTCTCTCCTTCTAAGGTTTTGTAAGTAGGAGCATAATGAACTAGCAAAATTTTAAAGTCAGCTATTATTCTCTGCAAATGCCTGTCAACAAAGCTTATTCTATCTTGGTAGATCCTCTCAATATCAGGAACGTTCCTTCTCTGCCAAGGAGTTGGTGAGTCCAAGCTACCAGTTGTGCCGATGATGCCAACAGAAGTATTGCCAACTCTTAGTATCAAGCTCTCATCGTCCAAAAATTTTATGTCAGGATATCTTTTCCTTATAGTTTCTCTCAGCTCTTGAAACTCGTTGTTGCCGAAGCAGGAAACTATAGGGCATGTTATTTTTCCAAATAGCACGTTATACACTTTTTCAAATTCTTCTACCGCTCCTCTGTTTATCATGTCTCCAACCATTAGAAACAAGTCTGGCCTTGCTTTTAGAGTATCAACAGCCTTAACAAAATCCTCAAAATACTGGGGAGAGTGCACGTCTCCTGTGGCAGCAATAATCATACTCTTTTAAAAATTGCTAAAGAAAAGACTTATCTTTTATCAAGATCTTTGGTTAAATCGCTTTGATGGAAAGACTTAAATCTTTAATGGTTTAATGTATATATTTATGCTTAGGCAACCTTTACGACATCAGTTAGCAGAACTTAGACCAGAAGATTTTTTTGTTGTTCCTGGCTTAGATGTTGCCATAACTAAGACAAAAGCCAGAAAACCTGATGGCAGTGTTCTGAGAGCAATAAGCTGGTATGATACCAAGATGCTTATTCAAAGTTTAGATAACTATTTCTTGCCAACTTCATCTCAATGGGGTGGAAAAGAAAAAGGAGCAAGACCATACTTACAACGATACTATCCAGAACTGGAGAAAGATTTTATAACTGAGAGGGAATGGGTCGATTCGCTTATAGCACTCCCAGATAAAGAAGGAAAATACAGCTCGATGTTGCAAATTTCTGGCGTGAAAAAAGGAAAAGTCCCACTATTAATTGAGAAATCGAAAGTTGAAAGACACGGTTACATGTATGTTGTGACTGAAGGAAAAGTTACAGAAGTTCCAGAACTACCTTTGGAAACGGGCTACGTACAAGAATGGGATGACGATTTGGGATTACCGACTAAAGTAGGAGATGAGCCGAATGAAACATTTGAAAAAGCTTACTTCTACGTGAATACTAATTATGATTACCACGAAGGATTGAGAGCTCTGGTGCGTGGGGAGCGGTTCAGCATGACTGCGGCTTGGCCCCCTTCTTCCTCATCTCCCTATGTAGGCTTCCGACTGGGTAGAACCATGAGCGATAGTGACTTCATGAAAATTTCAAGGCTAGAATACGAAGCCCTAATCAAACAGAAGGAATCCATTTCGCAATCACTGAAAAAATTGGATGAATTATTGTCTAAAGTCAAATTCTGGCATTAAATTCTTTAAACAGCTTCAACATTTCTTTTCCCATCCTGTAAGCATTTCTTACCTTAGTAGAAGGTAACAAACCATTCAAGCTTTGAATTACAGTCAGCAGAAATTTTTCCCTCTATCAAACTATACACCTGTTGTAATCTTCTAGTCGCTTTCTCAATAGCCTGTAGCGGTAAAGCATTTTATAACCAATTAATGCCATTACTTGTTGGCATGCTCTGGATTTTTCTGGCGCGATTCAAGTTTTATGGATTTGAGGAAGCTGTTTATCAACCGTCTGTATAAAATAAGTTTATTTTTTGATTATGCAAAATTGCCAAAGTCATCCACATATCTAAGATAAAATTTAGCCTTAAGAATGGCTTTACATAGTAATGTTTCAGCGTCATTGTCTTGGGGAAATCTACATTTATGAATAATTGAAGAATATTAGACAGAAAATTTTAAGCAATAACCTCTTGGTTGCATTTTCAATTACAATAATAGAGTTGCTTTTGTAAAAATCTTTTAGAAATAAGCTCAAAACCAGCTTAGAATTTTCTTTATTTTTGATAACATTAGTAAAATTTAAATATTGTTAAAAATACTAATATTAATATGAAAAGGGAAGAGATATA
>JASEGQ010000007.1:0-14725 GCA_030017875.1 Candidatus Aenigmatarchaeota archaeon
ATTTTTGGTAAAGTTAAAGATATAGTTCATGATCCTGCTCGCTCTGCTCCAGTTGCGATAATAAAGTTTGAAGATGGAAAAGAGGTTTTGCACATCGCACCTGAAGGATTAAAAGCCGGAGATTTTGTTGTTTACAACGGAGAACCTTCTATCGGCAATGTTTTGCCTCTGTCAAAAATTCCAGAAGGAACAAAGATTTTTGGGATAGAAACTTATCCAAGCTCTGGACCTAAACTTTGTAGAAGCTCTGGTGTTTTCGCAATAGTAATTGGTAAAGTTGGTAAGAAAGTTAAAGTTCAATTTCCATCAGGAAAAATTGTTGAGTTGAATGAAAATTGCAGAGCAACTATTGGTATACCGGCTGGTGGAGGAAGGGTGGAAAAGCCATGGGTAAAAGCTGGAAAAAAAGTTCACGCAATGCTTGCCAGGGGAAAATTATATCCGAGAACTAGAGGTGTTTCGATGGGACCTGTGGATCATCCCTATGGTGGTAGAAGCAAAAGACCAAGGCCGAGCAGAGCTGTTAGCAGGCATGCTCCACCAGGAGCCAAGGTAGGAGCTATCTCACCAAGAAGAATGGGGAGAAAGAAGGGTAGATGAACATGCCAAAAGTATTCAGCTATCGCGGTTACACTCTTGAGCAGCTAAAGCAAATGAGCATAGATGAGTTCACAAGGCTGTTACCAGCAAGAGAGAGAAGGGCATTAAAGCGTGGCCTGACAGAACAGCAGAAAAAACTTTTAGAAAACATAAGAAAGTATCCTGACAAATTCCACAAAACTCATGTTCGAGATATGATCATCCTTCCTGAAATGGTTGGGACAAAAATTGGAGTTTTTACAGGAATAAAAAAAGAGTGGGCTTCTATTGTTATCAGCCCTGAGATGATTGGCCATAGACTAGGGGAATTTGCGATTACTTGTAAGCGTGTTAAACACTCTGCTCCTGGTATTGGTGCTACTCGCGGGTCGAAGCATGTCCCTATGAAATAGATACTGTATTGTATATTTTTAAATTATATAATTCTTTTAACCACTGATGGATTTCTGAGGTAATTGGAAGTATGGTTAAGAAAAAAATTAAAAGTTATAAAAATAAAACTTCATAAAAATATAAGAGAATTGGAAAAAAGAGTTTGATGTGATAGAATGGAATTGAAAGAATTTTTGAAACCAGACTGGAGAAAGATTGTGATATTTATTCTATTTTTTGTATCTTCCTATCTTATAGGTTTTCTCTTTATGGATACGTCTTCTTCTTTCGTTTCACATCCTTTATATCCCATTTTTATATTCTTAATATATTTTTTGACTTTACCTGGTATTAGAATTAGAGGTCCATATGAAAACATAATTTTAGAACTTTTACGTGGTTTAATTAATTTCATTACAATTATAATCTACTGGTATCTACTCTCCTGTCTTGTAGTATGGATTTATGATAAATATTTCAGAAAAGTTAAAAAGAAAAAGTGAACAAATGAAAACTGCTTCTGCTAGATTAGACAACGCGAGAGTTTCTCTAAAACACTCTGTTGCTATCTGTAAAGAATTAAAAAATAAAAAATTGGAAAAAGCAAAAAAATTTTTGGAGAATCTTAGGGATAAAAAAATTAGCTTAAATAAAAAATATTACACAAAAGCATCAAAGCAGATTCTAAAAATTTTAGAAAATGCGGAAGCAAACGCAAGAGTTAAAAATTTAAATCCTGAAAGGCTCTTTGTTAAGTCAGCAAAAGCTGACAAGGGAGAAGTTTTTATTAGGCCAAAATCAAGGTGGCGCTTCAGAGGAAGAAGAGCAAAGGTCACGAGAATAGAAATAGAACTAGAGGAGAGATGATGGCTATAGAAAGGATTTTTGTTAAAGAGGGGATTAAAAAGGCCGATGTAGAGGAATTTTTGGCTAAGAGGTTTGAAAAGGCAGGATATAGCCACACAGAAATTCAAAGAACACCCTTGGGAACTAGAATAATTGTTTATGCTCACAAGCCTGGATTAGTGATAGGAAGATCTGGAAAAAAAATTAAAGACATAACAGAAGAGATAAAGGAAAAGTTTGGGTTTGAAAATCCTTTGCTTGATGTAAGGGAAGTTGAGCAACCATTTCTTGATGCAAACATCGTTGCAAAAAGAGTTGCTAGAGCTTTGGAAAAAGGAATTAACTTCAAAAAGGTTGCGAATTACTATTTGGACAGAGTGATGGAAGCAGGAGCGATAGGAGTTCAGATAAGAATCGCTGGTAAGCTGGCTGGAAGTGAAAGAAGCAGATTTCAGAAGTTTAGAAAGGGGTTTGTCGCGTTCTCAGGAGAATATGCTGATGCTCTAGTTGAAAAGGGGTATGCGCAGGCGATGATAAAGCCTGGGATAATCGGCATAAAAACGTACATAATGAAGAAAATGCCAAAAGAGCTTGTTATTGAGAAAGAGCAAGAAAAAAGCGAAATAAAACAGTAAGGCTTTTATATATGAAAACAGAAAAAGAAACAGGAGGATACTTGTTGCAGAGTAAGGCTTTTTGGCAAGAAACACTCGAAACTCTGACTTCTAATTTTGGAATAGCACATTTATACTTGGACAAATCGAATAGGTGCATGTAGAGAAATGGCAATAATGAAAATCAAACAGATAAGAGAAATGAAGCTTGAGGATTTAGACAAAAAACTTTCTGAGTTGAGATTAGAACTTTTGAAAGAGATGGGAAATGTAAAGATGGGCAGGCCTATAAAAAACCCTGGTAAGATAAAAGAACTGAGAAGAGCTATCGCTCGCCTGCTCACAATAAAACAAGAAAGGATGAAAGAGGGAAAGAAGTAGAAATGGCAGAAGTTTGTCCGAAGTGTGGGTTACCGATTGAATTATGTGCTTGTAAAGCGATAGAAAGGGAAGCGCAGAAGATAAAGATCTTCATCGAGAGGAGAAAGTTTGGCAAACCCATAACAATAGTCGAAGGAATAACAGACAGAGCAAAAGAGCTAACTTCTCAGCTCAAGTCAAAACTCGCCTGCGGTGGAACTTTTAAGAACGGGCATGTAGAGCTGCAGGGAGATCACAGATCAAGACTCAAGGAAATTCTTGTAAAGCTCGGGTATTCAGAAGAACAGATAGAGTTAAGTTAAAATTTAAACAACCTAAAGTATATGCCAATAACCCCACAGAATCTTGTAAGGCATGAATTGATAAATTTGGTTGTTAAAATAGCCAAATCTACTGATCCTACTCAAGAAGGTTTGAGAGGAAGAGTAATAGACGAGACTTACAATACTTTTAAAATCGAGACAGAAGAGGGAAAGGAAAAAATCATCCCTAAGAAAAACTGTGTATTTATATTTACCTTGCCTAATAAAACAAAAGTGCAGGTCGATGGAAAATTATTAGTAGCAAGGCCTGAGGACAGGATTAAAAAGAAGTTCCCAAGATGGTGAAAGAATGAAAAAAAATATAGGAATAGATGCTAAGCCACCTGAAAGGGTATGCTCTGACCCTAAATGCTGCTGGCATGGAAAGCTTCCAATTAGAGGAAAAGTTATAGAAGGAATAGTTGTTTCTGCAAAAGCTCAAAAAACTGCAATAGTGAAAAGAGAATACTTCCATTATATCCCAAAGTATGAGAGATATGAAAGAAGACATTCTAGAATAGCTGCTTACAATCCTGAGTGCATTTCTGCTAAAGAAGGGGATAGAGTAAGAATCGCTGAATGTAGACCAATTTCGAAGACAAAAGCATTTACTGTAATCGAGGTTATAGAAAGAAAAAGGTAGTCAAGCTTATTATGGTTAAACGAGGAAGGTGAGATAAAATTAAAAACTGATGCTGGCGATTGTTCAATAAAGCTAAATCTGATAAAAAATTTAATCCACACTTGTTGGTGTAGAGGTATAAAAATGAAGGCTGTAAGAGCAAGGATAACAAAAGCTTTAAACGTTGGCAGCTATCTGAATTGTTCAGACAACACCGGAGCTAAGGTGCTTCAAATAATTTCAGTTTTTGGCTATAAAGGAGTTAGAAGAAGGCAACCTAAAGCAGGAGTAGGTGATATGATTAAAGCTACAGTGAAAGAAGGTGATGTGAAAATGAGGAAGCAGGTTGTTAATGCAGTTATTATTAGACAGAGGGCTGAGTATAGAAGGCTTGGTGGATTGAGAGTTAGTTTTGAGGATAATGCCGCAGTAATAGTTGATGAGAAAGGAGAACCAAAGGGAACACAGATAAAGGGACCAGTAGCAAAGGAAGCTGTGGAGAGATTTTCATCTCTTGGAAAAATTTCAAGCATAGTGGTTTAGATGATTAGATCAAAAAAACCAGGAAAGCAGAGGAAGTTTTTGTTTACTGCTCCGTTGCACTTGAGAAGAAAACTCATGGCAGCTCATCTTTCGAAAGAACTGATAAAAAAATACAAGACAAGAAGCTTGCCTGTGAGGAGAGGAGATGAGGTAGAAGTCATGCATGGCGAGTTCAGAAATAGAAGGGGAAAGATCTCAAGAGTTGACCTAAAAAGATATAAAGTTTACATCGAGGGAATAACAACAAAAAGAACTGACGGCACTGAAAGGCTTGCGCCAATCCATCCTTCTAATCTTAGAATAATAAAATTAAATCTAGATGACAAGAGAAGAGTTAAAATAATTGAAAGGAGAATGAAAAAGTAAAAGATACGGAATAGAACTAATTCTTATCAAAACTTTCGTTTTATCGGCTAATTTTATTTATAGCTTACATAACTAATTATTGCAATAAGTGATAGTATGAGCAAGCTCAAAAGATTACTAGCTCCTAAGTTCTGGGGAGTACCTAAGAAAGTAGCGAAATGGACAGTCTCGCCTAGGCCAGGACCACATAAAAAATTCGAATCTATTCCTTTGCTCATAATTGCTAGGAACATTCTAAATCTAGCAGAAACCTGGAAAGAAGCTAAATCAATCATAAAAAAGGGAGAGATCTTGGTTGACAACAAAGCAAGAAAGGATCATGCTTTTCCTGTTGGTTTGATGGATGTTGTTTCTGTACTAAGAATTAAAAAACATTATAGAGTTCTGCCGAGCAAAAAGGGCTTGGAAATGAAAGAGATACCTGAAGATGAGGCAAACAAAAAAATTTGTAGAATTAACAACAAAATTCTGGTTAAAAAAGGGAGGCTTCAATTGAACTTGCACGATGGAAGAAATCTGCTCGTGGAAAAAGATGTTTATAAAACCGGGGATTCTGTTTTGCTCGAACTGCCATCTCAAAAAATTCTTGAACATATTAAACTCGAAAAAGGAAGCTTGGGCTTAATCACTAAAGGAAAAAATTCTGGCAAGACTGCAAGGATAAAAGAAGTTGTTACTGCAAAAAGCATGAGAGAGCCGAACAAAGTTATTTGCGAAATAGAGAATAGGGATGTTGAGGTGAGAAAAGATCATATTATAGTTGTTGGAAGAGAAGAGCCGGCGATAAAGATAAGTGAGTGAAATGAATCTTATGCGAGAGATAAGAATTGAAAAGCTTACTCTGAACATAGGCTGCGGAGATGATCAGGCAAAGCTTGAGAGGGCAAAAAAGCTATTAGAGTATTTGACTGGAAGAAAACCTCTGGTAACGAAGTCTAAGCGAAGATCGACTTTCGGAGTTGCAAAGGGGAAGCCGATAGGAGTGATGGTCACACTAAGAAAAAAAGATGCAACAGAATTTCTAAAAAGGGCTTTAGCTGCGGTTGAGAACAAATTAAAATCTTCTCAGTTTGATCCAGAGGGGAATTTTAGTTTTGGAATTAAAGAGTATATAGACATTCCAAACGTGCGGTATTCGCACGAGATTGGAATGCTGGGATTGGACGTTTCCGCCACCCTGGAAAGAGCAGGGTTTAGAATAAAAAGAAGGAGGATACAAAAAAGAAAAATACCAGCAAAGCACAGGATTAGTAAAAAAGAAGCAATAGAATGGTTAAAGGACAATTTTGGGGTTGAGGTAATTGAGTGATAAAATAACAGATTTAACAGCAAAAATTAAAGGAATTTTTAGAAAGGCTAAGCTAAAGAACGATCTTAAAAAGTTTACACAAGAGTTTTCGAGAAATTTTAGAGCTTCTTGAAGTCTTGGGAGATGTTGGTGGCTAAGAAGTTTGGCAAAGCTACAAAACGGTGCAGGCGTTGTGGAAGAACTGATGGAGTTATTAGAAAGTATGGCTTATACTACTGCAGACAGTGCTTTCGTGAGGTTGCAAAGAAAATTGGGTTTAAAAAATATGCTTAACTGAGAAAATCAAATATTCCTAAAGTTAAATAGATAATATGGAATTTCAAATAATTTCTTTTGCAACCGCTTTAGTCGGTTCTTCTCTAGCTGGCTTATGCGATTTAAAGACTACGGAAATCCCAGATGAGATCCCTTATGCGATGATAGCAATTGCTTTGATTTTGTACGGGATTCAGTCTTATTTGCAATGGAGTTACTGGCCTTTGTTGAATAGCTTAATAGCTGGTTTATCTTTGCTTGGTTTTGGCTTTATGATGTACTATCTAGGTCAGTGGGGAGGCGGTGATGCAAAGACTTTGTCTGCTATCGGTTTTCTTATCCCAACCTCTGAGCTTTTTCCAGAATTGATCTTTCCTTTTCCATTTAGCTATCTGATCAACGTGTTTTTGATAGGAGCTGCTTACATGCTAATCTATGCTTTTGTCCTATCTTTGATCAACAGAAAAATAATTTCAAAATTTGTGAAAGATTTGAAGTCAACAAGCAATGTTTTACTTGTCGGATCAGTTTTTCTATTTGTATTTTTGGTTGGAATCAACTGGTATTTGATAAACTTTTTTCAAACTCGTTTTGACCTTGTACTAATTTTGAGGAGCTCTATCTTTCCTGTGATAGCAACTCTGGGGCTTTTTGCAATATGGAAGTTTGCTAGGAGTGTAGAGGATGTTGGGTTTAAAAGAACCATCCCAATTTCTAAGCTTAAAGTCGGTGATGTTCTTGAGCAGAACAAATTGTGGGAAGGAATTACAGAAAAAGAATTGATAAAAATAAAAAAATCTGGTAAAAAGTATGTAAGAATAAAGGAAGGTGTAAGATTTGCGCCTGCTTTTCCGTTGGCACTTCTCTTTACCCTCTACTTTGGCGATGGACTTTTCTTTCTGATCAAACTCTTAATGTGAACTACTCCTATCGAAAGGAGCTTCCTAATTCAACGACTGAACTTGCCCTAACGGGTAGAGGTTCTGTCTCCAAAGGCGTAAATTCGGCCTGTCCCATGCCTACTTTATCTAATCCTCTTACGAGGATGTTTAAAGAAGCATTATAGTCTTTATCCAATTTCCCGAACTTGTATTCTTTGCTTGTTCCTCTTGGATTCACTTTTACAACTATCTTACCAGCATTTTCAGCTTTGTAAGATAGAAATTGTATGAAGCGATTCCAAGAGACATCGCTTATCCATTTAGCCAAATAACTTCTGACCATATTCTTTATGTCAAGCTCTTCTACTGCTATGAAATCATAGTTATCAACGTAATACCTTGATAGCTTATGCAAGAAATCCAACCTTTGATTTACAACTCTCTCATAGACTATTGATAATCTTATCCTCTGTTTTTCTCTATTCTTTGATTCTTTCTCCTTCCTAGATAGCTTTCTATGTTCTATTCTCAACCTTTTATATGATTTATCCAAGTACTTTGGATTCTCGATTTGCAAGCCATCGCTGTCTGTCAGAAAATGTTTTATTCCAACATCGATTCCAACTTTCTTTTCAATCAGCTTATTCTTTGCATTCTCAGCTTGAACATTATTCTCGACTTGAATGCAAGCATACCATTTCCCAGAGCTATATCTTTTGATTATGACTTGTTTGATCTTTCCTTTTATTTTTCTATGGATTCTTATTTTTATGTCACCGATTTTGGATAAATGTAATCTCTCGCATCTTTTACCAGTTTTTATTAGCTTGAAGCCGGATTGATTGAAGTGAATAGTTTTGAACCAACTCTTCCCTTTGAACCTTAATCTACCTACTTTCCTGCCATTTTTCTTCAACCTTGCTAATGCCCTTAGGTTTGAGAACAGCCTGTAAGATTCGTACTGTAGAACCTTAGAATACACTTCTTTTAGCTCTTGGTGCTCTTCTTTCAATTTAGGAATAGAATTTTGTAGTTCTAATCTACTTGGTTTGTCTTGTTCCAGCTTTTCCAATAGCTTGTTGTAGACAAACCTGCATTTCTCAAGAACTTCCAACAATTTTTGCTCTTGTTCCTTGCTTGGATACAACCTAAACTTGTAAGTTATTCGCATTTTTTAATCAACCTATTTATTATTTCATCATACGTTTCCCGCTTAGTTATCCTGAGCTTTTTGAGCTTTTCTCTTGTTCTTTTCTCGATTTGTATAGTTGTTAATTCTCTCATATATAATCATTATATAAGAAGTTATATATATACTTTATTATTCGCCCCCCTCAGCTGTCGCAAGGAGACTTCTCAGCGAAGAATTTAAAAAGTTTGGAAATCAAATTATATTGATGGGAATGAATTTTCGCGGCTTTTTTGATTGGTTCTTTGGCCTCTTCGGCTATAGGAAGAACATAAGACTCGGAATTTACGGAGCAACAAACGTCGGAAAGACAACTCTAGCTAACAGGATCTCTCTGGACTGGACAGGAGAGGAAATCGGCAAGGTCTCTGAAATTCCTCATGAGACAAGAACTGTACAGAAAAAAGAGAAAGTTGAGATAAAGCTAAACAGAAGAAAGATCTTGATAAATCTCCTGGACATGCCTGGCTTAGCAACAAAAGTAGACTATCGCGAGTTTTTAAAATACGGCTTGTCAAAAAAAGCGGCTAAGCAAAGGGCAAGAGAAGCTACTGATGGAGTTATAGAGGCGATAAAATGGCTAAGCAACGTTGACACAGTTCTAGCTGTTATGGATGCAACACAAGATCCATTGACTCAAGTCAACATAACTCTACTCGGCAATTTGGAGGCGAGGAAAATTCCTGTGATAGTTGTAGCAAACAAAATCGACTTGAAGAGAGCAAAACCAAATGAAATAAAAGAGGCTTTTCCACAATACCCTGTTGTTCCTGTTTCTGCTCTCAAAGGAAGGAACATGGATGAGCTGTATGAAGCCATAGCAAAGTATGCAAGGCGAGCAAAATGAAGATAAAAATGGATTTTGTATCTTCAGCAATGCTGGACAAGAAACCAAAGAAGAAGAGAATTAATTTTATTTTGAACAAGGTTAAGGATGGTTCTATTCTTGTTGTTGATGGAGTGATGACTGCGGAAGAGGAGATGGAGTTAATCAGAGAGACTATGCGCAGGGTAGACGACGGCTTTCCAGGGATTGAGGTCTGCAGCTTGAAAAAACAGGTGAGGGGATTTCAATCTTTTCTCGAGAGATTGTCTGATCAGAGAACGAGAATACAAAAGGTTCTGATCGGAAGAATTCCGGAGACTAGCCTAAAAACAGGAATAACTCTTGTCGGACCAGCGAGGTATATTAAGAAGATAAAGAAGAATCCGAACTCCTTCTCTGTTCTGGCAGAGGCTTAGACATGCACAAGTGCGTTAGATGCGGGAGTATGTATGAGGACTATGATGCCTCTATCCTCAGAGGCTGCAATCAGTGCGGCTCAATATTTTTTCTCTACATAAAAACTCCTCGGGACGCTGAGCAGATAGAGGAAATAAAGAAAGAGTTGGAAGCTAAGGAGACTACTCTTGAACAGGAGATAACAAAGAGAATTGAAGAAAAGGTAGAAGAAGAGAGGAGAACTGGCAAAAAGAGGGAGGTTGAAGAAATAAAGTTTGGAATAGAAACTGTGAGAATTCCTAGAGAAGGAGTTTATGAGATAGATATTGATGCTCTGATGAAGAAAAGACCTTTGATAATTTTGGAAAGGGGAAAAGTTTACTTCATCCACCTCCCTTCTGTTTTTGAAGCTGAAAAAGAAATTTAATCCATAGTTTAAACATTTAACTTTTTGGTTATAGTATTTCCAAAAATTTATTCGCATATCTCAAAACATTCTTTTGCTGTTTATGCCTTAGTAGTTCTAGACTTTGCTCATAATTGGCCCAGCAATAGTCGTCATGCTCTCTGAAGTTAATAATTACTTTGTCTTCTGGGTTTACCTCAACCAAATAGGCTTGCAACTTTTGCCCTATCCATTTATTTCTTGACTCTTCTGGTAGTTTGTACTTGACCCTTATCGGAATCTTCTGCTTGCTCAGTATTCTTAGAGAGGCCTCCTCGAACAATTCTCTTTCCAATGCTTCTTCTTCTGTTCTCCCACCAATTCCTCCTTTCAAGAGCTCCCATCCCTCCCATGGCCGAATTCTGTGAAGTAACAGATATTCTATGTTTGATTTTCTCTGCCTGTAGACTACAGCAAGGATACCCAATCGGTAGAACTGGTTAAACATTCTATCACTATATAGAACTAACAAAGCTCAATGTCTTAAATCTTCTTAATTTATTCCTCCTATTTTTTATAATACGCGATCAATACTAAGAATTATCTTACTTTTTTCTTAAGAATAAGAAGATACTCGTTTCGAGCGCTCAGAGGAGAATAATCTAGTATTACATTATATCTTCAATTATTTTGGGAAAATGCTTGTTATAATTTCTATTTTTTTGTTGACCTTCCAAATTAGAAATTCATAGCAAAAAGTGAGTTGATAAGCTTTTATTCCTTACTGTTCGAAAAGTTTTGAAATTCCTCCTATAGATCAAGCTCAATCTTCGCTTCTTTTATTTCATCTTTTCCAATTTTCCTTTCTAACAAATTCTTAACAGTGTCTTTAAACGTTTTGTTCCTCGATTTCTTCTTGCTCTGTCTATACAAATCTATAAGCTCTTTAGCCAAATCCTCAGCTTCTTCGATTGTTTCAATAGCTTCGAAGAATGGAAATTGCACTTTTTCTTTAGGTTCGACCAATAACTGCTTCTGGACATTTTCTGAATATTCTTCACCAAATACAGTTTCCCCAGCTAAACCGGCTTCGTAGTCCAGCTCGTCTGCAACTCTGTTATCAACTTCGCGAACTGGCTTTCCAAAAATGCTCTCTTCAAATTCATCCCGTATGCTTGAATTTATGGATGGAATCTCAGAATACGGAATTTGAATTATTACAGTAGTACTGAAGAATGGTTTTGGTTGTTTTGGATAAAAAGATTCGGTAATTAAGTAGTCAATCCCTGAGTAATTTCTTTCATAAAATTTTATCCCTTTGCTCTTTTCTCCCACGAAGTTGTGCCAATATTTTTCTAACAAGCTTTCCTTGTATCTTTTCAAAAGAGATATGCACTTTTTTCGTTTCGAGAAGCTTGGAACGCTCATCTTATCAAATAATTAATCAGGGGAAAGTATTTAAGCCTGACTTTTCGAGTAGAGTGTTTTTAAAGAATTCCCAATTCTCTGTCTTTCTCAACTTGTTCTTTCAAATTAGGATTGATTTTTATTAAAGCATCAAAAAGACTGTTCTTGTATTCCTCGTCAATCAAACCATCGTCAGCTATAGTCTTCAAAAGAATGAAAGTGTCCATCGTTACAACAGCTTCTCTATGCTTTTCCTTTTCTACGCAATTTGCTAAATCAACACTAAAACTTCGCCTGCATGCTTCAGCTAAAGTGCTAGCAGCTATATTGTAGATATCAGCAACAACTATTTGCTCAGGATAAGCAACATTCTGTTTTTGAACAATCTCATCCTTCATCCTTTCTATCATCTCTTGTACAACCTTGAAAATGCACTTGCTTCTCCCGCAAAGCAGCATTTAATCACTAAGGCCAGCTAACCATTTTTGCTGGAGAAGGTAATTTTTTAATTTTCTTTTTCATTCCTAACGGCCAAACATCAGGCTCGAATCCTTTCTGTGCAAGAAAACCTGCGAGCAATCTCGTTAGACCAAAACCCATGCATCCTGTCCAGATCTCTTTTCCTGAAGCCTCTTTTATGTTAAAGCTATCAACATACTTTGTCTTTGCACAAGTCCCTGCTCCAACCTCAAGCCATTCTGCTTTATCCCTTGGCCCTTTATACGGAAGCCAAACCTCTACGTCTAAAGTAGGTATGTTAACAGATTTTGAAATATCAACAAAAGTTGTTCTTACCATCTCTTCAGTCGCATAGAATGGAGCTCCTACAACAACTCTTGCTTCAAGATCCAAAATTTTGTCTATAACTTCAAAAGTTTTGTCGATTATCACATCTCTTAGCTCTAGGGACTGCTCGGGCAAACCAAGCCAGACAGCTTCTAATCGCCAGAACTCTGTTGTTCTTATTATACCTTCTACTCCTCCTCCCTCACTCCTCCAAGTGCATCCACTAAAATCATAAGCTTTTATTGGCAGATCCTTTGCATTAACAGTTTCTCCAGAAAATAGTTGATAGAATGGCTCGCATTGAGCAGGAGCCAGAACATACTCGGGCTCACCAAGAATTCTTTTCAGCAAATCGCCTCTAATCTCCTTCTTAAGCAAAGCATACCTCTTAAATTCTTCAAACTGCAAAGGCTCTCTTGGCGGAGCTGAGACGTAGAACATTCCTTCAGCCAAGTGCTCGAAGTATCCTGGCATTTTCTTCATAACTTCGAAAGAAGTGAGTTTTGGAAAAATGTACTCCTCAAATTTTAACGGCTTCAAAATCTCATTCACGATAATATCTTTAAGAGTGTACAGAAGCTTTGCAGCAGGAGCCAAAAGAATCCACTGTCCTCTTCCTGGAAACCTCTTTATCCATCCTAGCTTTTGAGCTGTTTCTGCCACATCCTTATCAAACCCTATTGTCTTGAGCTTTGTTCTTTTTAAGACATGCCCATACTTAGCTAGTTTCTCTTCCTCAACAATCTCCGAAGGCTCTAATTTCTTGATCTCCTTTAAAACATTCTCAACAAATCTCTGCTCCAGGTCTTTTTCCTCCAGATTTTCAAAAATTAGAGTTAGCCTTCTTCCCTTCATTTTTACTTGTGCAAAATTTCCAACAAGCTCCCTTATCTTTAAGTCCGAGGCCCTAGTCTCAAACTCGATCAAATAATTTTTTACAAAAATCCTTCTCACTCCTACATTATGCTTTCCAAGTTTTTCTGTAAAGTAATTTCTAAGTCTTAGCAAAGCATCGTGTGGTCTCAGGTAAGTTGTGCCTTCTATTGTTACTAAGAGTCTTGTTCCTATTATGCTCCAGCTAACAATCCTTGAGCCTTCCTGCTCGCTTGGAACACCTTTTCTAAAAAGCTCTGAGTTTATTTCTCTAGCGACAATCTTTGGAAAATCTAGCTTCAAAAAGTCTATGGGCCTGCTTAGCTCGATTACTCCTTCTAGAGAAAACCTCATGTTTTCACCAATAACTTGAATTCTTTTTCAAATTAAATATAATTTATGCCAGGACGTTTAAAAAGGGTTCTAACTTTTAGAGAGGTCGTAATATTTGGAATTGGAATAATTATCGGAGCTGGTATATACAGCATAATTGGAAAAGCTGCAGCAGCTGCAGGCTCAGGCGTTTGGGTCTCTGTATTGATCGCTGGTATAATAACAGGGTTCACAGCCTTGAGCTTTGCAGAAATGACAGGCATGTACCCAAAGACTTCGAGCTATTTTAGACTATTTAAAGACACTTCAAAAAAAATTGGTAGAGCTTGGGGATTTATAGTCGAATGGTTTTTGGTTTTAGCAGCTATTTTTTCTATCGCGACGATAGCTCTGGCATTCGGAGGCTACCTCTCCAGTTTCTTTAACATAAGCATTCTAGTTGCTGCTATTTCGATAATAATTTTTGCAGGCATTATAACTTTTTTAGGAATTAAAGAATCTGTGATAACGACAGTACTCTTCACGTTTGTTGAGGTAACAGGGCTAATCATTGTCATAATTTTAGGGTTGTTATTTGCAAAACCTAACGTCCGCATATTGTTCGGGTTTGATTTAAATTACAACATTTTCTATGCAGCGAGTCTTATCTTCTTTGCTTTCACAGGCTTTGAGCTGATACCCCCACAATCAGAGGAAACAATTGCACCAAAAAAACTCATTCCAAAAGCTATCATCGGTTCGATCCTAATTTCAACTGTAATTTACATGCTAGTTGCAATAGCAACAGTGAGCATGTTTGACGTAGAATTGTTAGGGGCTTCTACTGCTCCTCTTGTGGATGCTGTCATAAGCAATTTCGGAAGTAATGCTGCTTTACTTGTATGGTTCTCTGCAATAATCGCAACCTCGAGCACAATCTTAGGCATAATCATAGCAAGCTCCAGGCTCATGTATGGGTTGGGAAAAGAAAAACTATTCCCTAGCTTTTTTTCAAAAGTCACAAAAAGATTTAAAACACCCTTTGTTGCTATAGCGATGATTTGCTCTGTCGGAATAATTGGAATTGTTCTTATTCAAGACCTCACGACTACAGCAGAAATAGCAAATCTCTTAACACTTTTAACTTTTTATTCTGTGAACATTTCGATTGTTGCTTTGAGATGGCTTAGGCCAAACATTCGAAGAGAGTTCAAAGTTCCGTTAACGATTAAAAACACTCCTGTGCCATCTTTGATTGGAGCCATTCTTTGCGTTCTGATAATTCTTCAATTCCCGATGAATATCCTTATTAACGGCTTGTTCATAACACTGATCGGTATAGCCTTTTACTTGCTGACAAGGGAGAAATACATAATATGAAATTTCCTGCTACTTCGTATACTCTCCATGTCTGCTGTCTGGCATTTTGGCTGATTCTTGAAGTTCTGGCTTCTTGATCA
>JASEGQ010000007.1:14822-26727 GCA_030017875.1 Candidatus Aenigmatarchaeota archaeon
ATTCGTGCTTTTCAAATACATCTAACAGCTTTCTGTTTGCTGGCTTTTCGAAGTGTTCCCTGACAGGAGCAATAATTTTTGATATCTCGGTTGCAACAGAGTTCTTTAAATCCTGCGGATGAATTTTTCCTGCTAAATATTCTTTCTCGAGTTTGTCGTAAGAATCGAACGCTACTTCCCCTCCATATTTAGCGGATCTTTCAATTGTGAATTCTTTTGTTTCATGGAAGACTATAAATTTCACTAGCTCGAGGACAGGATTCATTTTTACTGCTCTTTCTGGACACCATGCTTTATTCAACTTTTCTTTTATCTCTTCTTCCGAATCGTGAACAAAAATTGCTGTCCAAGGTTTTGACTTGCTCATCTTCGCCGCAATAACTCGCTCTAACTTTTCTTCTGATCTAACTTCTAAAGGCTTTTCAAGTCCCATCAGTAGATGATGATGAATAGCTACAGGCACTTTCCACTTTAGCTTTGGAAAAATTTCACGACAAAGCACGTGTGCCTTTCTCTGGTCCATCCCACCATGTGGTAAATCGTTTCCTAAATATTTCACGTCAACACACTGCATAGAAGGATAAATGTATTGGGCAAAATCGAGTTTCTCTTTTTCACTTCTCCCCATTATGGTTAGGCAGCGAGTGACTCTTGCTAGAGTAATTTTTTTTGAAAATCTTATTACATCTTTCCAGTATTCGTCATTATTGTGATAAACCTCTGAACCTCGGATTATTTCGGCTTTTGGACAAAAAAATTTAAATCCTTCTTCAAAATATTTTGCAGCTTTCTCTATATCCTCCCAAACCCCTCCTAGCTTATTGTTTATAAAACTGTGCCAATCAGCAAGAAAGACTTTGCATTTTACCCCGGCTTCTGCTAAATCATTAATCTTAAATCCACACATTATAAGTGTTCCCAAATGCAGTAAACCAGAAATTTCAAAACCTATATAATGTTCGGGATGCTCACTGGTTTCTAAGAGCCCTCTCAGCTCTTCTTCGGTTATTATTTCCTCTGTTGGAAGTCTTTTTATCAGCTCTAGCTTTTCTTCTACATCCATTTAATCCACCACAACTTCCAATCTATCCTTATTCTTTCCGATCCTTTCCCTCTTAATTATTTCTAAACTTCCTATCTCTTTAGTGTTTTTGACGTGCAAGCCACCGCAAGGAAGCTTTGCTAAACCATCGATCTGAGTCCATCTAAAAGCTGGTTTCTCACTATCCCACCAGACTTTCACTTCCTCCCAATTAGAAATAATCTCATTGCATCTTTTCTCAATCTTTTCTCTTAGCTCTGAGGTGATAGAGCCTTCTAAAAAAATGTCAATTCTGGATTTTTCTTCTCCTACGTTAGAACCAACACACTTTATACTTTCTCCAAGAATTTCTTTACAAACTGAGAACAACAAATGTAGAGCGGTATGCATCCTCATAAGCTTGTACCTTCTGTTCCAATCCAAAACAATTCTTACCACATCACCAACTTTGAATGTCGGGCGTGATTCTAGGACATGAGTAATTTTTCCTTCTATGAGTTGCGTGTCAATAACCTTGCAGTTGTTGATAAAACCTGTATCTCCTGGCTCACCTCCTGCCTGAGGATAAAAGATTGTTTTGTCTAGAACTATCTTGTTTTCATTTATTTCTAAGATCTTTGATTCTGTTTCTTTTAGATAAGGATTCTGGTAGTAGAGTTTCATAGCTAAAATTAATAAAATTTAAGCTTAAAGCAGTTATTTTAAGCTAGATATAATGGAATTCGTACGGGGGTCGTTGATGCTACAACACGCTCAACCTATAAAAGATCAGTGCTGTCCAGAGTGTGGTAGCACAAGGCTTATGCGTGATTATGAGGTTGCTGAAATAGTTTGTATGGACTGCGGCTTCGTTGTGGCAGCAAAAATAGCTGATGAGGGACCTGAGTGGAGAGCTTTCGATGGCGAGCAAAAGGCTAAGCGAACAAGAGTTGGCGCTCCCTTAACTTATAAAATTCATGACAAAGGCTTGTCAACGATGATTGATCTGCATGACCGCGATGCTCGTGGAAAAAGCCTATCGCCTGAACAAAAAGCAGAGGCTTATAGGCTTAGAAAGTGGCAGTACCGAATGAGAGTTTCAGGCGCGACAGAACGTAACCTCGCTTTTGCATTATCCGAAATCACAAAAACTGCCGATAAACTAAATGTGCCTAAAAACATCGTTGAAACAGCGTCGGTCATCTACCGAAAAGCGGCAAAAAAACGGTCAATATGCGGAAGACCGATTCAAGGCGTAACTGCTGGAGCGATTTATTTAGCATGCAGGCAATATGGGCTTGCTAGGACGCTAGAAGAGATAGCTCAAGCGTCGAGTGTAGATAAAAATGAAGTTGGTCGCAACTATCGTCTTCTTATCGAGAAGTTAGATTATCCCATCCCACCCTTCAAACTAGATCAATATATTTCTAGACTTTCTAATCAATTGTCAATGCAAGGAAGAGCAGAGGGAATTGCTCACAAGGTTATTCGTGCTGCAAGAGAACTCAGACTAACATCAGGTAAATCTCCAGCTGGCATAGCAGCTGCTGCCAGCTATATTGCATCTGTTCTGACAGGGGAGAGAAAAACTCAAGAAGAGATAGCTAGAGAAGCTCAGGTAACGGAAGTTACAATAAGAAACAGGTATAAAGAATTAGCAGAAAAACTAATGTATGTAGTGACACTTTAAATTTTCCTGTACAACTTCAATTCACACCTTCTTAATTATAAACATCTTAAGAGCAGCATTAAAGAAGGGGTTATTAAAGGGAAAGGACTTAGTCATCTTTGCTCCCACAGCTTCTGGCAAAACTTTATGTGCGGAGCTTGCCGCTCGATAAAAGAACAGCTGGGCGAGTTAAAAAAATTAAAAAGCCTTCTTTCCAAATTTATTTTTATGTTTAGAAAATACGGTTTCCTAGGAATTTCATTGATCATCTTTGCCGAAATCGTTATGTTGTTAAGAATTGAGCCATTCGCTACTTGGTATATACCGTTTGTTTGGTCTGGTTATATCCTTCTCGTCGATAGCATAGTTTTTATGTTAAAGGGAAATTCGCTGTTGAGCAACAGGCCAAGAAAGTTTTTGCACATGGCTTTACTTTCAGTTAATTTTTGGTTCATCTTCGAAATTTATAATCAGTTCATACCCGGTTGGGGTTATGTGAATTTGCCAGAAACGAGATTAGCGACCTTTACCATGGGTTCCCTATCGTTTGCAACTATCCTTCCAGCAATTTTTGAAACTACAGAACTGGTTCAGCAGTTACATATCTTCAACAAGCTAAACTTGAAAATAAAAATTCCAACCAATAAATTTATTATCAATATCTTGATCGTGCTTGGCATAGTCTTTTTGGTAACACCTTTTGTAATCATTTCGCCGTGGATGTGGATGTTCGTATGGACTGGATTTATTTTATTATTAGATCCTGTTCTTTATCTGTTTCATAACGAGAAATCATTGATCATGTTAGTGAAGAAGAAAAAACTGGACAGGATAATTTCGTTGTTCATCGCAGGAATTATCTGTGGCTTTCTCTGGGAATTTTGGAATTACTGGGCTCGAACTAAGTGGTATTATACATGGTACCTTACGCTTCCGCCTATTTTTAGGATAAAAATCTTTGAGATGCCAATTCTTGGGTATATAGGATTTGGGCCCTTTGCCTTGGAATTGTACGTCATGTATCATTTTATTAAACTGCTATTCTCCAAAAAGATTTTAGGTGGGGTTGCTGGGATTTAAACCCAGGTTTCTTGGCAAGCCTTGCAAGGACTCTGAAGGAACTTTCGGAATATTGCTCCTGCGATAAAAAAAGTCATTGGTAGGTGTTATAGAATACTTGTAAGAGAGCTAGATATTTTTTATACCGGTAGAAGATCGTTAACCTATCTATCAAAAATCGCAGAAAGAGCTGGAATAAGTGGGAAAAGTCAGGGTTTGCCGCCAAAATAATCAGCGAGACCAAACGAAGGCTTTATACTTCGGGTAAGAGCCCTATTGGTATTGATGCTGCCGCGTTATATATCGTATGTGTATTAAACGAAGAAAGGAAAACAGAGAGATATAGCAAATGCTGCCCAAGTGACAGAAGTTACTGTAAAGAATAGGTAAAAACAGCTTGAAAGGGAACTTTACTTTGAATTTGAACTTTGAATTTGAAAGAAAGTATAATCAATTCTCAGAAAATATAAGTCATAAACTGCAATTCTTAATTGAGTGAAACTATGAAGGATATTTGTAAACTTTTCGAAAAAGGAAGGTTATTCATCAGGCAAATAGAACCGAAGGATAAGCTTTTTCTAATTTATCATACAGACGTTGATGGTATGGTTTCTGCCGCACTGACCTTTATCGCACTAGAAAGACTTGGTTTGAAAGTTTTAGAAACAATACCAAGGAGTACAGAAGGCAGAAGAGAAATTCCCAAAGATTTGGAAAGTTGTGATAAGGCAATAATCCTTGATTTACCTCTGGAGGATTTTGAGGGCCTTAAAGATTCAAACAAGGCCATGTTAATTATAGACCATCACCCCTCTGAAGATATGAACACAGAAAAAATTGTTCACATCAACCCAAGACTTGAGAAAAAGGAAATCTATCAGCCAACTTCTTACATCGTATACAAACTCTTCTCAGGTATTGTTGATTTGAATGATAGGGAATGGTTGAGTGTTATAGGGATAGTAGGAGACTTTGGTTTTGAGGATTGCAGGGATTTGTTAAAAAAATGGGTAAAAGTCAAGAGAAAATCAGAAATTCTGAACACAAAGTTCTGGAGAATTGCTAACAAGATTAGAGCTGCGAGTCTTGAACTTGGTAGAAATACCACTTTAAAAATCCTGATATCTGCAAAAACCATGGAAGAATTAAATAAAAATAAAAAGATACTATCTTCTTACAAAAAATATGAGGAAATTTACAGAAAGGCTAGGGAAGAATTTTGGAAAAATGCTAAAGAATTTAAAAACTTAAACCTGATAATTTCTAGGATCTCAAAAAATGTTGGCTCAGACCTTGCTAATGAAATATCGGCAAGGTATCCAAACAGTATAATAGTACTCCTTGAGAAAAGCAAGGATGAATACAAAGTTCATGCGAGATGTACAGAAGGGAAAGTTAATATCGGCAATTTGATGAAAGATATTTGTAAGGGAGGGGGACACAGACAAGCAGCAGGCGGAAAGATAAAAGCAAAAGATCTAGAAACTTTTGAAAAGAAATTAACAGAAAGGCTTGAGGATGTAAAAGAAGATTAGTGAATAGTATGCAAGCAATAAAAATCGGGACATGCGGGTATGAACGCTACACACCGCCTAAAGACTGGAAAAAGAAATTTAAAAACAAGCTACAGGCTTACGCTGATGCTTTTCATGCATGCGAACTAAATAGCACTTTCTACAATCTACCTACGAGGAAAACCGCAGAGCGCTGGCGTTCAGAAGTGCCTGAAGATTTTACTTTTTGCATAAAAGCCTTTCAAGCTATAACTCATTTACCAACAAGCCCGACATGGCGCCGGGCAGGAATCAAGCCAACTAAGGATCAGCTCAACAGATACGGCTGGCTTAGACCGACTAACGAAAACTTCGAAGCTTGGCTTCAAACCAAAGAGATCTGCGATGCCCTTGAAGCTAAAGTCTGCGTGATTCAATGCCCACCTAACTTCAAGTGCACACCTGAAAACGTTGCGAACATGCGTGAGTTCTTCTCTAAAATCGACCGAGGCAAGCTAACGTTAGCTTGGGAACCTCGAGGCAATTGGAAAGAGTATTCGGATGAGATAGCAAAGTTATGCGAGGAGCTCGAGCTTGTGCATGTAGTTGATTTGATGCGTCGAGAACCGCTTTCCAAGCATTCCATCGCTTACATAAGGCTGCATGGGCTAAACCCTCGTGAATACGATTATAACTATAACTACTCGCTCACCGAACTAAAACAGCTGGCGACAAAAGCTAAGGCACTAGCAAAAAAGCATCGGGAAGTCTACATAATGTTCAATAATTATTCCATGTATGATAACGCACAGCAGTTGATGAAAATTCTAAAGGTTTAGCAGCTCTATGCCATTAAAATTAAGTGTTTACCAATACAATCTTTCGAAATTAGTTGGTGCTTTTGGAATAAAATCGTATATTTTGCTTAAAAATAAATTTTCCATAGAAAGACAGAAGTTCTAATACATTGGAGATGATGGATTGTTTCAAATCAGCTTTTTGGGCGCACTTAGCTCAGTTGGTGCATCTGGTATTTTGATTGATACAGGAATAGAAAAAATTCTTTTAGATTACGGAACAAAGATTCAAGAGGTTCCGCCAAAATTTCCAATTCCTATAAAGGGGCCAGATGCAATAATAGCCTCTCACACGCACTTGGACCATATCGGTGGCTTACCTATATTTTTTACAACAGGAGATTCTATTCCTGTCTATGCTGTAAACGTAACAAAGCCTTTGGCTGAGCTCTTGCTTTTGGACTCGATCAAAGTTAGTAGGGAAGAAGGCATAGAGCTTCCGTTTAAAGAAGAAGAGGTTAAAGAGACTGTAAAAAATTTTTTGCCAGTTGAGTATAGGAAGCCGTTCAAGCTATACAAAACAGAAGTTATTTGCTTTGATGCAGGCCACATACCGGGATCTCAAATGATATTCCTGAATTTTGGTGATAAGACTCTGCTCTACACCGGCGATTTCAACACAAAAGACACTCGCTTAATTAAAGGAGCTGATCAGGACTTGCCTGAAATAGATGTTTTGATAACAGAAGCAACCTATTCAGATAGAGAACACCCTGAAAGAAAATCGCAGGAAAAACAACTGATTCAAATAATTGAAGATACCCTTGCTGTTGATGGAATTTGCTTGATTGCTGGATTTGCTGTTGGAAGGCTGGATGAGATTTTGCTCGTCTTAGATAGCTACGGAATAGACTATCCAATTTTTGTTGATGGTATGGCAAAGAAAGGCATAACCATTATCAATCGGCACAAGAATCTGCTGAGAGAGCCAGACAGCTTAGACAAAGCTTTGGAAAAGGTTGAATACGTTAGCAATGAAAGGATGAGAAATAAAATCATTAGAAATCCTTGCGTGATTCTAACAACCTCTGGGATGCTATCTGGAGGGCCTATCAGCTGGTACCTGAAGAAATTATATGAGGATAGGAATTGCAGCCTTGTTTTAACCTCCTATCAAGTCGAAGGGACTCCTGGAAAGATATTGCTTGAGACTGGAAGATACATTACAGAGCAGTTAGAGTTAGAGGTGGAGATGTTCGTTAAGCGGCTCGACTTCAGCTCGCACTGCGGTCGCAGTGAGCTGTTTAAGTTTATAGAAAAGGTTAATCCTGAGAAGGTTTTTTGCATTCATGGCGACCATACCGAAGAGTTTGCTTTTGAGCTTAGAGAAAAAGGGTTCGATGCTATAGCGCCTTTAGCAAACAACAGGATTTTCGTCATTTAACTATCGGTTTTGAGAGGGCAAACTACAGGCTTATTATGCAAAAACTCCTAATTGAGGGTTAGCTTTAAATGTATCAAGAAAGAATAGAGTACAGTCATTAAAGTATTATTACCGAATTTTGTAGTAGCCTAATGCTCGTGGGATCCTATCGTCAAATATGATAAAACTTTCTTCAAACTGAGAAGCAATTTATATCTATCAGGAAAAATACTTCTATCTGCTATTCTTTTACCATGAATGAGGCACCCAATAGGGTTCGAGTCATCGATAGGAGCGCTTAAGCAGAGTTTTGAACCCCAACAATATGTCTGAAAATCTACTTATTTCTTTCTAAAACATTTTGTGCAGTATATGATTCCGTTTACAAAAGCTTGTGATTCTTCTAAGCTTAGCTTTTTATTGCAAACACTGCATTCGAACATTTATCATATTACCTATGAGTAGTAACATTTAAATAATTATCACTTTAAGATAGTAACTATGGAAAATCAGATAGAATTATGCTCATACTATTACCAGAAATGGAAGAACTCAGCCTTATCTGCTACTGCAATAGAAGAAGCTAGAAAGTGCTTTGAAAAAGCTTTCTTCTGGCTAGAGCTACTAACTGTTTATATAGCTTTGTGGAGCATAGAGAGAACAAAAGGAAATGAGCCGGAAATCAGGCAAAAAATTATAACTGCAAAGTTGAACTTATCCAAAAAACTGACAGAATATGCAAAAAGGATTCTGAGCGAGATTCAATTTTAATTTCTTTTAAAACAAATTTTATACTGTGCAGAAGAAAAAGATTGTTTTTCTTGTTATCGACGGCTTAGCAGACTTGCCCATAAACGGAAAGACTCCTTTGAGTGAGGCGAGAAAACCAAACCTAGACTATCTAGCGAAGAATGGGATTTTAGGAGAAATCATACCTGTTGAGAAAGTTTTGTGGAGCGAGCTAAGAAGTGCCAGCGTAAGCCATGTTGCAAATATCGCTCTGCTCGGGTATGATCCAAAGAAATTCGAATTCAAAAGAGGCCCGTTAGAAGCTGTTGGAGCAGACCTGCCTTATAGAGAAGGGCACTTAGCTGTGAGATGCAATTTTGTCACGGTTGATAAAGATTTGGTTGTGGTTGATAGGCATGCTGGAAGGAATTCTTTTGGCTTAGACGAGATCGCTAGGTCAATAAACGAGCATGTTAAAATAGATGCACCTTTTGTTCTAATCAGGACATATGAACATAGAGCTGTTCTGGTAATAAAAGAAAGGCTAAGCGATAAAATAACAGACAGCGACCCCCTTAACGCAGGTGAAAAAGTTAAAAGAATCGAGGCCTTGGCTCCAGAGGCAGAGAGATCTGCAAAGCTCTTGCAAGATTTCATAGATAAATCAAGGCAACTCATAGAATTTCATCCCGTGAACGCGCAGAGAATTAAAAATGGTATACCACCTGCAAATTGTATTCTCACAAGAGAGGCAGGAAATAGATTATTTGCGTTACCAAACTTCCCTAGAAAGCATAAAGTAAGAGCTGTTTGCATTGCTGAGAATGGTGTAATGAAGGCTACTTGCATGCTCGCAGGCTTTAATTCGATTACTGTCCCTGAGCTTAGGTTTAAATCGAGTTTGAAATTTATTTTCGATAATATCAAGGACTCTTTGACAGAGTTTGACTTTGTGTATGCTCACATAAAAGGGCCTGATGAACCTGCTCACGATGGAGAATTCCACAAGAAAAGAGAGATGATAGAGGAAATAGACGAAAAACTAGAGTATTTTAAGAATTTCAACGGAATATTAGTTGTCACATGCGATCATATCACCGCTTGTAAGACAAGGAAGCATGAATATGGTGCTGTTCCAGTCCTAATCTACGGCTTAGATAAGGGTAAAGCTAATAAATTCGACGAGTTCGAAGCAAAAAAAGGTAAATTAGGTCTCATTACTGGGAAAAAACTTTGGCAATACGTCTTCAGCAAATAGTGTTTCTTTTAACCAGCCTATAATTGTGCTAATAGACATATTTAGGAGTCCTGTAAAAGAAGTACAGATTATCTCCGAAAAAATCCAGCTACATAGTCCCAATTCATTCTTGTTTTCATGAAATAATTCTTTAAAGCATCTTTTAATCAAAACCAATTTATTTTGAGGATATAAATTTGGAACTCACCTAAGCGGGAATATACTACTATCATGCGGAGTGGATTTCACCAAATTCTGAATTCTTGATCTAAGTTTTTATTTAAAAAAATCGAATTTCAAATTAAATGATAGTCAAAAATCTGAGAATAAGGGAAGTTTTCGCTACTACTACAGAAAAGACAATCGAAGTTGAGCTAGAAACAAAGAAAGGTATAGTGAGAAGCTCTATTCCTATAGGGACAAGTAGAGGAAAGTATGAAGTGAAATTCCTTCCTGTTGAGAATGTCATAAAAAAGTTTTTGATGATAAGAAGAAGATTCACAGGAGAAGAAATCAGAACTCAGGAAGAGGTTGACTCCCTTTTAAGGATGATAGACAAAACTCAAGATTTAAGAGAGATTGGAGGCAATCTGGCCTTAGCAATTTCTTCAGTTTTTCTTAAAGCACTTGCTTTTGAGAACGATATGGAAGTTTTTGAGTTTTTGTCAAAAGGCAAAACGACGATACCAAAGCCGATATGCAATGTTGCCGGAGGATGGAAGGAGAGTGGGAAAAGTGACGTACAAGAATATCTTTTCTTGCCTGTCCATCAAAAATCTTTTCTAGACTCTGTGACAAAAATTGCAAACGCATATAGACAAACCGCTAGCATGCTAGTTCAGAAAGATCCTAACTTTGCTTTTTCAAAAAACTTAGAGTCTGCCTGGGTAACAAAATTGGATATCGAAAGTACATTAAAAATTTTGGATAGGGTCGCGACAGAGAATTTATTAAAAATTGGGTTGGATTTTGCAGCCTCTCAGCTCTGGAACGGAAATGAGTATGTTTATTCTAACTCTGGCTTAAAGCTTAGTAGAACAGAGCAGATAAGTTTTGTTGAGGATCTGACAAAGAGATACCCAATATCTTATGTTGAAGACCCTTTCCATGAGGATGATTTTGTTTCTTTTAGTACGCTAACTCACAGAATAGAGCCGAGAATAGTTTGCGGTGATGATCTGTATGCAACAAATCTCGAGAGATTAAAGCTCGGAATAAGAAACAAAGCATCCAACGGGATAGTAATCAAACCTAGTCAAGTCGGAACCATAAGTGATACTATAAAAGTTGTGAATGAAGCGAAGAAAAATAAAATGATAACAATAATGAGTCACAGATCAGGAGAAACTGAGGATACTCTGATTTGCCATTTGGCAGTAGGCCTAGGTTGTGAGTACGTAAAGTTTGGGATAAGTGGAGAGAGAACCGTAAAGATAAACGAAATGTTAAGAATTGAAGAAAAATTAAAAAAATAGCTATTGCTTCAAAAATTTAATTTTTGAAGATAAAAATGAAAAAATATTCTTTCGAGACGAGACAGAGAGAAAGAAAAATAGAAAGTGTAATAAAACAACTCAAAAAATTTCATTGGAAGTATAGAAATTTAATTTTCTTGACGATAAGCATCATACTTGCCTATTTCCTACTTAAGTCTAAGCACGTAGTGGAGCTTATTCTTGGACTAAAAAATTTTGGTTATATCAGTGCTTTTATAGTCGGGATATTTTTTGCCTATGGCTTAACAGCTGCTCCTGCTACAGCAATCCTTTACATACTTGGCAAAGACCTAAATCCTTTTTTAATTGCGAGTTTAGGCGCTTGCGGTGCTGTCTTAAGCGATTATCTTATTTTTAGATTTGTGAGAGACAAGCTCATAGAAGAAATAACTAGACTTTCAGAAGAAGTCAGCAAGCCATTTTCTCATTTTAAACTGTCAGAGCAAATCAGATTTACACTCTGGGAAAAAATCTCTCGCACAAGAGTTTGGAACAAGATAATACCGATAATAGCTGGTTTTATAATTGCCTCTCCTCTGCCAGACGAGCTTGGTGCAGCATTATTTGGGGCATCGAAATATGAACCGAGGAGATTTATTTTTTACTCTTATTTGCTCAATTTCGTTGGAATATTGGGAATTTCTTATTTGGCAACAATTTAGATAGAAATTTCTAGCTAGAAAATCTTTTTAGATTTATGATAACAATAGATGGTGCAATCGGTTATGGTCAGGTTTTGAGAACTGCAATAGCACTATCAGCGTTGTTACTAAAGCCGATTAGAATTTTTAACATAAGGAAAGGTAGACCTAAGCCTGGCTTACTTGCCCAGCACTTGACTGGAGTAAAAATTGCAGGAGAATTTTGCGATGCAGAGATTAAAGGCTTGGAAATTGGCTCTACGGAAGTTGAATTTATTCCCAAAGAATTGAAAGTGACTGACAAAAAAATTGATATTGGCACAGCTGGCCAAATCTCTCT
>JASEGQ010000008.1 GCA_030017875.1 Candidatus Aenigmatarchaeota archaeon
GGGAGCTGCAGCTGATCCATCTGGAGCTAAAAGAGGCCAAGATATTCCTGCTCCAATGGGTGTGCAAGAACCAGCTGAAGTAACAATTCCTCCAGAGATGGTGATTCCTGAAGGAGTGTTTCCAGCACCACAAGTTATTGAAGCACCAGCTACTCCTCCTCTTCGATAGACGCCAGAAACATTGATATCACCGCCTTGAACATCTAATTTGTATCCAGGGATACTTGTCCCGATGCCGACGTTAGTACCATTATCATAAATTATAGAATTCCCTAAAGTAGTTTCAGCTGTCCATTTAGCCAAATAATTTGTTGTTCCACTTCCTCCAACTCCTCCTGGAGGTGTGCTACAGGTAAGGCTAGAACCAACAGCAGTAACATACTGACCACTAGGACAGGCACTTGGAAAAGAGGTTAATCTTGCCCAGGGTACAGAACCACCTATAAGAGTACCAGACCATCTAATATTACCAGCAATATCCAATTTCGCTCCCGGACTTGTTGTTCCGATGCCGACATTGCCGTCGCTTGTTATCCACAACCTATCACTATTACTCGTTCTCAGACTTAAGGCATAGTTATCTATTGTCCCTATAAACCTGTTTCCTCCGCTTAAACCTATGTTCCCCACTACACTTAGTTTTTGATCTGCACTTGTCGTCCCAATGCCGACGTTGCCACTAACTATCAAATTATCAGTCAATACTAATCCCTGAGCAGATCCTGAACCATAGAAATAAGATCCTGGCAAAGTATTTTCTGGCTGTATATAAATTCTACCAGAAGAACTCAGGTTCTCTGCAACTACTCCCCTAAATCCGTATGGCAGAGCAGTAATATTGTATCTTGGAGAAAGGACTTCCCCTTCCACCTCTACCTGAAGATATGTTGGGATGTTAAAGTTTATATTCAAAGGCGACACACCGCCAAGAATGACGTTGAACACACCATAGCTGTCTGGGGTTATGCTTCTGGTTTCGCTCCAAAGTTCATTATCAGGAGCTCCTATCGTATAATCATCAAATATTCTGAAAACAATTGAAACTGTAGTAGTTATCGGTTGGTCTGAACTATCCAGTAGCCTGCCTTGAACTGATATAAGTCTTGGAACTTGGGCTTCTGCTATGTTCAAACTCAAAAGCAGTATTATTACTATAAGTAAGTACTTGAAGTTTGCCATCAGCATACCTTTATTATAGATTGGTATCTTGATGATAAAAATGTTTCGGAAAATATATATAGTGAAATTTGCTTAGCTATATTATGGCTCGGAATAAAACAGATGTTGTAACGATAAAGAAATACCATCTTTTCTATGTGATAATTTCAATAGTTTTTTTCTTGATAGGTTTTTTCAGCAGTAGTTTGCTGAAAATGCTTGGAGCTGATCAGAAAGCCATTGATAATTGCAAAAAATTCTGTGAGTTTATCCCTGACACAGAATTTGCTTATATTGACGCGAACTCGCACTGTTACTGCACACAGAAAAACCAGAGGATATTTGATACAAAGTTGAACAAAACACTAATAATGACAAAGACAGTTGATGCTGGTATAATAACTGATGTGGAAATAAAGAATTACATCGAGCAAGCGAGATAGAAAACAACGCTATCCGGCAGATCAACAACTGGTTAACATTCCTATCAACCGAGAATCGTATAGAGTTTTTGTTTTTTAAAAATAGCAATTGTTACTTAATTCTATTTTAGTCTTATCGCCTCAAGATTTCTAGGAGCAACAGTCTCGATTCTGAAAAGTTTGTGAATGCTCCTTGCAAGCTTAACAGCTTTCTGATTTTCGCCGTGAACGACTATAACTTTATCTGGTCTTGCAGCTAATCGGTGGACAAAGCTTAACAGCTGATTGCGATCGCTATGGCCGCTCAAACCGTCTATAGTCTGAACTTCCATCTGCAGTTTAATAGTAATAGTTTTTCCATCCTCTGTCCTCATCGGTATTTCCTTCCACCCTTTTTGAATTCTTCTGCCTAAGCTTCCTTCAACCTGGTATCCAACAAATATCAAAGTGTTCCTAGGATCTTCTGCCAGATTCTGAAGATAAGTTATGACAGGCCCGCCTACTAGCATACCAGAAGTTGATATTATTACGCAGGGCCTTTGCTCCAAGACTTTTTCCCTCTCTTGCGGAGAAGCTACTCTTTTAAAAATTTCGCTTAGGAAAGGGTCTTGGCCGCTGAATATTTTTTTCTGAACTTGCTTTGACAGATATTCAGGATAAGCAGTATAAATACCAGTAGCATCCCATATCATCCCATCAATAAAAACAGGATACTGGAAGTTGTTTTCAACTAATATTGCCATAACATCTTGCGCCCTCTCCACAGCAAAAGAAGGAATTAAGCATATGCCATTTCTCTCCATGGTTTTGTTTATTATTTCCATAAGCTGCCTTTCTGCTTCTTGTCTTGGAGGCATTATATCGTTTGCTCCTCCGTAAGTTGATTCGAGAATTAGAGTTTCAACCCTCTGAAAGCCAGTAAAAGCCTGGTCTAGCAAAGTTGTCTTCCCAAACTTCATGTCAGATGCATAAACTATGTTGTGCAAGCCTTCGCCAATATGCAGATGTATCAAGCTGCTGCCAAGCACGTGGCCTGCGTTTTGAAAAGTTAGCCTCACATCAGGAGCAACATCAGAGACCTCTCCGTATTCTAAAGCTATGCTGTGCTTAACTGCTTCTTTAACACCCTTTGCAGTGAACAACGGCGTAGTAGCATTTCTCTGCATCACGTCAATGTAATCAAGCCAGAGTAGAGTAGCGAGATCTACTGTTGGCGTAGTAAGATACAGCGGACCGCTATATCCATGCTCAAAGAGCATCGGCACACAGCCCAAGTGATCTAAATGGCTATGAGAGATTATTATCGCATCTAGCTCGCTGTAATCAAACTCTTTTGTTTGCAGATAGGGATAGACATTGCTATTGCTGCCGCCGACATTTACTCCGCAGTCTAGCAAAATTTTTGACTTAGGGGTTTCAACAAGAATGCAGCTTCTTCCTACCTCTCTCCATCCTCCAAGGCCAATTAGCCTAATCCAGTCTCTGTTGGTCTTTCTCTCTGTGAAAATGCTTTCGCCAATTCTGTTAAGGAATTCTTTTCTGAATTTCACTTCTGAATGAATAACCTTTCTTATTCCTTCAATTATGTCAGACTTTATAGAAGGCACTCTCTCGATTCTAGGGACCCAGAAGGTCTCTGCTCTTATTCGTCTGAAAGTCTCCCCTCCCTTTCCTATGACCAAACCGGGCTTTTCTGCGGCGATTATGACCAAGCTTCTCTCAGGCTCAAAGTATATGTCTTTAATCTTCGCATCTTCTGGCACTATCTCCATTATTTTTCGCTTTGCATACTCCTGATCTAAGCAAAGACTGCTCTCTGGCCTGACCTCTATCCTTTTCTTCAGCTCTTCAACTACTTTCCTGACAGTTTCTTCGTGTGTGGCAAAAAACTCCTTGTCTTTCGTATAGACTATTATCTCTGAGCCTTCTAGCTCGATCCTACTTATCGCTTCTTTTAGTAGAGAACTCTTTACTCTTTCCAGAATTTCCATCTTCTTCACTCAAAAAGCTTTTACACTTTTAGAGCATTCTCAACTTTTTCTTTTTCAAGTAGCCTAAATCCTTCTTTTGTTATAACAGCGATATCGATAGTTTTTCCACCAGAAGCGATGTCACGCTCAATAGCAGCCCTAATAGCTTTTGCAGCGAGTTTTATTCCCTCCTCAACCGAAATTCCATCTTTATACTTATCCTCCAAGACTCCTAGAGCAATTGGAGAGCCTGAGCCAGTTGAAAAGAATTTTTTCTCCTCTTCTATTGAGCCGATTGGGTCAAGGCTAAATATTGAAGGACCAGAGTCATCATAACCAGCTATTAGCAGTTGAACCATGTACGGCAGGAAAGTCCATCTTCCAGACTGCAAGATGTTTGAAAGCAAGGTTGCGGCTGCTTGAGTTGTTATCTTTCTGTTTGTTTGAATCGAGAAGAGTTTGCACTCTGCCTTCATGTACCTAGCAAGAGCTTGAGCGTCTCCGCTCGCCCCTGCGATAGTAATTGCTATGTGATCTTCTATAGGAAGTATTTTAATGCTCTCCTTGCTAGCCACCAAGTATCCTAGAGTGGATTTTTTCTCTGCAGCTAGCACTACACCGTCCTTGCAGATCATACCTACAGTTGTTGTTCCTGTTTTCTTTATCGGAGGAACCTTCAAATTCTCACCAAGAAATCAGCTAAAATTAATTAGCATTTTAATTTAAATAACTTTTGGTCAATAGGCCTTTGCGAAATAGACGACTTCCCTTGCTTTTTTATTGCAGTAAACGCATTTAGAAAATATTTTTTCTTTCTTTAAAGGGATTATTCTTATGGTTGCTCCGGTCTCTAGTTTGATTTGATCTTCGCAGTGCTGCTCAGAACACCAACAAGCTCTAATAAACCCGCCCTTTTCCTCTAAAACTTTTTTAAATTCTTCATAGCTTTTGACAGTCGCTGTATTTTCTTCTAAGAATTTTCTCGCTTTTTTCAAAAGGCTCTTTTGAATTTCGTTTAGTGAAAAATTTATTTTCTTTGGCAGATCTTTTTCTTCAGCTGTAACCTTTTCAAAATTATCCCTTCTTACTATCACAACTTGCTTTTTCTTTATGTCTAGAGGCCCTATTTCGATTCTTATCGGCACGCCCTTTAACTCCCATTCGTTGAACTTCCAGCCAGGCGTATACTCTGCTCTATCGTCTACAACAGCTCTAACTCCATTTTTTTCTAAAATGCTCGAAACTTCTTTTGCTTTTTTTGTGACCTTCTTTTTTTCACCCTTTTTATAATAGATAGGAATTATTACAACCTGATAAGGAGCGATTCTCGGTGGCAAGACTAGGCCTTTATCATCTCCATGAACCATCACGATTGCTCCGATCAAGCGAGTAGAGATACCCCAAGAAGTTGTCCACACATATTTTTCTCTCTTGTCCTTATCAACAAATTTTATTCCAAACGGTTTTGAAAAGTTCTGTCCAAGGTTGTGCGAGGTTCCCATCTGCATTGCTTTGCCATCAGGCATTAGAGCCTCTAGAGTAGTTGTATAAAATGCTCCAGCAAACTTTTCTCTCTCGCTCTTCTTTCCGACCAAAACCGGAATTGCAAGGTAATCTTCCATAAGCTCCTGATAGAATTTTAACATCAGCATGACTTCTCTGTCAGCTTCTTCTTTTGTTGCGTGCGCAGTGTGACCTTCTTGCCAGAGGAACTCGCTCGTTCTTATAAAAGGCTTGGTTGATTTTATCTCTGCTCTTGCTACGTTGCACCATTGATTTAGCAAGACAGGCAAGTCTCGCCAGCTTCTAATCCATTTTGAATAGAAATGGTATATTATCGTCTCTGACGTAGGTCTGATGGCTAATCTCTCTCCTAGTTTGTTGTCTCCAGCATGAGTTACCCAAAAGACCTCTGGAACAAAATTTTTAAAATGCTCAGCTTCTTTTCTAAGAAAACTCTCTGGAATAAGCAGAGGAAAATAAACATTTCTATGCCCAGTATTTTTAATCATTTTATTAAAAATCTCTTGAATTTTCTCCCAGATCTCAAAGGAGTATTCTCTAAAGGCGATTGTCCCTTGGACTGGACCATAGTCCATCAAACCAGATTTTAGAACTACTTGCGTATACCACTCGGAAAAATCCTCTGATTTCTTGACTGTTATTCCTTGCCCAGCCATTTCGATACCAGTATATAATTGAGTTTGACAAGCAATTTAAATAAATTTAATTTATAGTAGTAGTATGAAAGTTGCTATACTGTCGGACTTCCACTTCGGCTATGCGTACAACTCTGAGCTAGAAAACGATAGCTTTGAGAATGCAGATGAAGCGATAGAAAAAGCTTTGGATTCTGATTTGATTTTAATAGCTGGTGATATTTTTGACTCCAGGCTACCCAAAACAAGCGTTTGGGCAAGAGCGATAAAAGTTCTTGTTAAACCTTTGTTAAAAGAAAGTTCCGGAATAAAGCTTGTTTCTTGTTCAAAAGAACTAAAAAAAATTTCAGAAAGAACTTTGAGTCATGTTCCAGTAATAGCAATTCACGGTACACACGAGAGAAGAGGGAAAGGAGAAATAAATGCCGTAGAAGCTTTGGAAAACGCAGGTATATTGATTCATTTACATGAGAACACGATTGTTTTTGAAAAAGATGGTAAGAGAATAGCAATTCACGGCTTGTCAGGAGTTCCTGAGAGATTTGCAAAAGATGTCTTGTACTCTTGGAACCCTAAGCCGATAGAAGGTTGCTTTAACGTCTTGCTTTTGCATCAGAGCATTGAGCCATACGTCTATTCTCCTTTGGAGCCACCAACTCTCAGCTTGTCAAACCTTCCAAAAGGATTTGACTTGATCGTAGACGGCCATATTCACATTTCGAATCAAGAAAGATTAGGAAATACTCTTTTGCTATTTCCAGGAAGTACTGTCGTTACCCAGCTAGAGCCAAATGAGGCATTGACTGAAAAAGGACTATTTAAGATAGAAATAGACAAAGAAACAAGGATTTGCTTTGAAAAACTTGAGAAAAACAGGAAATTCTTCTACGAAGAAGTAAGAGTTGGTAACGCTCAAGTCAGGGAGCAAATAGAGAACAAAGTTAAGAGCATGTTGAGTAAAAAATTTTTTAAGCCGCCTCTGTTAAAGTTTAAAATAATTGGAAAGGAAACAGAAGTCTTGGATCAAGAGCTTAGAGAAATAGAGAGAAAATATTCTGGCCATGCAATAATAAATTTTGTTAAAGAGTTGGAAGCTCCTGAGGTTGCTAGGAAGATAGAGTTTCTAAGAAATTTGAGAGAGCAAAAGCTTTCTGTTGAAGAGATCGGGTTAAGCCTGCTGAAAAAGAATTTGGAAGAGCTAAGCTTTGATTCAACTTTCGATTATGATAATATTTTCAAGTTGTTGAGTGAGGGCGAATTAGAAAGAACTTTCAACATTTTGATCGGAGAGCAAATGACTTTGGAAAAGATTTTAAAGTCCTCAGAAGAAAAGCAATTTAGAAAAAGGTTGGCAGATGATAACAAAAGTTAGACTAAAAAATTGGCGTTCTCATCTAGAATCAGAATTCAATTTTTCTACCGGGACAAATGCTTTAGTCGGGATTTTGGGGTCAGGGAAAACGAGCGTGTTAGATGCAATCTGTTTTGGGCTTTTTGGAACAACTCCAAAGTTGCAATCAAAAAAATTAAAACTCGACGATATAATAATGAGTAAGCCTCTAGCAAAAAACAGAGCCGAAGTAGAAGTTCATTTTCAGGTCGATAGCAAAATTTTTTCTGTTAAGAGGGTTGTCGATAGGGGCAAGGGCACGACTTACTCAGAATTTAGGGAAAATGGAAATCTGATCGAAGCACCAAACTCTCAGAGAGTTTCTGAGCTAGTGGAAAAAACTTTAAAAGTCAATTACGAGCTTTTTAGCAAAGCTATTTATTCTGAACAGAATGCTTTGGACTATTTTCTAACAGTTCCTAAAGGGCAAAGGATGAAAAAGATCGACGAGCTGCTGATGATAGACAGATTCGAAAAGGCAAGGGCAAATGCAGTAACTTTAACTAACAGGCTCATAGAGAGGAAGATTGGAAAGCAGAGCATAGTTGACCAGGTTGACATTGAAAAATTGGAAAAAAACATCTCTGATTTAAAATTTTCATTGAATCAAATCCTGTCAGAAAAAAATCAACTCTCGAGAATTCTCGAAGAGGTTTCTAGCAAAAGAGAGAAACTCGAAGAAGAAGTTAGTGAATTGCAAAAAATAAGGGAGAACTTGGAACTGCTAAGAAGAGAAGAAAGAGGAATTAGCAGCGCTATAGAAGAAACTGTAAAAGCTCTAAAATCGATGGAGGCAGTGAAACAAACAAAAGAAGAGATTGAGAAAAATTTGGTAGAACTGAAGAGGCGAACGGAAGAATTGGAAAGAGAGTTAAAAGAAAGACAGATGAATTATGAGAAGGTTAGTTCTCTGATTTCTGAGTCAAAAGCAAAAATAGATTTTCTCAAGAGAGAGAAAATAGAGAAATTGGAGAAAGAGGTTGAGGAGAAGTTAAGAATTAAAGAAGAGTTTGAGAAACTGAAAAGTCAAGTCATTAAAAAACAACTAGAAGAAAAGAAAGCATTGTATGAAAGATTTGTTGGAGAAGTTCAAGAGCTTAAAGCAAAGATTAAAGACATGAACGAAATAATTCAACAGCTTTCTTCTCTAGAGGGCAAATGTCCAGTTTGCGAATCAGCGCTAACAGAAGAGAAAAAGAGCATTTTGATCAAACAGAAACAACAGCAGATAAAAGCTTTGATGCAGAGACTTGAGGAAGCAGGCAGAAAGAAGGAATTGAGCGAAGATGAATTGAGAAAAGTAGAGGGTGCGATAAAAAAGCTTGATGAGATGGTTGTAGAAATAAAGGATTTTGACGCTTTGATGGAAGATTTTGAAAGTTCGAAGAGGTTATTTGCTGAGCTAAGCGAGCAAACTATCAAGGCTGAGAATCAACTCTCGCAAATAAAAAGGGAAATAGGAGATATGGAAACTAAGTTAAAGGAAGCAGCAGATGAGAAACAACAACTTGAAATCTTATCACTAAAGCAAAAGAATTATGAAGAAAGGAAAAAAAGGCTTGATGAACTGATTAAAGAGGGCAAACGTCTAGAAGCAAAAATTAAAGAGACAGAAGAGAAAATATCTGGCAAAGATTTGCTAAAAATGGAAAATGAGCTTAAAGAGTTGATTGCAAAAGAGAAAGAAGTTGAAACAAAAATTTCAGGTTTTGATCAGCTCATCGAGGAAAAAAATAGCAGAATAAAAGAATATGAAGAAAAGCTTAAGGAAGCAATCAAGCAAAAGGAAGAATTGCAAAAGTTGGAAAGACTGATAAAGGATTTGAAAATTTTTGAAAAAGCTTTGGAGCAGACTCAAATTGAGTTAAGGACAGAGTTTGTTGAGGCAGTTAATTATACTATGAATAAGCTCTGGCCAACTTTATATCCTTATCAAGACTTTACTGGAATTAGCTTAAGCATAGAAGAAGGAGATTATGTGTTACAGCTTAAAGAAAAATCTGGTAGAATGGTAAACGCGGATGGAGTTGCTTCTGGTGGTGAGAGGAGCATCGCTTGTTTGGCTTTAAGAATTGCATTTGCCTTAGTCCTAGCACCACACATTCGTATTTTGGTACTTGATGAACCAACTATGAATTTGGATTCAGCTGCCGTAAAAGAATTAGCAACTACATTGAGAGAAAGAATTGGTGAATTCATCACTCAAACATTTTTAATAACTCATCAAGCTGAGTTAGAAGATGCAGTAACGGGAAATGCTTATCGACTGGAACGAGATAAAGCAAAGGATGGTGTAACTAAGTGTATTCCTCTTACGTAATTCTACTATTTTTGAACATCATAGCGGTTTTGCTTAAATCCTCTTCGAGGATTTCTTCTATAAGTTTGAAACAAGGTAAGACTGATAGAATTAAGGTATAAAAATTAATTTACCACTGGAGTGGGCGAATTCATGGCAGTCAGATTCATCGCGGATTTTCCTGCGCTGTTCATTACAGACAAAAAAATTCTTGTAATTTCAGATCTCCACGTCGGACTGGAGCATGAGTTGTTTAGAGTAGGCGTAGTAATTCCTCCTCAAGCAGAAAAATTTCAAAAGGATATTGACCATTTGGCCAGAATAACAAAAGCAAAGAATCTGGTAATCCTTGGCGATATAAAGCATAAAGTTCCAGGAATAAGCTATAGAGAAGAAAAAGAAATTCCAAAGTTATTTTCTAATTTGATAGAAAAATTTCAGGTTATCTGTGTTAGAGGGAATCACGATGATAATATCTCAACTTTGCTTCCAAAAGAGGTTAAGATCTATCCTTCTAGAGGTTTTAGAATTGGGAAGTATGGCTTTTTTCACGGTCATACCTGGCCTTCCAAAAAATTAATGCAGTGCGATCATCTTTTCATGGGACATACCCATTCTATGATTCAGTTTAAGGATAAGTTCGGTTACAGGATTATCGAGCCGGTTTGGATGAGGAGTAGGATTTATCGTGATAAAATAAAGGAAAAATATAAAGTCAAAAGGACTGGTGAATTGGAAGTTATAATCGTACCAGCTTTCAATCGTTTATTAGGGGGGACTTCTATTAACGTTAAAACAGCAAGCGATGAACTTTTAGGACCACTTTTAAAGAATAATTTTATTGACATAGACAACGCTGAATTATATCTTTTGGATGGTGCTTACCTTGGAAAGGTTTCGGCTTTAAAATTATTTTTAGATTAATGTTTATATTTCTGAATAAACTCTTATTTTTTCTTTTTTCTGAGATGATTGACAAAGACCGGAAATGGGTTATTGAATTCTCTTTAGAAAGTCGCTTATTAATTTCCACACATTTGCTTTTAAAAAAAGTATAAAATAAAAAATGTGGAAGCTTTTAACAGGCTTCTCGGAGGTTGACTCAACTCAATAGTTGAGAAGGAGTTGATTGGTCCATTGCGCAAATAAATTTTTATGCCGATAACTCTAAGGCCTATTTGTTAGATGGAACCTTTCTTGGGTTATAAAAAATTTAAGCTAGCACTATCTCCTCATTCCTGGAAACATCTCTTCAATTCTTCTTTCTATCTCTGTTCTATTGTACATCTCTTCTATTTTCTCTATTCTCTCTTGGACTTCGCTCGTTAATTCTTCTCCAAACCTTTCTCTCCATTCTGTTCTGTTAGCCATTTCCCATCTTGCTCCACATATACATCTGTTTGCTTCACAGATAGGGGTGTCGGAGCCTATTACCATTGGGCAAATCAAATTCCTACAGTCAGCATCTGTCGTGCAATTTATCCATAGCTTTCTCCATTTCGGCCAGCAATGACAAATTCCTTCTGTTCTGTTTAGAGGGATGTGACATTTAACCTCAAATCCAAACTCAACAGGGCAATAAGTTAGAATTTCTTCACATTCTTCGTCAGATGTGCATGCCTTCCATTTCCCTTTCTCTACACTCTTATTTATTATCCTCAGGATTCTATTCATACAATTCTCGTGCCCTTTCATCGAAGCATTTATAGCATGCTCTATCGCAGGCTTTGCCTCTTCACTAACGTTTGCTAAAACTCTTTCTAAAACTAGGATATGCTTGTAGGTCATGTTGCAAACGTGCTCGGCTAAAGCAGTAACATTCCTTCCCAGTCCCTCTGTCTTTTCTGTCATATCTATGGATTTGTTCATTACCCTCTCATAATCTTCTATAACTTTTCCAGCTTCTTCTATCCTTCTTTCTAAAACCTTTCTATTTGCTCTCCCTAACCTATTCTCAGCAAGTCTCATTAAAAGTTCTGTGGCTCTTTCTGGCAAGTCTTCGCTCAATCCCTCAATTGCAGTTTCATGTTCTTTCATCGAAGCATTTATAGCATGCTCTATCGCAGGCTTTGCCTGCTCAGGGCTTTTTTCCAAAACTTCTTCCAAAACGGTTATGTGCCTGTAAGTCACATTTGATATGTGCTCCACTAAGAGCGTGACATTCCTTCCAACTGCTCTTAATCCCTCAACCTCTTTTTCTGCTTCACTTAACTCTAACTCATGCTCTCTCATCAAGTCCTGAACAAATTCTGGCTTGCCTCTTCTAACCATCTCATTTGCTTCTGCTATTCGCTCGCCAGCAAACTGCAAACGCAACCTCGCTTTTGCAGCCGGATCAAAAGTAAAAAACAGTTGAACCCTTTCAAAGAATCTATCAAAGCCATATAGCCAGGAATCTGGTGTTATTCCAGCTCCTGGTAATTCTTGTGCTATTACCGAAGTGCTGAGCATGCCTATTACTAGGATTGTCATCCCTAGGGTCAACCTTTTCACATTTCCACCTTAAAAAGAATATTATTTTTTATATTTAAATTATTTATAGTTCTGTCAATAATTCTTTTTCATCATCACTTAGCTTTTCATAAACCTCTTTTAAAGTTTTAATATCATCTTCAGATAAGGCAGAAACTAGGATATCGCCCTCTCTTACTTGCCTACCCATCGTTGGTTCTTCCATGCTTATTGCAACCTTATCCCCTTTCTTTGCTTCTTTAATCGTTTGTCCCTCTCTTTGGATTTCTTTTATCTTGTCGATTATTTTTCCATCCTTTTTCATGAGTGCTCCTGGCCTCAAGACTCCTGCCAAAACCTCTATGCCAACTATCATCGGCTTGCTGACTCTGAACGTAAAGCCTTTTAATATTTTAATTTTTACTGGCCGAGTAACCTTTTCCAATTTCTCTTGTATCTCTCCCTCTTTTCTCTGGTAGCACCATTTCTTGTATTCTTCTATCAGCCTATAAATCACGTTGTTTTGGAATATCTCTATCTTCAGATCTCTTGCTAAGATGACTGCCTCCTCTAAAGGCTTGACGTTAAAAGCCAGAACGACTCTTCTCAAGCTGTCAGAAACGTTTTGTACCTCGATTATATCCTGCTTTGTGACATGTCCAACCTCAGCTTTTCTTATCGGTACGCCCTCTTCTGTTAACAGTTTGATCATCGCTTCTAAACTTCCTAGAGTGTCAGTCTTCAACACCACACCTTCTATATGTTTTACAAACTCAACCTCCTCTATTTCCTTTTGCACAGCTCGCTTTGCCTTTTCTATTTCTTCCTCACTTTTTACTGCGATTATTGGCGAGCCTGCTATAACAGTTTCTAGGTCTGGGGCAGCTATTTTTATTCCTGCTGCAGCGCTAATTTCATTAACGCTCTCAAACTGCTTTTCGACTCTTAGCTCTTGCAAAGGTCTAGGCCTTAGCAAAGCTCTTATCCTTGTCACAATTGGTTCTTTACCGCCGATTATCAAATAATCTCCCCTTGCAACGCTACCATCGTATAAAATGACATCAATTGTTGTACCAAATCCAACAGTTTCCTTGACTTCCAAAACAGTTCCTCTAGCGACTTCTGAAACTTCTAGCCTCTCTTTTAAAAATTGCTGAACCAAGCCTGCTAAAACCGCTAAGAGTTCAGCTATGCCCTCTCCAGTTATGCCCGAGCAAGGAACTATTGCGACTTGTTTTTTGAAATCTTCTATCCTATCAAACCTCTCAGAATTAAAGCCCCTCTCTGCTAGCTGAGTAACTAGCCGGTAAACTTTTTTTTCTAGTTCATCTCTTGTAGATTCGCTCTGTTTTTTGAAGCTATCCGAGAAGCATACGTTTTTTATCGGAAACCATCCAGCGATTTTATCAATTTTTGTTGCAGCGACAACAAAAGGTGTTTTGAATTCTCTCAAAATTTTTAAACTTTCGTCAGTTTGCTCTTGAAATCCCTCTGTGATATCTACAACTAATATTGCTATATCACTTATATTACCACCTCGCCTCCTCATTCCCATGAATGCAGCGTGCCCGGGACAGTCGATTATAAGCAATCCAGGGATCTTTAGTTCAATTTTGAATTTTTCAAGCAACTCTCCACAAATTTCTTTAATTACATCTATCGGTATGAGTGAGCATCCTGTTGCCTGAGTTAAAAAACCGGGTTCCATCGTAGTTGCTATAGCAGTACCTCTAATTTTATCAGCAAGAGTAGTCTTCCCTGCATCAACATGACCAAGTAAGACAGTTATGGGGCTACGAATTTTCATCTCAAACACCTTTTAAAGCTTCAGGCTTTGTCAATACATTGCTAACTCAGATTTTTCTTTTATCCCTTAAATAAGAAGGAATTAATGGGTAAAACTTAAAGATTGTATAACATAATCAATTCTAGTTTCTTTTCCATTTACCTTTCAAATACTTAAATATGTTTATAATTACTTCAAGACTAGGTTAACACGGAATTGTAAATGCCCTCGTTAATTCGAACACCCGCTAAATTAATCAATTTTAAAGCTATAAATTTATTAGTGATAATATGCCTTTAACTCTAGCTGACATAACCCCAGTTGCTCTATGCATAGCTACTCAAGATCTTTTTGATGCCAAGAGATTCCAATCAAACTTCTGCGACAACATACTCTTGAGAATGAAAGACGAATACCTTGAACCAAGCATTGTAAGGATAAAAAGGGATCTAAACTCTTCGATAACAGAAAAGAAGTTTTTAGAGGGACACAAGGCAGCGATCATAAGTAACATAGATAAGATCATAGGCTTGGTCGCTTCCCGATACGCGAGAGTTGACTTGAAGTCAGCAGAAGGCGTTGTAGCAGAGGCAAAAGAGCTGATAGAAAAGGTTATGCTAGCTAACAGCTTTGAAGACATCGCTAGACTCGAGCCAGTTTTCAGGTCAAAGATTACACTGTCGGTTTACAGCATGTTCATAGAGTATCTGAGGATGTCAAAGATACAAGTGATATAATTTTTTTATAACCTTAAATCTTTAGCTCTACTTATATTTTTTGATAAAAATGGACGAGCGTATAATCAAACATGCACGAATTTTGGTAGATCATTCAACAAAAGTTAAAGCAGGTGATATGGTTCTAATAAGCTACAGCGATCATGGGCTAGATTTAGTAAAAGCAATTTATGCATTAGCATCAGAGCGTGGTGCAAGTCCAATCATACAACAAACACCAACAGAAGCGTTGAGATCTCTTTATGATCTAACACCAGAGATCTACTTATCCAGGCTTCCCGTGCATGAACTCTCAACTTATACGGCATCCGATGTTATCATAGCGATAAAGGGTGAAGAAAATCTAAGGGCTATGAGAAGTTTGGATAAAAAGAGACTTAGCTTGAGAGCCCAAGCAACGAAGCCCATAAAAGACGTATATCTCAAAAAGAGATGGGTCGTAACACAAGTACCTACTCCGGCATATGCACAGGAGGCAGAGATGTCGATGCATGAGTATGAGGACTTTGTTTTCAACGCTGTATTGCGTGACTGGAGAGTCGATGAAAATAAATTAAGAGCAGTTGAAAAGTTAATGGAAAAGACAGATGAGGTTAGAATAACAGGCAAGGATACTGACTTGACATTTTCAATAAAAGGAAGAAAGACAATTTCTGATTTTGGTGAGCACAACGTACCTTGGGGAGAAGCTTTTACAGCACCTGTTGAGGATTCTGCTAACGGCGAGATTTATTTTGATCTGCCATCAGTCAGATACGGTGATGAGGCTAGAGATATCAGGTTGAAGTTTTCCAAGGGTGAAATAGTTGATTATAAGGCAAGTAAGGGGGAAGATCTACTAAAGGCAATGATAGAAACAGACGAAGGATCTCACAGGCTAGGAGAATTCGGAATCGGAACAAACGACAATATTACAAAATTTACAAGAAACATACTCTTTGATGAAAAAATGGCTGGAACTATACATTTAGCTATAGGATTTGCTTATCCGGATTGTCATGGAAAGAATCAAAGTGCAATACATTGGGACATGATTAAAACCATGAAACCAGGCGAAGTGTTATTTGATGGAAGATTAGTTATGAAAGACGGTGTCTTCACGTTTATGGAAGAGGGAAAAAAGAGGTAGTTATGCCAAGTTGATATGATGCTGCCAGAGGAAGTGGAAAGAGAGGTCGAGAAGTTAAAATCAAAGAAGCTAGAGGTAATGACAAAGCAGGTTAACAAACGACTTTGACGAGAAGGACAAATTAGAAAAAGAGGTAGAGAGAATCAAAGATCAGATAGAGACTCTGGAAAAATTGAAAGGAAAAACTTAGAAAATCTTCTTCTCTCTTATTATGTGGTGAATTATCAAACCAAGAGATACGGAGAGCAAGGACAAGTTCGCTAGAGCTACAGAAGTTCCTGCTAATATCCATCCAAATATCGAGTGGTGTAAGTTAAAGGTTTTGTTTCCAAAGTTTATTACGATCCCGGATGTTTCTCTTTTCCCAATCTTGTCAGCCACTCTCTTTATGTTGATACTTGCATTCTTTATGTTCTGAAAGCTGAGAAAAATTTTTAGTTTCGAAAGCCTTGAGTTGAAGATGATCTCTGCCAACAAGAACGAGGACAGGCTCAGTACTCCACATTCTAACAGCATATTATCTCTATAGTTTTTCTTGACTTATAAATTTAATCCAGAGACTGATGACATAAAAAATTTAAAATTTTAATGGAAAATGGCAGGAGCGCTCTGCTTTTTGCTCTTTGTCAATTCATGCTGTTAAATGCTGTCTGAGCTTGCTGTTCCTGTTATAGCTATGTTCTTGGGTCTTTGGCTGTTTGACAGGAGTTATTCTATTAATCTCAGGATAAAAATAGAGATCTGGGAGAGAACAGCTGAGTCAGGCTCGATGTATTACCAAGCCTTTCAACCAACTCTCTTTTCCCTATAACGATGTTATATTTTTAAGCTTTTATTTTTAATATTAAGAGTATGAAACCTTTCTGTGAGTTAATAGTTGCGAGTGTGCTGCCCGGAATAAGGGCTCTGATAACAAAAGATCTCATACAGCAGGGATTCAACCAGCAGGAGATCTCGAAAAGGCTTGGGATAACTCAGCCAGCTATCTCTCAATACAAGAGAGATCTCAGAGGAAGTAGCATAAAGCTCTTGCGATCTAACAAGGAAGTAATGAGCCTAATCAAAAGCCTGAGCAAAAATATTGCCAGAGGAGATATAGAGCCAAGAGACATTCACCTGAAGATGTGTGAGATCTGCTTGAGATTAAGGAGACAGAGAGTCATTTGCAAGTTGCACGGAGACTCCTTTCCGCTTTAGAATCCTGCGACATCTGTTTTTAACTATTTCTTTTTGATTGCAGAATAGGCCAGACCAAAGACAAGAGCGGCGAAGAGCTTCAGCACCTCTAGAAAAGAGTAGAGCAAGACCGCAAGAATTAAAGGCGTGGCTTTTGTCGTTTGTTCTAAGATTGGAAAATTTTCTATAACATATTCTCGAACCCTCTCTTCACTCACTGTCTTATTCTCTATCTGTTTTATCGCCTCTTGTTTGTAGTCATCTATTCCGGCTATTACAGAGCTGTACACTGGTTCGCAAGTTTCTTTTGTCGGTGAAGGGACTGTCTGGTAGGATTGGTTTATACTTTTTTTCATTCCTTCTGCGCATTGATTGGCAAAAATTTTTGCCTGTTCTTGCTGCAGCTTTCCTATGTCTGGGATAACCAGTTTGATGATGTCAAAAGTCCCTGAGAGAACTTCTTGTTTGTAGCTCTCGAAATTCAGGTACAAACTTAAAAAAAGGCCTATGGCAAGAAAGATAAAAACCAGGCGAAGATGTCTCGAAACCAGATAGCTTCCGGTTAAGAAGGCAGTCTTTCTGGGCTCAAAAGTTTTTAACAAGATTATACTAGAGAGAATTCCTATATAGGTTAGGAAAACGGTAAGAGAGAACCCTGCTAAGAGTGAAGCCAACATTAGAAATGGTATTTGCATCAGAGTCAAACTGAGATAATTAATTTCATTTTTAAAAATGAAGATTGCAAGAAAGCCGGAGCCGAGCAAAAACAAAAATGGCAGAGAGGGCAATATAGCTTCAGTAAGGATATAGGACAAAGATTCTGATATCGCCAACAAGACGTCCTTTTCTGCAAGAGCTCTAACAAAAACCAAAAAAACCTTGTTCTGAACTTTTATAGCTTTTGCCGCGTTTAGGCCGGAAAACATGAGGTAAGAAATAGAGAGGAAGAATAAGATGCTCGGCAAAATCGAATAAATAATCTTTTTCATTCAGTCCCTTCTGGTTTTTTCTCTTCCTTCTTCTTTCCTAGCAGTTCCCACTTCTCTCTCAGCCTTTCCCAGACCTCTTCTCTTGGTTTGTAGGGCTTTGTCGGCCAGAAGAGATAAGCTAGGATTATAGCTCCAACTATTCCTGCCGCGATCAGAGCATAAGTTATATAACTACTAATTTGTTCGGCTGCCTTCTCCTCCTTCTGAGCTTTTGAGAGTTCTTCTTTCGTTTGTTCTAATAGGCTTTTGATCGAGCTCAGCAGCTGATAAGCACTGAAATAATCTCCTTGTGCTATATAATTCTCTGCTTGCTCAATAGTTACTCTAAGCTCTGAAAGTTTGGCTTCTGCCAGATCAACATTATATCCCTGAGCCTTTAATTGGTTTATCCGTGTTGACAGATCGTTCATGTTTTGTCTGTAAGCAGCTAGAGTGCTGTTTGTATAGGCTTTGCTTGCTTCGCTCGGTAAGACTCTTAGAGTAAAGCTTGAAGTGATGGTCTTGTTCGGGCTCTCTGCTTTGTAGATTCCTGAGTAATCTTTTATTTCTTCGTTGCCGACAGAGAAAGTTACGAGGAAACCAGCGGTTTTATTCACAGCTAGGATTACTGAAGTGGAGTTGATTGTGTACCAGGTTGAGCTTATGTTTAAAATTGAGAATGTGATGTTCTGAGTAATATTGCCTGTGTTCTTTACTTCAACTGTTGTTGAGTTTGAAGAGTTTTGTTGGACAGAGATAAAGCTATCTGCTTTTGTAAAGGCTAGGCTTGCGACATAGGTCGGAGGAGTGTAGTTTTCAGGTGGGAGACCTTCTTCTGGTGCTGTTACAGTTATAGTTACATTGATGCCGTAGGGATTAAACCATTTGTTTGCTGTATCACCTATGATACTACTTTTACAAGCACTAGCAGCGCTACTTCCCGCTGTTATTGTCCACCAAACTATACAACTAGAAGAATAAGCTGACGGAGATATTGTGGACGTATCACCTGTTCCTGTTCCCGAACAACCACTGGTAAGGCCGTCTACTGCCACAGAATATCCTGTACAACTTCCTCTATCAAATTTTATTTTTGCTGAAGAGGCTGCTAATGGTCCAAAATTTGTGACATTAACATATATTGTTCTTGCTGTGTTATTATCCATTTCAAACGAAGTCGAGCAGGAACTACCAAAGCTGCAGCCTGTTATATTAGAGCTCATGTGTAAGCCTGTGTTGTTAATAATTAGAGTCGATCTGTTTACTCCCTCCCCTGTAAAAGATTTTCCATCACTCCTTGTCCAGCTAGTGGAGACATGAACTTCATATATTCCTCCTGGCTGATTGGCAGGAACAGTAGAATTAATATGATAATTTTCATTAAAGTAAAGAGGGTTGGTGCCGTTAAAAAGTGTCAAGCTGCTTTCTGAGGGAATCCTGTAGCTAACATTTTTCTCAACCAACCAAACAGCAAAATTAGAAGTGTTCAACGCATTACCAGCTTCTATTTCTGTCCCGTTTATGTAAAAGACTTTTACTTTTTGTGTAACATTTTCCGGCACAAGATTTCCACTTGCATTACCAACAACATTATCCCCATCTGGTGTTGTCGATGCATAAATTCTAGTGTCTAAGAGATTCGTTAAATTAAGTTTAAGGTTTATAGTAAAATTGGTATAAGGACGGGAATTTATAATCGGATCATTAGTTCCATTTATTGTGATCCAACCCTCATAACTTCCTACAGGCATGGAACTGTTAAAGGTTATATTAACTTGAGTGAGATTCCAGTTGTTGCTGAAAACTACAGGGGTTGTATTGAAAGAAAGACTAGCGTTGTATCCGCTACAAGTAGAAGGTGTTGTACAAGTCAGATTTGTAGAGTTTGGAAAGTTTACATTCAAGTCATAGAAGCCTAAGTTGCTTATGTTGAAGTAAAGACTTCTTGTTAGATCTACTCCATAATTTTCATCTATTCTATACATCAAAGAGTTCATTGTGTTGTTTACAACAAGCATAGGCGTAGTTACATCAACTTTTATTGGGATTCTTATTCCTGCATTTCTATTGTCCAAGTATTGGAGATAACCTTCATAACTTCCGTTGAGAGCAGTTGTAGGAATTGTAACGTTGATATGTACATCAGTATAATTGCTTCTATTAAAAGTCATCGCTGTATAATTTGTAGTAACCCACGTTGAAACAGGATAAATGTAAATTGTAAGGGTATAAGGATCAGCAGTTGCAGTACTATTTTTCACTTCAACTTTCCAAAATCCTGTACTGTCCGGAATGCTTGTGGTTTCGTTGTATTCCTCTTGCATCGCTCCTGTAAAATTAGCATATATATGCTTGTTTACAGAATTAGCCAATAGAACATCATTCTGATTGTACAAGTTAAAGGAGTAGTTGCTTCCCCCAGTCCAGTTCAAGCTCACTTTAACTTTAGAAGCAATAGAAGAGTCTGGAACTAAAAATTTAAAGTTTTGTGTTCCACTACCGCTGAATCTTTTTACATGATAAAACTCTTTTGTTTCTACTACATCTGTTAGACTTATGTTACCTTCATTCTTTAAAGTTATATTTATGAAATTGATAACATCTGTAACATTTCTAACTCCAAAATCTATAGAAGAAATTTGCTGACCAGGATCAGAAGTATTTGTTATGTTCAGAGTGGTAAAAGCTATATTACCACTATAGGGTATTTCAGAAGTGGAATTTCCGTAAATTCTTATTTCCCACATCCCTGGGTTTGAATAGTTTAAGTAGTTGAAGAGAAGACTTTCGCTGGTTGTAGATTTGTTTATAGATTTCGCTTTTAGCAGTGGAGTGGAAGAATTATCGAACAAAAATAAATCTATATCTTGAGGCAAGGACCAACTTATATTTACTGCAATCCCTGTGGCATTTTCTATGCTGCTTGTATCAAAATAATAAGAATGATAATAAGTGGAATTAATTGGTAAACTACCTTTAAAGCTTCCAGTTCCAGTTGAAGGAACATTTATCGGTATATCTGCGATCACAGAAATATTAGCATTTTCATTAACACTAGCGTTTATAGTAAGAATGGGTATGTAGTATCTTCCTGGCATACACTGAAGATTTGCATAAATTAATGCAACTTCTGTGGTATTGGTAACTGATATGTTTAATACTACATTGTTATAATAACCACTAGCATTTTGAACCTGTAAAAAGTTATGGTGAGATTGACAAACAGTTTGGGTATTTTCTTGAGTATAATTTTCTGTGAAACTGGCAGTTTGGTTTAATATTTCTACTGTTGCATTGCTAAAATCAGTTGCATTTAGAGAGATGGTGATATTACTCTTGTAATTGCCAGTCCAATTGATAAAAACTGTTTCTGGAGTCACGTTGAATTGCCTTTCTGGGGAACTCCAAACTGATAAAGTAGTATTGATAGACAAACCAAGTAAGATTATAAAACTAGACATAGCTAAAATACTCAAAAATTTTGTACTCAAAAATTTTCTTTTCATTCAGAATCTTCCTAAAAAATAGTTTTATTTTGCCATGAAATATAGTTTATTTCTTACTTTAGGACATAAGTAGCGTTAACCTGCTTTGTTTGGACTAGAACTTCGGTAAAACTTCTGTTCCAATCAGTCTGAATTATAGTTACTTCACCAGATTTCAAAGGATCTTTCGGCAAATTAATTGTCCTAACAGTTTGATTGTCAACAAAAACCCTTAACTCAGAGACCTCTAGCTTACCAGTATTAACAACAGTAACTAGCAAGTTGTTGTGTGCATCCCTGTTGACGCCTAGAATCTCTATGTTATAGATAATATTTCTTATGCCTACCAATATCTCTCCTGCTGTTGTTGGCATAGAAGGGAATAAACCACCAATGGTTTGGAATAAACCACCAATGATAGGGATTCCTCTCAGATCTGGAATTGAGCCGAATATCAAAAACGAAGCGAGTATAACTAAGCCTATAAGAATTGCTCCGATTATTATGTTCTTTAAAATCTTAAAACCAAAATAAACCGCTATTATCAGAAGTATTATTCCGATTATTATCGGTATCATATTTACTAATTGAATTTCTTAGATAAAAATCATGCCTAAAACTTGGGTTAGAGCTTAAAAATCTATTAAAAGATATGAAAGAATACAAGAGTGAGGAGGAAGCGTTAGATGCCGCTTCAAAATTAGTAAGAGTCCCACTACACTTTATCAAGTCGTTTCGACCGAAGAAAGTGCTGTACGAATTTCCTATTTGTAAAACATTAGAGGTGTACGAAGTGTATGGAAAGCTTTTGCTGTTAGTTGCAAGGCGAAATCTTCTATGGTTTTGGCTAATAGATGGTGAAAAGAAGCATAATGGCTAGAAAAAGCACGCTAAATAGTTGCCCTTGTTTTCTTCTCTTGTAATCAATCTAAAGTAATTTTTACGCTCCGGGTGGGATTTGAACCCACGACCTTCAACTTAGGAGGTTGCTGCTCTTTTTGTCTCTGAATCCAAACTGAGCTACCGGAGCATAACTTAATTTACATGTATTTAAAATTTATTATATGCTTTCTGAAAAAGAAATGCGAAGAATAGCAAGAACAATTGTTAACGTAAATTTGGGAATAGAAGAAAAGGATGTTACTGTAATTTCTGCTGGGCCCAAATCTCTTAAGCTTGCAGAAGCCCTAGCTCTCGAGGCTTCGAGAATAGGAGCTCAGCCAACAATTTTTTATGGCAGTGACGAGCTAAGCCTAAAAACTTATCGAGTAATTAAAACAAAGTTCTTAAGAAACTTGCCGAAGCTTGCTGATGCTCTATCAAAACTAGCTGACGTAGAAATACGCATAGACGAAACCGATCCTTTCATCGCAAGGCAACTTCCTCAGAAAAAGGTTGAGATAAGAAGAAAGGCTGTGAAGCCAATAAGAGAAAGAGAAGAGAGAAGGCAGTTCAAAAAAGAAATGAAAGCTGTTTTGCTAGGCTTCCCTACCCCTGAAACGGCAAGAGCGATGAAAATACCTTTTAACAAACTAAACAAAATTTTTTGGGATGCAATGAAAATAGACTATCAGAAGCTATACGAGTACAATGCCAAGATAATTCGCAAGTTAGCTAATGCAAATGAAATCCGAATAACTGGCGAAAGAACAGACCTGAAATTTTCTGTTAAGGGTAGGGAGTTTATCAATTCTTGTGGTATAATCGCAAAAGAAAAGATGGGTTACATAAACTTGCCTGAGGGTGAAGTATTTTGCCCGCCAGTTGAGAATTCTGCTAATGGCGAGATTTATTTTGACCTGCCTTGCATGTGGCATTATGGTAAGCAGGTGGAAGGAGTTTGGTTTAAATTCAAAAAAGGGAGAGTTGTTGATTACGAGATTGAAAAAGGAGAGAAAAACTTTGAGGATGTGATGAGAAATGCTTCTGGAGATAGGGATAGGATAGCAGAGTTTGGAATAGGAACGAATCCTGCTGCTAAAATTACTGGTGGCATGATAATTGTTGATGAGAAAGTACTTTCAACTATTCATTTAGCTATAGGTCGAAACAAACACTTCGGCGGAAGCAATGATTCCACTATCCATTGGGATTTTTTAAAAGACATGAGACACGGGGAGATTTACGCTGATAAAAAACTTATTATGAAAAATGGTCTGATAGTTTGATTATTTCTAAGACTAAGAAAGAAGTTAAGCTAATCGAAAAGGCAGCCGAGATATCAAACTCTTGTTTAAAGCTTGTCGAAGAGTCTTTGAAAGAAAAAATTACAGAGAAAGAGCTGAGAAGAAGGATAGAAAGAAAGATAAGGAGCCAAAACGCTACCCTATCATTTCGAACAATCGTTGCTTGCGGCAAAAGGTCTGCGAAGATTCATCCAAAACCCAGAGCAACTAACAGGATAATCAAGGGAATTGGCTATGTTGACTTTGGAGCTTGCTATAAAGGCTACAAGACTGATGTCACAGTCCCGTTTATCAAAGGAGAGATAAGCAAGAGAGAAAGAAAAATCGTTGAAACGACTCTGGAAGCGTACAAAATAGCGATTTCTTCTATAAAAGTTGGTATGCCTTGCTGGAAGTTATTCGAAAAAGTCGACTGCTTTTTGAGGAAAAATGGATTTAGAATGCTCCACCCTTTAGGTCATGGCCTAGGCTTAAAAACACATGACAAACCGTCCATTTCAGGAAAGCCAAAAAAGAAAAAACTGCTAAAGAGGTGGAAGGAAATAAGATTTCAAGAAAACATGGTGTTTGCCATCGAACCGGCGATTTATGTGAAAGGTTTGGGTGGTTGTAGATTGGAAAATGATGTTTTGTTAACAAAAAAAGGAATAAAAATTTTAACAAATTCTCGGTTGATAGAAGTTTGAGTTAAGTTTAAATCTTTTTTCTTTAAACTTAATAACATGCTTTGGAAGAAGAAAGAGAAAGAAAAAAAAGCAGAAAAAAGGATCTGTGGTTGCGAACTCTGTAGGCTTTCAGCTAGATTGGACGAAAAGATTGTGGGCAAGCAAGATCGTGAAATGGTGTCTCCACTAGTTATTTCTCCATCTACAGTTAAAGAGACAGATCCAATGAAGAAGTTGGAAGAAGCTAAAAAACTCGAAGAGAGAGGTAATGTAGGGGGTGCAGCACGTTCCTATCGACGGGCAGCT
>JASEGQ010000009.1 GCA_030017875.1 Candidatus Aenigmatarchaeota archaeon
CAGGCTGCATTACAGGCAAATTGAAAAGAACAATTCCTGAAGTCCGAGAGGCGATTGATAAAATTTGGGAAGAGGCTTGCAAAGGAACAAGATACTATAGATTACAATTTGATTTTCCTCTATGGAACCTAAGTAGATATGGCTGTTCGTATAGAACGAATGGTACGTGCATCAAGAAGAACTTCTGTCCAGTTTCTCAGTTTTGTGTGAGAGGAAAAGTACAGGTTTCTCAGAACAGAGGTATAGAAATCAATACCAAAATTAGGAAGTAGCACAAACTTTGATCACATATTCATTGTTTTATAGAATATAAGAAAGCATGCCATCGATCTTAAGTTGTGAAACAGTATATTAGCAGAAAATGGAATACACGGCTTCTTTCCAGGGAAGGAGCCAAGTGTTGATGTTAATTTGAGGTTATTGAGTAGCTAGTTTAGCAGGTAGTTGCATGGTCAAGAAGTTTAAAGATTATGGATTCGCAGCCTTGGTGCATTTCACACAATATATTTGGGTCTGCCTTCAAGAACTCTTTAAATTTTTGCCAATTCACTTTCACAATTATTGCAAATAGGTTAGGAAATGCGGTTGTGCGATAGTGCCCCTATCGGGATTCGAACCCGAATTACCGGTTGTTTACAAAAAATCCGCAAACCAGCGTCCTGTCCATTAGACTATAGGGGCTACAGTAACCTATAAAAATTATTATCACCAAGCATAAATAATGCAACTGAGATGCTCGACATGTGGAGTTGACATAACTGCAAAGAAAAATTTTGTCCGCTTCAGTTGTCCAAATTGTGGTAAAGTTGAGATTATAAGATGCTTTAACTGCAAAGCCCTAAGCAATAAATACACTTGCCCAAACCCTGACTGCGGTTTTGTGGGGCCATGATATTATGGCAGAAGTTATAGTCAGTTTTAGAGTGTTGCCGAAAACTGTTGAGGTGAATTTAGATAAGCTAGAAGAAAAATTAAAAGCTGCGGTTGAGCCAGAGAAAATCTCCCGCGAACCGATAGCTTTTGGTATTGTTGCAATTAACTTAGTTAAGATAATTCCAGACGCAGGTGGAGAACTAGAAGCCATAGAGAACAAGCTGAGGGCTATAGAGGAGGTTGGCGAGGTGGAAGTTACAGGGATGACAAGAAGCTTGTGACATACTTAAAAATTAATTATTCCTAATCTTGAGAAAAAAAAGGTAAATAAACTTTTTAACGTTAAAATGAGTAAAACGTCTTGTCTGCGCCTTCTGCAAACCTTAATTGCATTTTTATGGCAAGCTTATAAATTTTAAAACTTTATTAGAATTAGAGAGCATGGTCAAAAAGAACTGGAAGATTGTGACCTTTTGGGTTCTTGGCTCTATTTGTATTCTGCTCGGCTCTATGATCTCTGGTCATTTAGAAAAGACCCTTGGAGTTACAGATGTGGGATTTGGCCTTGCCCTGCTCATATCCTTTGTTCTCTTTTTAGTAGGAGGTTTGCTCTGGATCTCTGTGGCTATAGCAGTGAAAGAAGCAGCAGAGGAGTGATCAAAAAACACCAGCACCTACAAAGAGCCTGTGTCTGTCCTTTCCTTCCAACTCTTTCAAAATTCTCTTGATTATCATCTTCCTCGGGTCCGGTAACATCTCGACCCTTTCTTGTAAATCCTTAAAACTCTCAAAAGGCTTTTTCTTTCTCTCTCGAATTATGTCCCAGAGATGTTTTTTTCCGATTCCTGGTAGTAGCTCAAGGGTATGCATTCTCGTAGACATGGGACCTGCGATGTTGAAAACATTGACAAACTTTTTTTCTTCCTTGCTCATTAACTCTATTAATATCTCCTCTAACTCGCTCTTCGCAAAACTTGTCAGGTCTCTGTAGCTTATCCTCCCTCTTATGTACTTCACTTTATCTCTTTTTTCTCCTCCTATGTAGATTCTTTCTTTAGGCTTAACTTCTGTGTCATCTCTAATGACAACCTCTAAAAGGTTGAAAAACTTTTCTCCTAAGACTTGAACAAGGGGCTCAGCCTTTCTGTCGCTTGCCTTACCATGAGGAAGAAAATCCAACACTATCACATAATCGTCTTTCATCATAGAATCACCAGAAGAACTAGATAGTTCTTTTAACAGTTTCCAGAATTTTTTCGATTTCCTCTGGGGTAAAGCTCGTGTATTCCTTGTGCAGTACAGCCTTCAAGTCTTCTTTATCTTGAGGCAAAAAGTTAGCTATAGCAACTATCTGTCTATCTCGCAACCTCTCAATCTTTTTTAATTCTTCAACTAAAATTTTGATTTTCTCGTGCTCAACCTTAACAAACTTTCTTAATATCTCTAGAGCGTTCTTCTGCTCATACTTGAGTTCTGTCTCTTTTGCTCTCTTCTCGAGCATCTGCTCTGCATCTGAATCTGTTATTACCTCTTCTGCTAGCACGTTCACTCAAACCACCTTTAGATGCTCTGGCCTCGAAATTATCCTTTTTACCTTATTACCATCTACTATCTCTACAATATAACTCTTTCCCCTCTTATCTATAATTTTACCAATTTTTCCTTTGAATCTCGGGTGTGGCATACCCTTTTGAGATGAGGGCTCTTGCAGTATAACAACTCTTTGGTCTCTCTCGAATTCTTGTAAAAATTTTGTTATCGGAGGCCTATACCTTGGCTTCTGAGTAAGCTTCTTCCTTGTTCTTGCTCTAGAACCTCTAGACTTCTTAACCATACTCAACGCTTTGTGTGTATTTTTATGACATCTAAACTTATCTTTTTAACTTTGTTGCCCAAAACTTCAGCCACGCTCGGTTTTGTTCTTCCCTCATCTCCTGTTATTAGCTCTTTAATGTAGAGGCCGGTCTCGGCAGTTATCTTCAACTGTAATTTTTTCCCTGCTAATATCTTCCAAGATATTTTTTTCACTGATCTTTTCCTAAACTTGTCGGCTCTCCTGTGCAAAACCCTCAAAGGAGTTTTTTGTAATATCGGCTCTTTGGTTAAATTCCTTAGCTCTTTTAGCTTCTTCTTTTCGATTGTTTTTTCAAAATCAACTGTAGCTAGATAAGTCTTGTCTATTTTTGCGAATTTTAATTTGTTTATAGTATCTTTTGTTGTGAATTTTAAGCCTTTCACTTTAACTTTTTTTGATTTGTTGATTTCTTTTTCAATTTTCTTCAAGTCAATTTTTCTTTTTATCGGTTTGACTATTTCGATAACAAATGGCCTGTAGTCTAAGCATCTAGCATCTATATCTTCCCTACCATGGCCATGAAATGAAGAGCTTTTGCTTTTTGCAGCTTTAAGCAAAGGTTTTTCTACTATCTCTTGAACAGAAGTTAAGTACAATTTTCCAATGCCCTTACAGTAGCTGCATCCTACGCCTTTGCACCGATGGCAAACCCATTTTGTTTGGGGTATTCCTCTGACTAGCTTCTTATATTTTCCAAAGATGTACAAGCTCCTTATCTCAGTTTTAATTTTCCCTGTGTTCAAATCGGTTATAACTGTAACGTCAGGATCTTTTTGCTCAAATTTCTTTTTTGTTATTTTCTCCACTCTTTTTCCCAGTTCACGATTGATTTCAGATTTAATCGTTTCTGTAAATTCTATACCGGTTTTGTTCCAGATTTCCTCTTCTTTTTTTAGAATGCTATCCGGTATGACAGTGCCTATAAGAAAAGTTTCAAACTCTATTTCTTCTAATTTTTTTGCAATTTTTTCTGCTATCATGTCTATTTTTTCAATAAAAAAGTTTTTACACACCATGCATTCTTTTGGCCTTTCTGGCTTAATTTTTATGTTTCTGAACCTTATTCCATAGAAGTTTGAATTGTCAACCTCAATTTTTTCTCCAGAGTCTATTGAAAGTGCTAAAAACTGTCTTATTATTTTGCCGCGTTGTCTGTTGGTGTAACCTGTAAGTAGACCTGCGCATGTTCTTCCAAGGCAATTGTCACACATGTAGCCTTCTTTAAGTATCTCTATCGCTCTCTTTTCAATTTCCATTTTAATCGCTGTATTATATCTAAGTAAATTATGATATAGAAAGGAACACATAAAAATAATTAATGAAGGCTCAAATTTCCCTCGAGTATTTGCTCGTTGTTTCAATAATCATCGGTGCGATACTTCCTTTCTTTTACTATTCCCTTTCATTTTCTTCTGACACGATAAAAATCTCTCAGGCAAACGCGATGGTTGATACGCTGGTTAGTACTGCAAACTATCTCTATTCTCTAGGTCCGGGTGCGCAGGCGTGTGTTTCTGTCTACATCCCAAAAGAGGTTGTCAACATAAGCATAGAGAACAAAACAATTTTAGTTAAAGTCAAGTTATCGAATGGCTTGGTTTCAGACGTGTTCTTAAATTCGAAGGCAAACGTTTCAGGTTCTTTGCCTATATCAGAAGGAAGGTACGACGTGTTTTTAAGGATGACTAAAAAGGGTTATGTGCTGATTGGTTTAACTATATTCGGCCGCTCTGTCTATTATGAAGAATCCACAGAGGTTATAAGTGGAACTGCTTTAAACTCTACTGATTGCTTGGACGCTGACGATAGCGTGTACTATGAGGTGCAATCAGTTAGTGGTGAGGGTGAAACCTCAAATTATTCTCAGTCTCAAACAACAAACATAACAGGAATAAACACGACTTCAGCGGACTTTACCTCTTCTCTAGATGGAGCAAACTATAATGTTACCTCTTCTGAGCAACTAGGGACTTTTACTAGCCACTACAATCAAAGCTCTTCTATAAACATTACAGGAAATGCTTCGACTACAAGCCAAGCAACTATAAACTCTTACTTAGACGTTAATGGAGATGGCTTGACTTGGGATATTACAAAAGCTGAGATAAAAACAGCGCCTTTAAGAAATTCGACTATGGGTGGGGATACTGGAACAGAAGCTTGGGTTACTTCCGCAACCGTTACTACTGGAACTGCGAGTTATGGTTATAATTCGACTGGTGGAAATCCTTCTCCAAGTTATTATCATAAAGCAAGAAGTACAGCAGCAAAACCCGCAGACATCACATTCTTCACAAATCAAAGTTTTGACTATACTTTAGGAGTGCCTGATTCTGTTACATTAAGATGGGATTATGAACTTATTGGAAATTCTTTCAGAACAGGCAGTCAGTTGGATGTTATCCTTTTTAAACCAGACGGAACAAGCGTTACTTTGGATACTGTTACACTTCCTGCTAGTGCTGTTCCTTGGACAACAAGAACTATAACTGTAGGAACAGAAAATTTTACTCAGAGCGGAACTTACGAGATTCAACTAAAGTCAAGATTAGTAGCTGCATCAAAAGGAACGGCTAACTGGCTACAAGCACAGTGGGATAACGTTTTCTTAAACTTTACACATTACGCAGTATCAGTAGAGCACAACGCAACTATAAGCTATTCAGGAACTTTGAACAGCATAAACGTTTCAATTAACTTCACTTCTACTCTCGATGACGCATATCAGCTGTACATATATAACTTTACAGATTCTGGCTGGGATACGAGTCCATGTCAATCCCAGGCTGTTACTGCAAACACATACTACACTAAATGGTGCAACGTGACTGATAATCCTCAAAAATACGTTTCCTCTGATAACAAAGTAAGGATAAGAATTAATTCAACCGCTAGTGGTCAAGGGACTTTGAAAGAGGAGTATGTTCAATACTATGTTACTTATACAGCAGCCTACGCTAACATTTCTGTAGAACACAACTCTTCAACAATCTCAGAAGATCCTGCGTCTATAACAAGCATAAACGTCACAACAGTTTTAAAAACGAATGTTTCCGAAGGAATTCCCTTCACACTTTTCATCTACAATTTCAACACTCCTGCATGGGAGCAGTGCTCTCAAGCTTCTGTTGGCGTAAGCTATATCCAAATGGAGTGCAATATAACAGCAAATCCTTCGTACTACGTTTCTGGGAGCAGAATAAGAGTTAGACTTAACTCCTCTGGCGAAACTACTCCTCATGAAATGATGGAAGATTATTTGGTGTATAGAGTTACCTCTGCAAATTATTTCCTAGAGGTAAGGCACACCTCCCAGCCAGTAGAAGAAGATGTCTATAGCATAAGCTCAATAAACGTTTCACTCAACTGGAAGTCCTCAGCCCCAGCAACCTATGGGTATGAGATCTTTAACTTTACAAGCTCGCAATGGATCAGTTGTTTTTCTGGTTCAGTGGGTACAGAAGAGACAACAATTGTTTGCAACGTTACGGATGCTGGCAATTTCCTAAGCTCAACGAACAGAATTTTGGTCAGGCTACTGACTCAGCCAACAGCTGCGAGCCATGTTTCAAGAGAAGATTATTTGGAGTATGGTGTTTCATGGATTTGATTTTTTCTAGGAGAAAAATGAAAGCTTTAGTTGGGACTGAGTTTTTGATTGTGATTTCTTTCACGGTTTTGCTCTTTGCTCTTTGCTCATTTCTCTACTATCAGAGATTGAGTGATCTAAGGTTCGGCAGAGAGTTCATCAAGGCAAATGGGCAATGTCTTCAGATATCTTCTACCATCTCTGAAGTAATGTCGAGCGGCAATGGTTTTACTCAAATACTAGAGATACCTGAAAAGCTCGAGAACAAAAATTTTTCGATAGAGATCTCAGGCAGTTCTAGGCTTGTTAGGGTCAAGTGGAACAACGAAGCAACTAGCTGTTCTCTGCAAACAAGTCTTGTAACAAATGGGACTTCCTCAGATTTTGAACTAGAGAAAGGCAACGTCACCTTCAAGAATTTAGAGAGTGTTGTGGTGATAGATTGAGAGGCCAAATCTTCTCCATAGACCTTTTCATAGCTATAGCGGTTTTCATAGTAGTATTTTGGTTTTATATCCTGACATGGGAGAGACTCACTTTAAGTCTTAAAGAAGTACAAGCGATGAAAGGGTTTGAGGCGCTAGCTCTTTCTATATCAGATTCTTTGGTTAGATTCCCAGGAGCTCCAGAAAGGTGGGAAGAGAATGTGAGCAACGTAAGTGCTATAGGCTTGGCTTATGCTCATGTCTTTGATAAAAATAAGATCAGAAATTTTACGAGCTTGGATTATAATCGGACTAAAAAATTGATTGGGTTAGATGGGTACGAGTTCTACTTTAAAGTTTATTATTTAAACAGAAGTGTTTTCGCTTATCACGGAAATGCTCCGGTTAATTTTAAGCAAGCTGTTTCAACGAAGAGGTTCGGCCTTTTGGAAGGGGAAGCTGTTGTGATGGAGCTGACTATATGGGACTGAAAGGGTTTGCTTTAACTGTTGACGTCTTGTTAGCAATTGGAATAGCGTCGATCATCATCTTAGCTCTATCTCAAGTGCCAAAACAAGATCATTTTCTTTATCTAGAGAGAGTGGCTAATGACATCCTATTGGTTTTGGACAAGGACGGAACGCTCGACACGCTCAACGCATCCTTGATAACTCAAGGCCTGAGACAGTTTTTGGGTACAACTCTTGTTGCAAAGCTTGAGATCAAGGTGTACAATTACCAAGACGGCAACTTTGTTTTGAACGAGACAATTGTTCTAGTTGAGCCGGATGCAAGTTTGGGTAAAGACGTTCATAGAGCGGATAGGTTGTTTGTTAAGTTTGAAAACAATGAAGTTGAAAAATATTCTTTCGCAACTCTGTTGGTCGGATCGAGATGAAGGGGGTATTTTTCAGTATATCGATGGTTTTGTTATTTCTGACAGCGTTCGGTCTCGCGCTTTTGATAGCGCTGAGCCATACACAACTCAGCACATTGCATCTATCTTCGTCTGATAAAACTTACTACAGGTTTGACTCGATAGAAAATGCCTTTAAAGAGATTTTTTATAGGGAGAGCGGGATCAGAATAAAAACTTCTAATAATTCTGTCACTCTTGAGGAGAACTTGCCACAGGCAACGAATTTTCTTAACGATACTCTTGCGTTTAAAAACTTTGCTCAAAACTTTTCAGACATTCAGGTGAGAATAGACATCTCTGCCCTCATACCAAGACTTCCGCTCATCATTTCTCCACACAACATAACTTATCAGCATTTAGACTACGGAGACGGGAGATACGAAGTCGTCCCCACTTTTTCTGCAAACGTTACAGGATATGATGTCCTGATCAACATAAGCGACCATGCTTTGTTTGGCTATTCGTGGAGTTCTGGTTGTGATTCGATTCCTTGCCCAGGGACTTTGGCCTTTCATATCGTTGTTGTTAATACTACTCATCAATGTTTGGAGCTAACTGAGAATCTGGATCCATCAACGATGAGTTGCCTGCAAATGGATGTGGGAGATGAGCAAGCAATAAAAACGTGTATAGATAATCCAGCCAAGTTCAACATAACTTCTGATATCCCGATTTATGTAAAAAATAGAGTTGATTTGCAACAAACAAACGAAAAAATACATGTTAAATATCCACCAAATATAATATTAGTTAACAACAGCGTTTTTGGGTCTTGGAAGAACGACACAGTTGTGATAGCATGAAAGTTCGAGATGTTATGACGAGGAGGGTTATAACTTTAGACCCTAAGATGGACCTAAAAAAAGCGATTCAAGTTTTGGGAGAAAATGAGATAAGTGGTGCTCCTGTTTTAGAAAAAAATAAGGTTGTCGGAATAGTCTCTGAATCTGATATAATAAGTATTGCTGGTAGAAGGTCTCCTCTAGGTTTGATACTATCTTTCAAAGACAGAAGATTTCCGAAACAAGTTGAGAGGTTGACCAAGGTAAAGGTGAGGAAAATAATGAGGAAAAAAGTTGTAACCATCTTAGAAGATGCAGAAATATCCGAGGCAGCAAAGATGATGAGTAGGCATAATATTAATAGGCTGCCTGTTGTCGATAAGAGGAAAAATCTTGTTGGGATAGTAACGAGAGGAGACTTGGTAAAGACTCTTGCCTTAGAGCTAGCAAAAGCTGTCATAAGAGGAGAAGCAAAGAGACCTGAGATAGAGACAGACATAGATAAGCTATTGAAAATTATTAACGAGAGGAATCGGATAAGTCTAGACAAGGCCTCTAAGGAGTTAAAAATTTCCGAAGGAGAGATAGAGAGATGGGCAAAGGCGTTAAGGGATCATGGCCTAATCGAGCTGGAATACCCGTTGGTAGGAAAAGCGATATTAAAGAGGAAGGAAAGATGAAGGTCGAGCGCCTAGATGAGTATTCAGTGATGGCAGACGAAGTTACAGGAAAGGTCGAAATCATAAAAGATCCCAAAGAGCTCAATCTCATCTACAGGCTAACTATTCCTAAAATAGAAGAGGCCACTCAGGCGTTTCTTGACGTCATAAAATCAGAGCTTCTCAAGGAAATCTCTATAAAGCCTCAGGAGGTTTTAGATCCCACTGTTATAAAAGAGTTAAAAGAAAAGTTCTATAAAAAGGCGTTCGAGCTCATACAAAAAAACATTCCAAAGTTGTCTGAATATGAAAAAAAGTTTCTGGCGGGCAGGCTTGTGCAGAGAATGCTCGGCCTAGGTGACATAGAGGTATTGCTCAGCGATGATTTTTTGGAGGAGATTTGTGTAAATAGCTCGAAAGAACCTCTGTGGGTTTATCACAAGAAATTCGGCTGGCTAAAAACAAACGTTTTCATTCCATCTGAAGCAGAGATTCAAAATTTTGCTAGCCTTGTGGGGAGAAGAGTCGGGAGACAAATAACAACTCTAACTCCTTTGCTAGATGCTTATCTTGTGACAGGAGATAGGGTCAACGCAACTCTTTATCCGATCTCTGTCTTTGGAAATACGTTGACGATAAGAAAATTTGCTCGTAGGCCGTGGGCGATAACAGATTACATAGAGATGAGGACAATTTCTCAAGGCGTAGCTGCCTTGCTCTGGCTAGCAATACAGTATGAGATGAATTTACTGATCGCTGGTGGGACTGCTTCTGGAAAAACTACGATGATGAACATACTCGCCTCATTCATACCTCAGAATCAGAGAGTGATTTCCATAGAAGAAACAAGAGAGATAAAACTTCCAAGATATTTGCAATGGATTCCTTTGCTGACTCGCGAGCCAAACCCAGAAGGAAAGGGTGGAGTCTCGATGCTCGATCTGATGATAAATGCCTTAAGGATGAGGCCAGACAGAGTTATAGTCGGAGAGATAAGAAGGGCAAGAGAAGCAGAAGTTCTGTTTGAGGCGATGCACACCGGGCATGCTGTGCTTTCAACCATACACGCAGAGACGAGCGATCAGGTTTATAGAAGACTGACAAATCCACCGATAAATCTGCCAGACATAATGTTGGAGGCCTTGCAGCTTATCTTGGTGATGTTCAGGGAAAGGAGAAGCGGGATAAGGAGAGTTTTTGAGTTAGGAGAACTTGTTCCGGCAGCAAGGGAGGCAGGAAGGTTTGGCATAAAAATAAATACTCTTTTTAGATGGAGAAGCGTGAAGGATGAGATAATAAAGGAGAACGATAGTGTGAGAGTCTTAGAAGAGCTAAAACTCTTTACAGGGATGACAGAAAATGAATTGCGCCAAGATCTAAAAGAAAGGGAAAAGATTTTGGGCTGGATGATAAAAAATAAGATAAGAAGTTTGGATAGCGTTGGAAGGGTTGTGGTCGAATTTTACGCAAGACCTGAGGATCTTCTTCATGGTATAGAGAAAAACAAATCCCCTCAAGAAATTTTTGGAGAGGTAATGTCTTGAAGATTCCTTTCCTTCCTTCTAAAGCAGTAAAGATGAGTAAGGGGTTAATGGGCATAGGAAGATTTTTGTCTAAGTTTTTTCCTTATTTGGAAATAGAGCTAGTTCAACTGGAATCAGAGTACAGCAGTGAAGAGTATCTAGCGATCGCAGCACTTGCTTCATTTCTTTATTTCTCTCTTGTTCTTGGAATAACAATCTCACTTAGCTTTTTCCTTAGAGTTTTTTCTTTGCAGTCTGTTCTTTATTCGTCTCTAGAGGGATTTGCAATTGGATTTTTGGTTTTTGTTTATTTGGCCCTCTATCCAAAGCTTCTGCTTCGGAGAAGTGTTAGATCTCTAGAAAAAAATCTCTTGGCAGCTCTGAGACACCTTATGGTTCAAACCTCTTCTGGTGTTCCCTTGTTCGATTCAATTGTCTCTGTTTCGGAAGCCGGTTATGGAAGTGTTTCTCAAGAATTCAAAAAGATAATAAAGGACACGCAGGCCGGAATTTCTTTAACAGATGCCTTAGAAAATAGTGCGATGAGGAATCCCTCTCTGCACTACAGAAGGACTGTTTGGCAGTTGTCGAACGCTTCAAAGGCCGGGGCGGACATAGGCAATACCCTACAGGCTATAGTCGCTGGAATAATAAGTGAGCAAAGGGTTGAAATAAGAAAGTACGGCTCTCAGCTGAATCCTCTAGCTCTAATGTTCACGCTTTTTTCAATAATCTTTCCAACTCTGGGGTTGATTGTCTTAGTCATCATTTCAGGTTTTGTTGGCTTTGGACTTACAGAGCACGTGTTTTTGTTTGTTATAGTTGCTGTTGCAATTTTTCAGTACATGTTCATCGGCCTGATCGAGAGTAGAAGGCCAGCGGTGATGTGATGTATCTGAGAAAGATAGAAGAAGTGATGAGGTTTTGTGATATTACAATAGATCCAAAAAAGTTTTTAAATTTCTACCTTCTCTTTTCTTTTGGTCTGAGTTTTTCTGTGTCACTTTTTTTCTTAAGCACATCTTTTTATCTTTTCCTTTTCATTCTGGTAGTAGTTTTTATTTTCTCACAACTCTTCCTCTATTTTATCTTGTTGTTCATAGCAGACACAAGAGCAAGGATCGCTGAGGATAACTTGGTCGACGCTTTGCTGCTTATCTCGGCAAACATTCGTTCTGGGTTGACAATCGATAGGGTTTTTTTGTTGTCAGCGAGGCCAGAATTCGGTCCTCTGGGAAAGGAGATAAGCAATGCCGCGAATGAGAGTTTGACAGGAAAGCCGATAGAAGAGGCTATGATGAACATACCAAAAAAACTAAAGTCCGAATTGATCGAGAAGACTTTCAAGTTGATAGCCGAGGGAATAAGATCAGGAGGAGAGCTCGCAGGACTGCTCGAAAGGACTGCTCTGGACATAAAGGAATTAAGAAATTTGAAGAAGGAGGTTGAGGCGAGTGTCTTGATGTACGGTATCTTTATACTCTTCGCCTGCGTCTTTGGTGTTCCTCTTCTGTATGGCGTTTCCACGTATCTTTTAGAGACGATGCTTAAGTTTAGTCCGTCACTCGGCTTAAGGGAAATCCTCACAGGGTCTCTTTCACCAACCACACCACGGATAAGTTCCGATTTCTTATTCTTATTCTCTCTAACGGCAATAACGATAACAAATTTTTTTGGTAGTTTGGCCTTCGGCTTAATTAAAGAGGGGGATAAAAAATTTGGAATAAAAATTTTTCCAATAGTCTCGTCTCTTTCCATAGCTATTTTTATTGGCGTGAGATTTTTCATAAGGCAGATGTTTGGAGCTCTTTTTTGAGTTATTTTAATATTTTTTTCAGTTTTTTTGGCATAATTTCTGACCTAAATCCCAAAACTTTAGATATCTTATTGAGAGCCATAGAGGCCCAATAGAAACAAGAAAAGCCCGCGATTATGAACAGGTATTTTGGTATTTCTAGTAGAGACCCGTAAATGCCGTGTATCTCTATCACAGACGAAGCCACAATACTGAAGTAGAGGAACAGCATCCCAGCTGTTATCTTGTTTACAAATTTTTTTATTTCCCCGGCAAGAAATCTTCTGTTAGAGACATAGAACCATAGCACTGTAAAAAATCCTAGCGTTACTCCAACCAAATTCAAAACAAGAAACTCGTATATCATTTTCTCATCTCTCTATCTGTAGCTTTATCACCTTGTCGCAAAATTCTGATAGTGTTATCAATAGCTTTTCTTCCATTTCCTTTTCTACAATAATAAATACACCTTTCAGCTTAGATAACCTTATCTTTGTTGTTAAGAAGTGGCTGAACCTTGCAACTGTGCCAGCGTTGTTATAGATGAGCAGAGTGGAGAGGGAATCCAACAACAAAAATTTGTTCGGTTTCCCCTTCATAGCCTCCATTGCCTGAGATAGTGCCACCCCAAGCTCTGTTAGATTTTGTGGTGAAGCTATAAACAGGCAGTTTTCCGCTATTTCTGGCTTTCCGCCAACCGTTTTTGTTATGCAGTCAATGAAAAACAATTTTTCTGTGTCAACTCGATTTTTCTTAAGCAACCCAATTAGATTCTGATACGGCTTGTTTATTGTTATGTATATTCCGTCAAACTTTAAAGAATTGACTAGGATCTTGATTATGTAAACGCTATCTCTAAAATAATTATTCACATTTGTTATAAACAGTACAATACCCCGAAAGGGTAGAGTACTTAACTCTCTCCTCAGGTCTTTCAGAGTGTTTATTTTTATCATTCGATCTAAGAAATCTTTAATTTATATAAGATAAATATGATATTGTGATTGAGAGAGTAAAAACTGGCATCAAGGGTTTGGACGAACTTATGGGTGGCGGTATTCCGAGAGGGTCAACTGTCCTCCTCTCAGGAGGGGCAGGAACCGGAAAGACTTTGTTCGGTATTCAGTTCCTTTATAATGGTGCTATTAGGTACAAAGAGCCTGGAGTTTATGTTAGCTTAGAGGAGGAACCAGGAAGAGTGATAAAAAATACTCTTGATGCTTTTGGTTGGGATCTGAATTCTCTGATAAATAAAAAATTGCTTTCTGTGATAAAAGCAGAGCTGTATAATTTTGATAAGCTAAAGGCTTTAATAGAAGACGAGGTTGATAGAATCAAAGCCAAAAGGCTTGTCATCGACCAATCAGCAATTCTCGGCCTATTCTTTGAAAAAAAGTTTCAGGTAAGAAAAAGCATATTCGAACTGAGCAAGATGCTAAAAAATCTAGGTTGCACAACTGTGATTGTCTCCGAGATTCCAGAAGGCACTCCGGCGATATCTTCTTTTGGAGTTGAGGAATTTGTTGCAGACGGCATTATCATTTTGCACTTTTTGAGAGAGGGAAATGTTTTGACTCGTGCCTTGTCCGTAAGAAAGATGAGGACAACTTATCACGATACAGGAATTCATCCCATTCAAATAACGAAAAAAGGGATCGAAGTTTTTCCGACAGAACAAGTTTTTGAGCAAGTCAAATAGTTATTGCAGAGATTAAAAAACCAATTAACATTCCAGAGCTGATCCAGGGGAGAGCTGGTAGAGCGATGTGTTTTTTTGTAACAAAATAAGTAATTAAGCAAAGTGAAGCGACTGCACCTAACATCGAGAAAACCGTGTGATAAAAAGTGAATTCTCTAAGAACCGAGACAGAGAACATTAATGGAATTGCTATGTCCCCTCCTCCAAGCTGATAATGCCTTTTCACCCTTTTACTTCCAACAACAAAGTAAACTGGTTTTTTGAATTTATATGGGAAGGCGGCTGAAAATGCTGTAGGAGTTTTTGCTATCTCTTTTGCTATGTAAATCATGTGCTTTGTAACGAAAACAGAGATGAAATCATAAAAAGAAAGCAAGATTATAAAAACTAGAACTGGCAATATCCCAAGAGAAACTCCAAGAAACGCTCCTACCCCTGAGACCGAAAATATTACTGCTAAATTTTGGTTTAGTACGCTTGGCCTTAGCATCTTCCATGAAGTTAAGCCGAGGGATAAAAAAATAGACACTGGGATAGAAAATATTGCTATCGGAAACAAAAAGTCAAAAGTTATTAAAGAAGCGAAAAATATTGCAACAGCTTCTATACCCCTAAGGAGAATCTTTTTGAACCTGATTACCAGAATTATTACTACGGTGATGGCGAGAATATAAAACAAGAGAAAAATGGAATTCTCTATACTCTGAGGGCTTACTCCAGGAAAGAGCTGTGGCTGCAGTTCTGGCATGGCTTTTATCAGATTTATGTATTTGCTGCCTATGTACAAGCCTAATACCTGAGTGAGCAAGAAAATTCCGATGAAAAAGATAATTACTTCTCTTGCCATCTTCTCAACTTATAGCTTGAATCCGAATTGTTTGATCAATTGCTTTAGACCTCCCCTTTCCAGCCCGGTTCTGCCAAAACTCTTTAATATTTTCCTCATCTTTTCATATTGATTTAGCAGCTCTCTAACTTCATGTTCAGGTCTTCCACTTCCTCTTGCTATGCGTTTTATTCTAGAAGCAGAGATTATATCAGGATTTTCCTTTTCTTCTCTTGTCATGGATTGCAAGATAAACTTGAAGTGTTTAAGCTTTTCTTCTTGTTTCTCCATAACATCTTCTGGCAGCTTCATCATTCCAAATCCAGGAACCATGCTGGCAATGCTTTGTAGAGGGCCCATTTTTCCTAGAGCTTCGATTTGATCGTAGAAGTCTTGTAGAGTAAATCTGCCTTCGACAATTTTCTCAGCCATTTCAGGCTTTATCTCAGCTTCTTTAGCCTTTTCTAGCAAAGTCCGTAGATCTCCTAAACCAAGCAAACGAGAGACAAACCTCTCCGGATCATAAACTTCCAAGTCTTCAATTTTTTCTCCTGTACCAATGAACTTAACTTTTGCTCCTGTTACAGAGCAAGAGCTTAAAGCTCCTCCTCCTTTTGCTGTACCATCCATTTTTGTTACTATCACTCCTGTGATTCCAACTAGCTTATTAAACTCGTTTGCCTGTGGGCCAGCAACTTTTCCTATATCTGCAGGAATTGTTAGCAATACTTCGTCTGGTTTTGCAATCTCTGCAAGTCTTTTCATCTCATTAGCTAGGGCAGTATCAAGAGCATTCCTGCCGGCCGTGTCTATGATAACTACATCATAGCTTTTAAATCTTTCAAGCCCGTCCTTTACAGCGCTGTAGGGGTCTTTGCCTATATGTACAGGAGCGTTAATCTGTTGGCTAAGCTGAAGGAGCTGAGTAGTTGCGGCAGGTCTGTGATAATCTGCACAAATTAAAGCTGGCTTAAGGCCTTGTTTTTGAAAATATCTTGCGAGTTTTGCACAGGTTGTAGTTTTTGCTGTACCAAATAAGCCAACAAGCATTATCTTTTTCTTTCCAATTAATGTAGAAGGCTTTTCCCCTAACAGTTTAACCAATTCCTCATAGATGACCTTTAAAACATGTTCCCTAAGAGTTAAGCCGGCAGGAATCTTTTCCTCCAGACATTTTTTTCTTATTTTACTAACAAGTTCTTCGGCTAGTTTTGTATCGACATCTGATTGCAAAAGAATTATTTTTAAATCTTTTAGAATTTCTTCCACGGACTTTTTGTCTATTGCAGTGCCAGTAACAATCCTTCTTATAAGATTGCTTAGGCTTTTTCCTAGGTTATCGAACATACTACAGTATAAAATATTTTAAAGTTTAAATAATATAGTAGTTTATGAATGAAAATAACTTAGAAGAACTAAAAAATAAGTTTAAAAAACTAATAGATGAAATATATTTTACACAAAATATATGCGAACACTTCTCTCGGCCAGGATGTTCTCTTTTATATTGTTGGAAAATTCAAGACCTCGAAACTTTGGGGAGAGAGATATTCAATTCAAATTTTCCTTTATTAATTCCCCCAGGAAGTCACGAGTTTAATTACTTTTCTGCCTTAGAAGATGCAAAAAGGAATTGTATAACTGCTGCTCGGGAGGCCCGAAAGTGCATAAAGATCTATGATAAGAATTGTGAGTTAAGTAGACACTATTTTAGAGGTGTAAAAAAATATGTAAAGAGTTTAGAAAGAAGTTTAGGACCATTAAATTCAAATAATTTTTTGAATCATTCCAACACAAAGATGAAGATATATAAGTAATCACAACTTATTAGAAGCCAATAAGGAAGTGTTCTGCTGCAGAGCTTTAATGTTATTTTCTCATGGAATTAAACAATATTGACCAAAAAAGTTTTTTATTGAAAAAAACCTTAGAAATTGCCGTCTCCTTCAATAAAAGGAAATAAAGATCTACGATCCGATCAATTTCTCTACAAATTTCTTAGGGTCGTACTCTACCAAATCCTCTGGTTTTTGACCAGTTCCTAGAAATATGATTGGTACTTTAAATGAATAGCATATAGAAAGAATGTTCCCGCCTTTTTCATTAATGTCTACCTTAGCAAATAACACTGCATCGGTACCGATAGCTTTGTTAAAAAATTCGTATTGCAAAAGTACGTCTCCACCACTAAGACTGTCGAGCACTAAAATTTTAAGATCAGGCTTATTGACTCTTACAATTTTTGCTAATTCATCTAGCAAATCTTTTTTTGTATGCATGCGACCTGAAGAATCTGCGAGAACTACGTCATATCCTCTGGCCTCAGCAGCTTTTATTGCATCAAATATTACTGCGCAACTATCACCACCTTTTTGGTGGCTTATCACAGGTACTTTTATCATTTCGCCATATTCTTCCAGCTGTGTTGAGCCAGCGGCGCGGAAAGTATCGCCTGCAGCCATAATCGGCCTATAACCTTTATCTTTTAACAGTTTTGCAACTTTACTCAGATTAAGCGATTTTCCAACCCCATTTATTCCAAAAAATATAAAAACAGCTGGTCTGTTCTCACTCTTTTTTTTCTTGATTATTTCTTCTAGGTCGATTTTCGGAACAGACAGTATATCCAACAGACTCTGCCTCAAGGCCTCGATGGCAGCTTCCCTTTCTCTCCCTCTTTTTATCTCTTTTCCAACCAAACTATTCTTCAAATCATTTTTTATTTTTTCTGCAACAACGAAAGCGACATCAGACTCTATCAGGCCAGTCTCCAACTCCTTCAATATAGGTTCTATCTCTTCTTCTGACAGCTTCTTTTCTTTTATCTTTTTAACTATCTTTTCAGTTATTTTTTTGAGCAAGCCTTTCCTTTCTTTTAGTTTTGCTCTTTCGATTTCTGGCTTGGCCTCTTCAATTATCTTTTCAACTTCTTTTTTTGCTTCAGGAATTTCTTGTATAGGTTTAATCTCTTCAACAATCTCTTCTGGTTTCTTCTCTTCTATCTTCTCAATAATCTTTTCTATTTCTTCTTTTTTAGTCTCAACTTTTTTACTAACCTCTTCTTTTTTCTTAAATTTTTCAGAGATTGATTCTATAGCTTTTGATAGTTTCTTCCTTAAAATTCCAAACATTTTACTGCTCCTTTTCTAAGCTTTTAGCTAGTTCTTCTATTTCTGGTTCCAATTGTTCTAAGCTTGAGGAAATTTCAACAATATTTTTTTGGAGCGAGTTCAACGCATTCCCAATCTCAACTCTTCTTTTGTTCAATATTTTTCTGCCATCTTCTGTAGTTTTTTCCAAGGCGACATTTGCTCCGATTTCTACTATCACTTTTTTCTTGTCCATAATCTTACCAAAAGTATAGGCTTCTGATCCGATTGGAAATAAAACTTCTTCCTTGCTTTTTTCTATCTCGTCTATACTCTGCAAGGTTGTCTGTATTTCTATCAGTTTTGAAGCAAGCATATCCCTCTGTTTCAACAATGAATCTAGCCTCGCTTCTAAGATTCTATAAGCTATTATTTTTTCTTGTAATTCTTTTCTTTCTACCATTTTCTCACAATTAATTATGTCAGTGACTGTAAAAAATTAAATAATTTTATAGAATTTAAAAGCTTGTCTCAAGGAATAGATTTTTATGAATTATAATTTTGAAATCTTTTAAGGTAAAACTTAATTGAAATCAAAGCAAATTTTAATAGAAGAACATGAACAAAAAGATTCTGTTTGTTTTTGCTCTTAGCTCACTTGTTGGTATCTATTATCTCAATACAACAAACTCAGCATCAAATTCTATTACGATCAATCTGAAACCAACAAAAGTCTGGTGGAATGATTCTGTTCTTGCTTATGGAAAATTATTAGATTCTGATGGGCTCCCTATACAGGGCGCAGCTGTTAGTGTCAAGATAGACAATCAATTAAAATGTTCATCGGAAACGAACTCCTCTGGCGACTATAACTGCTCATTCAATGCTCCGAACGAGCTTGGCAGTTATACTGTAACATCAGAAGCGGAGGGAGCAGTTGCAACAGCAACTCTAGAGGTTAAAGCAAGCTATGGAGAAAAGCCAATAGGAACAATAGACAGAATTGTCTATGAAGTTCCTTTGTTAATTCAAGAAATGAGCGGAAGGATAAGAAGAGTTTTTGCAAGGATAATGGTTTGGAAAGCCTAACTACTTTTTACTCTTAAGGAACCTTCACATCTTCGAAGCTCCTTTCTGCCTGTTACATTTTCAATACGGTGATTCTCCGAATATTTCTAGATTGATCTATTGAAAAATTAGCTTCTTTACCAGTGAGTTCTAAATCTATATAAGCCTTTGACTTCAATCTAGAAGTATGCCTGAGTTTGAGGGCTATAAGTTTTAGACCGAAGATAAAGTTTTTGAATCGCAACAACAAGTGTCAAGTCACTATCAACGGGGATAAGGGACGATAAGGCTCTCTGAAGGAATGCTTAGTTGCTAGGTACGAGATAAGACAAATTATTTTTATTGTTGCAGCTATTGCTGGTATTCTATCTTCTTAGGCTATGATAGTCTCTGAAGTTATTGATAAATTTGGAAGGAAAATAAGACTTATCACCTTCATTTTCTGGAGATGCTTAAATGTTTTCAAGCAAATCCTTAATTTAAAGGTTAGAAAACAAATTTAAATAGTGTTTGAATGGAAAAGATGTTTTTTACTATAGAATTGATTTTTATTTTCACTATGTTAATTAGTAGCACTGTAGCAACAGATTTCGATGCATGGCTTGGTATGACAAACGCTTCTTTCACAGTTGGTCAAGCTTTTCCTGTGAGTGTTTATGTAAAAAACAAAGGCACAGCACTTGATAGCTACAGAGTTGTGCCAATTTCAACAGCCAACATCCGAGCAAGAATTTTTGATGATACCATTGACAATGTTACTCCAAGTGGAATTGCTAAAACAGAAGTCGAAATAACCGCAACAGGTATAACAGCAAACGAAAACGTAATTATAACGGTGAATTCAACGCATGCAGAAAAGGTTTTGACACTGGCAGTTTCCTCTGGCACACCAAGCCTAGCCGATATCGATATCTTTTCAATACTTCAAATAATAGTTTTGAGTCTGATAGTTTTGCTTTTATCAAAGAAATTAGTAGGGATATCCTAGGCCAAGATTGAATCTGTAGACTTCAAACATGTCTCTATTATAAACGTTAATGTAAGGAATGAGATGAACTGTTCTCAGTGCCTGAGGAATTTCCACAGCCCTTTTGTTAGAAGCCCAGAGCAGTAGAGAAATCAAAAGCAGTCTTTCATCGTCGCCTACTCCTTCTTCTGTAAAATTGGCGATCCAAGCAACTCTTGTTGTTGGCGTAACGTTTAGAATCACACCTGGAACTGGTTCATTGTTAATAGTTTTGTTAGCAGCTTGGATCAGAATTCTATCCAAATTTCCATCCTCAGGCGCAAAAACTGTATAATTTTTAAGTTGTGCTCTTAACCCCCAAGCAGGAGCCCATGCTGGTGGTTTTCCTTTTGGTTGTTTCAGGTAGGTTACGTTCCATTTTATGAAATCATCAAATTTATAATCTTGCCTAAACGACACACCAATCCTTTCTTGCTCGATATAGCTCAGAACAAACGTGAAATTTTCAGATCGGTTGTTGATGTTGAGTATGTTAAAACTTTCTCCTTCCTGAACAACCGTATCAGCGGTTCCGTTCCAATCATTATCGAAATAGACTCTTGAGTCGCATATCCAAAAAAGCGATGAGCAAGGTTCCATCTCTTCGCTTACATTACAAACCTGTATCCTTAAAGAACCATTGCTCACTTGACTACAAGATGGCGGAGGTAAGTTTTCAGTTGGTATTTCTTCCGATGGCGAAGCAGACAATGGGATTGGTATGTGATAGAAATATTTCCATGATGTGTAAATAACATCAGTTGCGTTATTTGGCTTTCTTCTGAATTCATCATAATCCGAAGGCTCTACTTGCTGAGTTGAAGCATTTTTTAACCCAAAAATCTCTTTATAAACTATATCAGACTGCACTTGCTGTATAGTAGGATCAGCCATCAAAACAATTCCATTTTCATTTTTAATGTATTCTTTAAAAGTGTTATAATATGGAGAAAGGCTTTTATTTCCAAGTATCAACAAAACATCAGAAGGATTTATAGTGTCAAGATTTGTGTAAAGCACTTCGAAATCAATTCTTCTGCTATTTATTTTTACCCCTTTTCTGTCAATTCCGTTAAGCCAAAGAGTTATGTTGCTTATCTCTTCTCCTGTGCAGTTGCACGCTACCCTGACTTTGCTTTTGGTCGTTCCCTCAGTCTC